>CAIWNB010000388.1 GCA_903913965.1 uncultured beta proteobacterium
AAAGAGGGCCCGTTTACCGATTTCAATGGCACTGTCGAAGATGTCAATTACGACAAAAACAAGATCCGCGTCGCGGTAACGATTTTCGGGCGCTCAACCCCGGTCGAACTCGATTTCGGCCAAGTCGAGAAGGCTTAATCAAGAATCAGTGCCATCGCTTTTGCAGCAATGTAGTTGTTTTTAACGGGGAGGGCGGCGTAAATCCGCAGCCCGCCAGAACCCACTCTAAGGAGCGCCATTATGGCCAAGAAGATCGTCGGTTTTATCAAGTTGCAGTGCCCCGCGGGCAAAGCCAATCCAAGCCCACCCATCGGACCGGCCCTCGGTCAGCGTGGCTTGAATATCATGGAATTCTGCAAGGCTTTCAACGCCCAGACCCAGAAGGTTGAAGCGGGTTTGATGCTGCCGGTTTTGATTACCGCTTATCAGGACAAAAGCTTTACCTTCATTATCAAGACGCCTCCGGCGTCGGTCCTGATCAAGAAAGCACTGAAGCTCGAAAAAGGCAGCAAGGTCCCGCACACCGATAAGGTGGGCAGGCTGACCCGTGCGCAGGCCGAAGAAATAGCCAAGACCAAAATGCCCGATTTGACCGCCGGCGACATGGATGCCGCTGTCAGAACGATTGCTGGTAGCGCCCGTAGTATGGGTGTTGATGTGGAGGGTGTATAAATGGCCAAGATCTCTAAGCGCTATGGCGCGCTCGTCACGACGGTTGACCGCGATAAGCTCTATCCGATCAGTGACGCTCTTGCAATGGTCAAGACCAATGCGACTGCCAAGTTCAACGAGTCGATCGATGTGGCGATAAACCTTGGTATCGACGCCAAGAAGTCAGACCAAACCGTGCGTGGTTCAGTGGTGATGCCCGCGGGTACCGGTAAAACTGTCCGCGTTGCTGTTTTCGCGCAGGGTGACCGTGCAAAGGCAGCTCTTGATGCCGGCGCGGATATTGTCGGTCTTGATGATCTCGCCGCGGACATTAAGGCGGGCAAGATGGATTTTGATGTGGTCATCGCGACGCCGGATACAATGCGCGTTGTTGGTACCCTTGGTCAGGTTCTTGGCCCCCGTGGCCTGATGCCAAACCCGAAAGTCGGTACCGTTACGCAGGACGTCGCTACGGCTGTGAAGAACGCCAAGGCTGGCCAAGTGCAATACCGTGCCGACAAGACCGGTATTGTGCAGTGTACGATTGGTCGCGCATCCTTTACGGTTGATGCGCTTGCTGAAAACGTTAAGGCTTTGCTCGACGCGGTGAACAAATCGCGGCCGGCTGGCGTCAAAGGTATATACCTCAAGAAGATTTCCGTTTCGAGCACGATGGGTGTCGGGGTTCGTGTCGATCAGTCCAGCTTGCAGGCTTAAGTATTGGTAGTGAAGGCTTTGGGCCGCTGGTGCCGCGCAGTAGGGCGTTGCCGGCGGGTTGTCAAAGACCGTAGGGGCTAGGCAGATGGTTATGCGGTGTTACTGGACGGTTAAAGCCGGAACGTAAGGCCATCACATTTTGCCGAGCTTAATTGTGGCGATTTAGGTTTTAACAGTCATGGTTTTTACTGACCTGACTGCTGCCTTCTGAACCGCGCTCTACGCAGACGGTGTGTCCCGTGGAATCAGGTTGTTGCAATGCCTGGCGCTAAGGTCGCCGTGGGTTGAATGGCGAGCGAAGAATCGCAGAATTTAGTTTGATTCGCAGTTCGGCGTTTCGCGCATGTCATTCGTTAACGATTGGAGGTAGACCTTGAGTCTTAATCTGGAACAGAAACAAGCGGTTGTGGCTGAAGTCAGCGGGCAGGTCAAGCTGGCTCAGGCTATCGTCGTTGCGGAGTACCGCGGCCTTGAGGTCGCAGAAATGACCGTTTTGCGCAAGAAAGCGCGCGCTTCGGGCGTTTATCTGCGGGTTCTCAAGAACACGCTCGTGCGCCGGGCCGTCGCCGATACCCCGTTTGCAGGGCTGGCCGACCAAATGGTCGGGCCGCTCGCCTATGGGATTTCAAGCGATCCGGTTAAGGTCGCGAAAGTGTTGCATGACTTTGCCAAAGGCAACGATAAGTTTGTGATCAAAGCGGGCGCGATGGCCAACTTTGTCATGTCCCCAAAGGATGTGGCAAATCTGGCGACCATGCCAAGCCGCGAAGAGCTGCTATCGAAGTTGTTGGGAACCATGCAAGCGCCTATCGTAAAGTTTGTGCAGACACTGAACGAAGTGCCGAGCAAATTTGTGCGGACCGTCGCTGCCGTGCGCGACCAGAAGGAAAAACAGGCCGCCTAAGGGCGGAATTGCAACTTATAGCTTGACTAGTCCGATATTCTTGATTGGAGAAAACTATGGCGATCGCCAAAGCAGAAATACTTGAAGTAATTGCGCAGATGACAGTGCTTGAACTCTCAAGCCTCATCAAAGAGATGGAAGAGAAGTTCGGCGTTTCCGCCGCCGCTGCTACGGTTTCGGTGGCAGCACCCGCCGCCGGTGGCGCCGGTGCCGCAGCTGCCGAAGAGCAGACCGAGTTCACTGTTAACCTGACCGCCGCCGGCGCCAGCAAGGTTAACGTGATTAAGGTTGTTCGCGCAGTGACCCAGCTTGGCCTCAAAGAAGCCAAAGACTTGGTTGATGGTGCACCGAAGGCCGTGAAAGAAGGTGTGTCAAAGGCGGATGCCGAGGCAATTCTGAAGCAGCTGATCGAAGCCGGCGCAACGGCTGAAATCAAGTAACAACTGCAGCATAAGACAGGCCGACTGGCAGCAGTCGGCCTGTTGTTCTTTTGTTTTTTGCAACTGACAGGCCAGCGCCGAGCGCATCCGCCGGGTGCGTTGGGTCCCGGTCCGACATTACTGTTGAGGAGCCTCAATGAGCTACTCGTTCACTGAAAAGAAGCGCATCCGTAAGAGCTTTGCCAAACGTGCGAGCGTATTGCCCGTACCCTATTTGTTGGCAACACAGCTCGATTCCTACGCAGCATTCCTGCAGGAACTTACACAACCCGATGTGCGCAAGAGCGAGGGCCTGCAGGCCGCGTTCCAGAGCGTATTTCCAATAGAGAGTCATTCCAAGAACGCCCGTTTGGAATTTGTTAGTTATGTTTTGGGCAAACCGCCTTTTGACGTCAAGGAATGTCAGCAACGTGGTTTGACATTTGCGGCCCCGCTGCGCGCCAAGGTGCGCCTGACGATCATGGATAAGGAGGCTTCCAAGCCCACGATCAAAGAGGTCAAGGAGCAGGAAGTCTACATGGGCGAGATTCCGCTCATGACCGATACCGGTTCGTTTGTTATCAATGGCACCGAGCGCGTTATCGTGTCGCAGTTGCACCGCTCGCCCGGCGTATTTTTCGAGCACGATCGCGGCAAAACCCACTCTTCGGGCAAATTGTTGTTTTCCGCCCGCATCATTCCTTATCGTGGTTCGTGGTTGGATTTCGAATACGACCCGAAGGATTACCTATATTTTCGCGTTGACCGTCGTCGCAAGATGCCGGTCACGATCTTGCTTAAAGCGCTGGGTTACACGCCCGAGCAAATTTTGAGCGAGTTCTTCATCTTCGATAGCTTCAGCCTGACCAAGTCTGAGATTGACTTCGAGCTGGTCCCCGAGCGTTTGCGCGGCGAGATTGCAAGGTTCGATTTCACCACCAAGACCGGCAAGCTGATCGTCGCCAAGGACAAGCGTATTACCCAGCGGCATGTGCGTGAAATGCAGGAAGCGCACATGACCAAGATCACGGTCCCGCAGGACTATGTAATCGGTCGCGTAATCGCGCATAACGTGGTTGACAAGGAAAGCGGCGAAATCGTCGCCAACGCCAACGACGAGATTACAGAAGAGTTGCTGGAAAAACTGGCTGATGCCTCAGTTGGAACTGTGCAGACGATTTACACCAATGATCTGGACCAGGGGCCGTTTATTTCGCAGACGCTGCGTATCGATGAGACTGTCGACCAGATGGCCGCAATGGTCGCCATCTATCGCATGATGCGCCCGGGCGAACCGCCGACTGAAGATGCAGTCAAAACACTGTTTAACGGTCTGTTTTTCTCTGAGGATCGCTATGATCTGTCAGCCGTAGGCCGCATGAAGTTTAACCGCCGTGTCAGCCGTTCAGAACTCACTGGCGCAGGCACCTTGTCGAAGGAAGACATCGTCGCGGTTATTCGGATTCTGGTCGAGTTGCGCAACGGCAAGGGTGAAATTGACGATATCGATCACCTCGGTAACCGTCGGGTTCGCTCGGTTGGTGAGCTGGCTGAAAACCAGTTCCGCGCGGGTTTGGTGCGTGTCGAACGCGCTGTTCGCGAGCGTTTGAGCCAGGCCGAATCAGAAAACCTGATGCCGCACGACCTCATCAACGCGAAACCGGTATCGGCGGCGATTCGTGAATTCTTCGGATCTTCGCAGCTGTCGCAGTTTATGGATCAGACCAACCCGCTTTCTGAAATCACGCACAAGCGTCGGGTCTCGGCGCTCGGACCAGGTGGTTTGACGCGCGAACGGGCCGGCTTCGAAGTCCGCGACGTGCATCCGACGCACTACGGCCGGGTATGCCCGATCGAAACGCCGGAAGGTCCGAACATCGGCCTGATTAACTCGCTGGCGCTGTTTGCGCGCACCAATGAATACGGTTTCCTCGAGACGCCGTATCGGGTGGTCAAAGACACGCATGTGACAGACGAGATCCACTACCTGTCGGCGATTGAAGAAAGCAAATACGTTATCGCGCAGGCCAACGCCGAACTCGACAAGAAAAACAAGTTCACCGATGAGCTGGTGTCTTGTCGCAGCAAAAATGAATTTACGCTGGCCACGCCGGATCGTATTGAGTACATGGACGTGGCACCGTCGCAGATCGTTTCGGTGGCGGCGTCGCTGATTCCGTTCCTTGAGCACGATGACGCGAACCGCGCCTTGATGGGCTCAAACATGCAACGTCAGGCGGTACCTTGCCTGCGTGCGGAAAAGCCGCTGGTCGGCACAGGGCTTGAGCGTACGGTTGCGGTTGATTCAGGCACTGCTGTCCGTGCCAATCGTGGCGGTCTCGTCGATTATGTGGATGCAAGCCGTATTGTCGTGCGGGTCCATGACGAAGAAGCCACGGCCGGTGAGGTTGGTGTTGATATTTACAACCTCGTCAAATACACCCGTTCAAACCAGAATACCAATATCAACCAGCGTCCTCTGGTCAAAGTTGGCGATGTCATCGCGCGTGGTGACGTGGTTGCCGATGGCGCATCGACCGATATCGGCGAGCTCGCACTCGGTCAGAACATGTTGGTCGCGTTTATGCCGTGGAACGGCTACAACTACGAGGACTCGATCCTGATTTCGGAGCGCGTTGTAGCGGATGATCGCTACACCTCGATTCATATTGAGGAGCTTTCAGTCGTTGCTCGTGATACCAAGCTTGGACCTGAAGAGATCACCCGCGATATCTCGAACCTCTCGGAGACCCAGCTCGGCAATCTCGACGAGTCAGGCATTATTTATATTGGTGCCGAGGTTCAGGCCGGTGATGTGCTTGTTGGCAAGGTTACGCCCAAAGGCGAGACCCAGCTGACACCGGAAGAAAAGCTGTTGCGTGCCATCTTTGGTGAAAAAGCCTCTGATGTAAAAGATACCAGCCTGCGCGTTCCCTCCGGTATGTCGGGCACCGTGATCGAGGTTCAGGTCTTTACACGTGAAGGCATTGAACGCGATAAACGCGCCCAGCAGATCATTGATGACGAGCTCAAACGCTACAAGACGGATCTGGCTGACCAGATGCGTATTGTCGAAGAGGATGCGTTCCTGCGTCTCGAGCGTCTGGTGGTCGGTAAGATCGCCAACAAAGGACCGAAAAAACTGGCCAAAGGTGCGAAGATCACCAAGGCTTACCTCCTCGAGGTCGATCGCTACCACTGGTTCGATATCGACGTTGCGAACGACAAGGTCAACCGCCTTATCGAGCAATTGAAGGAAGGCATGGCGCAAAAGCGCATTGAGTTTGACCGTGCCTACGAAGAGAAGAAAAAGAAGCTCACCAGCGGTGATGAACTGCCGCCTGGCGTGCAGAAGATGGTCAAGGTTTATGTCGCGATCCGCCGCCGTCTGCAGCCTGGCGATAAGATGGCCGGCCGCCACGGTAACAAAGGTGTGATTTCGAAGATCACGCCGGTCGAAGATATGCCCCACATGGAGGATGGCACGCCGGTCGATGTCGTGTTGAATCCGTTGGGCGTTCCTTCACGGATGAACGTAGGTCAGATTCTCGAGACCCACCTTGGTTGGGCAGCGAAGGGTCTGGGACTGCGTATTGGCGAGATGTTGAAAGCACAGGCCAAAATCGCTGATCTGCGTAAATTCCTCGATAAGATTTATAACTCCAGTGGCAAGCAGGAGGATATCGACAGCTTTACGGACGTCGAAATTCTGGAGCTGGCGAAGAATCTGCAGAAAGGTGTACCTTTCGCGACGCCAGTGTTTGACGGAGCGACGGAAGCCGAAATCAAAACCATGCTGGAACTTGCCGGCTTGCCCACATCGGGGCAGATTCAGTTGTTTGATGGCCGCACGGGCGAGGCATTCGACCGTTCAGTCACGGTGGGCTATATGCAGATGCTGAAACTGCACCACTTGGTCGATGACAAGATGCATGCGCGCTCAACCGGACCTTACAGTCTGGTCACGCAGCAGCCTCTCGGTGGTAAAGCGCAGTTCGGTGGTCAGCGTTTTGGCGAGATGGAGGTGTGGGCCCTCGAAGCTTACGGCGCCTCCTATACGCTGCAGGAAATGCTTACCGTCAAGTCCGACGATACCGAAGGTCGTCGCAAGGTTTACGAGTCTATCGTCAAGGGCGAGCACAAGATCGAGGCCGGCATGCCGGAGTCGTTCAACGTGCTGGTCAAGGAGATCCGCTCGCTTGCGATCGACATCGACTTGGATCACGAACGATATTGATTACGACACGACGTCACGAATTGAAACGAATTTTTGATTTTGTGCATCACGCCCCCTGGAGTGAAACATGAAGGCACTACTCGACTTGTTCAAACAGGTAACGCCTGAAGAAGAATTTGATGCGATCAAAATCGGCCTGGCATCGCCGGAGAAAATCCGGTCATGGTCGTATGGTGAGGTAAAGAAACCCGAGACCATCAACTACCGCACGTTCAAGCCGGAGCGCGACGGTCTTTTCTGCGCCAAGATCTTTGGCCCAGTCAAAGACTATGAGTGCCTCTGCGGCAAATACAAACGACTGAAACACCGCGGTGTCATTTGCGAAAAATGCGGTGTCGAGGTGACGCTTTCAAAGGTGCGCCGCGAGCGCATGGGACACATTGAACTCGCTTCGGTGGTGGCCCATATCTGGTTCCTGAAATCACTCCCATCGCGTCTGGGCATGGTGCTGGATATGACCTTGCGCGACATCGAGCGTGTCCTTTACTTTGAAGCCTATGTCGTGACCGACCCGGGCATGACGCCGCTCAAGCGCTGCCAGTTGCTGTCAGAGGACGATTACCTCGCCAAGGTCGAGGAATACGGTGACGACTTCACCGCCATCATGGGGGCTGAAGGCGTGCGCGAATTGCTGCGTGCGATCGACCTCAAGCCGGAAATTGAAACTCTGCGTACCGATCTGGCTGCCACGACTTCGGAAACCAAGATCAAAAAAATCGCCAAGCGCCTGAAGGTGCTTGAGGCTTTCAATAAGTCGGGTATCAAGCCCGACTGGATGGTCATGGAAGTGCTGCCGGTCCTGCCGCCGGAACTGCGTCCGTTGGTGCCGCTCGACGGCGGTCGCTTTGCGACTTCTGATCTTAACGATCTCTATCGCCGCGTGATCAACCGTAACAACCGCCTCAAGCGTCTGCTTGAACTCAAGGCGCCGGATATCATCGTCCGCAATGAGAAGCGGATGCTGCAGGAAGCAGTGGATTCGCTGCTCGATAACGGTCGTCGTGGCAAGGCCATGACGGGGGCGAACAAACGTCCGCTGAAGTCGCTTGCAGACATGATTAAGGGCAAAGGCGGCCGTTTCCGTCAAAACCTTTTGGGCAAACGCGTCGACTATTCGGGCCGTTCGGTGATCGTTGTTGGTCCGCAACTCAAGCTGCACCAGTGCGGTTTGCCGAAGAAAATGGCGCTGGAACTTTTCAAGCCCTATATCTTCAATAAACTCGAAACACTGGGGCTGGCAACCACCATCAAGGCGGCTAAACGCCTTGTTGAACAGGAAGTGCCGGAAGTCTGGGATATTCTTGAGGAAGTGATTCGCGAGCATCCGGTGATGTTGAACCGGGCGCCAACCTTGCACCGTCTTGGTATTCAGGCATTCGAGCCGGTGTTGATCGAAGGTAAGGCAATCCAGCTGCATCCGCTGGTTTGCGCTGCGTTTAACGCTGACTTTGACGGTGACCAAATGGCGGTGCACGTGCCGCTGTCTCTGGAAGCGCAGTTGGAGGCGCGCACCCTGATGTTGTCGACCAACAACGTCCTGTCGCCAGCCAACGGTGAGCCGATCATCGTGCCGTCGCAGGATATCGTGCTCGGCCTTTACTACATCACGCGTGAAAAGATGGGCGCGAAGGGCGAAGGCATGCACTTCATGAACGTCGGTGAAGTTTCGCGCGCTTACGAGTCGAGGAATATCGAAGTTAATGCTGGCATCGTCGTGCGTCTCAAAGAAATTGAAATCGACGCTTCTGGTGAAAAGAGCGAAAAGATCACGCGTTATAAAACGACGGTCGGTCGTGCCCTGCTGTCCGAAATTCTTCCGCCAGGTCTGCCTTTCGAGGCGATCAACAAGGCGCTCAAAAAGAAGGAAATTTCCAAGCTCATTAACCTTTCGTTCCGTCGTTGCGGACTGCGCGAGACCGTTATATTCGCTGACAAGCTGATGTACAACGGCTTTACGATGGCAACGCGTGCTGGCATATCGATTGCGGTTGACGATATGCTGGTGCCGACGCAGAAGAACGACATCATTTCCGCTGCCGAAAAAGAAGTGCAGGAAATTGAGTCCCAATATACGTCGGGCCTGGTGACGCAAGGCGAGCGTTACAACAAGGTGGTTGATATCTGGGGTCGTGCAGGCGACGTGGTCGCCAAGGCGATGATGGATCAGCTTGGCACCCAGGATGTATCGGCCTGGAACTACGAGACCAAGACTTATCAGCCCCTCAAGGATAAGAAATCCCAGCCTGTTACCCAGGAATCGTTCAACTCGATTTACATGATGGCCGACTCAGGTGCGCGCGGATCAGCGGCGCAAATCCGGCAGCTTGCGGGTATGCGTGGCCTGATGGCAAAGCCTGATGGCTCGATTATTGAAACGCCAATCACGGCCAATTTCCGTGAGGGGTTGAACGTGTTGCAGTACTTTATTTCAACTCACGGTGCACGTAAGGGCCTCGCGGACACTGCGTTGAAGACGGCGAATTCGGGATACCTGACCCGCCGTTTGGTTGACGTTACCCAGGATCTGGTTGTTATCGAGAATGATTGCGGTACCTCAAACGGTGTCGCAATGAAGGCGTTGATCGAAGGCGGCGAAGTTGTCGAGTCGCTGCGCGAGCGTATCCTCGGCCGCGTTTGCACGACGGAGATCGTTAATCCGGAAAATGGCCAGGTGATGTACCCGGCCAATACGTTGCTGGACGAAGATAGTGTGGATTCCATTGAGTCGGTTGGACTTGATGAGGTCAAGGTGCGTACGCCATTGACCTGCGATACCCGTTACGGTTTGTGCGCGAATTGCTATGGCCGTGACCTTGGCCGTGGCTCCTTGGTGAACGTTGGCGAGGCTGTTGGCGTGATTGCGGCGCAGTCGATTGGCGAGCCAGGCACCCAGCTGACCATGCGTACCTTCCACATCGGTGGTGCCGCATCGCGTACTGCGGTGGTCAGTCAAATCGAGAGTAAATCTGCTGGTGTTGTTCGCTACTCTACCGGCATGCGCTATGTGACCAACGCGCGTAATGAACTCATTGCGATATCACGCAGTGGTGAGGTGCTGGTTCATGACGAGCACGGCCGCGAACGGGAGCGTCACAAGGTGGTATACGGTGCGACGCTGTTGTCCAGAGATGGCGAGATGGTAAAGGCGGGCAAAGTACTTGCCACGTGGGATCCGCATACCCGCCCAATTATTACGGAATATGCGGGTAAGGTTCGTTTCGAGAACGTAGAAGAGGGCGTCACGGTTGCCAAGCAGACTGATGAAGTTACGGGTCTTTCGACTTTGGTGGTTGTGGATCCCAAGCGCCGCGGGAGTGCGCAGGCGAAGGGTTTGCGCCCTCAAGTCAAGCTACTCGACGTTTCGGGTGTGGAAGTCAAGATTGCTGGTACCGAGTTGCCAGTCAATATCACTTTCCAGATCGGCTGCATTATCACCGTCAAGGATGGTCAGGACGTGTCGGTTGGCGAGGTGTTGGCTCGGATTCCGCAGGAAACTTCGAAAACGCGTGACATCACTGGCGGTTTGCCACGTGTCGCGGAATTGTTCGAGGCGCGTTCACCGAAGGATGCGGGTCTGCTGGCAGAGATCACCGGCACCGTGTCTTTTGGTAAGGATACCAAGGGTAAGCAGCGTCTGGTCATAACGGATCTAGATGGTGTTGCCCACGAGTATTTGATTCCAAAGGAAAAGCACGTCATGGCGCACGATGGCCAAGTCGTGAACAAGGGCGAGGTCATCGTTGACGGTCCCGCTGATCCGCACGATATTCTGCGTCTCAAAGGGGTCGAGGAGCTCGCAAGGTATATCTCGAACGAAGTGCAGGATGTCTACCGTCTGCAGGGCGTTAAGATCAACGACAAGCATATTGAGGTGATCGTTCGTCAGATGCTCCGGCGCGTCACTATCGTTGATCCGGGTGAGACCCGCTTTATCGTAGGTGAGCAACTGGAACGAGCCGAAATACTTGATGAAAACGATAGGGTTACTGCGGCTGGCAAACGGCCTGCGACTTTCGACTACATGCTGTTGGGTATTACCAAAGCATCACTGTCGACAGATTCATTTATTTCAGCAGCATCATTCCAGGAAACAACCCGCGTGCTGACGGAGGCCGCAATCATGGGCAAACGGGACGAGTTGCGTGGGCTCAAGGAAAATGTCATTGTCGGAAGACTGATTCCTGCCGGAACCGGGCTGGCCTACCACCTAACGCGCCAGCACCAGGCGGATGTTGCAGAATCAAATGACGTTGTAGAGATCGCCACAGAATCAAATGAGCAGGTGGCTTGACACGGGCATTATAACCCCATAAAATTTGCAGTCTTTTTTGGCGTGAATTTCCAGCCAAAAGTGGCTGGGAATGGGGTTCCAACAGGCACGGGACGGCTTTTTTGCCGTCCCGCGTTTTTCAGGATCTGGAAAACTGCAATTTTGGCGGTTTTTATTTAGTAAAAGAGGAAGTTCGCTCAGTATGCCAACGATCAATCAATTGGTTCGCAAGCCGCGAGTGCTCCGTCGGGTTAAGAGTAAAGTTCCCGCACTGAAAAACTCGCCACAAAAGCGTGGCGTGTGCACTCGCGTATACACCACAACACCTAAAAAACCGAATTCAGCATTGCGTAAAGTTGCTCGCGTGCGCTTAACGAATGGCTTTGAAGTCACCAGCTACATCGGTGGTGAGGGGCACAATCTGCAGGAGCACTCGGTGGTGCTGATTCGGGGTGGTCGCGTAAAAGATCTTCCGGGTGTGCGTTACCACATTGTTCGCGGCAGTCTTGATACCGCGGGCGTTAAGGATCGCAAACAAAGTCGCTCGAAGTACGGCGCAAAGCGGCCCAAGGCTGCTTAGTCCCCCACACGCAAGCAAGGATAGAGACCGAACATGCCACGTCGTAGAGAAATACCGAAGCGAGAAGTGCTGGCCGACCCGAAATTTTCGAGCGTCGATGTTGCTAAATTTGTCAACGTGCTGATGAAGGCTGGCAAGAAGTCTGTTGCTGAGCGGATTATTTACGGCGCTCTTGAGCAGATTAAAAAGAAAAGTAATAAAGATCCGCTGGAGATCTTTAACCTTGCCGTAAGCAATGTTAAGCCTGTGGTCGAAGTGAAAAGCCGGCGCGTGGGTGGCGCCAACTATCAGGTGCCGGTGGAAGTTCGCCCTGTGCGGCGGGTCGCTTTGGCGATGCGTTGGATACGCGATGCGGCTCGTGGCCGTGGCGAGAAGTCCATGGGGGCCCGGTTGGCCGGAGAGCTTTCGGAGGCTGCGGAAGGTCGTGGCGGCGCGATGAAGAAGCGTGACGAAGTGCACCGCATGGCCGAAGCCAACAAGGCGTTCTCGCACTACCGTTTCTAATAGATGCAAGAGTTCCCGAGAGTTTGATCAGTGCACCGTAAAACCCCGATTGATCGGTATCGCAATATCGGCATCAGTGCTCACATTGATGCCGGTAAGACCACGACTACTGAAAGGGTGTTGTTTTATACGGGGGTTTCACAGCGCCTCGGCGAGGTGCGTGACGGTACCGCAGTTATGGATTGGATGGAGCAAGAGCAGGAGCGTGGAATCACGATTACTTCCGCGGCAACCACTTGCTTTTGGGCTGGCATGCAGGGCGATTACCCTGAGCACCGCATCAATCTTATTGATACTCCCGGGCATGTCGATTTTACGATTGAGGTTGAGCGCACACTTCGTGTGTTGGATGGCGCGTGTATGGTTTATTGCGCGGTCAACGGAGTTCAGTCCCAATCGGAGGCCGTTTGGCGCCAGGCGACCAAGTACATGGTGCCGAGGGTCGCGTTCGTAAATAAGATGGATCGTCAGGGCGCTGACTTTTTTCGGGTCTATGAGCAGATGCAGTCGCGCCTCAGTGCGACTCCGGTGCCGGTTCAGATTCCAATCGGGGTTGAAGAGGGATTTGAGGGAATAGTCGATCTGGTGCGTATGCAGGCAATATACTGGGATGAGTCCACCTTCGGTATGAAGTTTGAATTTCGTGCCATTCCCCCGGCGTTAGAGGATGATGCGCAGGAGTGGCGGGAAAAAATGGTTGAATGTGCTGCCGAAGCCAATGATGAATTGATGAGTGATTACCTTGATGGTAACGCGCTGACATCAGTTCAAATCAAGTCTGGCTTGCGTGCGCGCGCAATCAGGAATGAGATTGTGCCCATGTTGTGTGGTTCGGCGCTTTGCAATATGGGCGTGCAACCATTGCTCGACGGGGTCGTAGATTATTTGCCGTCTCCCGACGATATCGCTGCTGTCGCGGGGTTTGATGGTGATGGGCACCCCGTTTCACGACGTGCAAGTGACGAAGAGGTGTTCTCGGCTTTGGCGTTCAAGGTTACAAATGACCCGCATGAGGGACGGCTAATATTCTTTCGGGCTTACTCCGGAGTCGTTGGTCTTGGCGACATGGTTTATAACCCGTCAACGGGGAGCTGCGAGCCTGTCGGTCGTTTGTTGCAGATGCATTCTAACGAGCGGGAAGAAATTTCAGAAGTTCGCGCCGGAGATATTGCTGCGGCCGCCGGACTTTCCTGCTTCACTACGGGTGACACGATGTGTGACCCGAATAAGATTATTGTGCTCGACCAGATTCATTTTCCCGAGCCGGTTATATTTCAGGCTGTAGAGCCCAGTACATCGGTCGATCATCAAAAGATGGAAGTGGCTCTCGCGAGTTTGGCGGAGGAAGATCCATCGCTGCAGGTGCGTAAGGATGCTGAGTCTGGCCAAGTCATTATCGGCGGGATGGGGGAGTTGCATCTCGAAGTGATTGTTGAGCGTATGCGCCGCGAGTTCGGGGTATCCGCATCTGTTGGCAAGCCGCAGGTGGCTTACCGTGAAACCATTAAGCAGATAGTCGTTAAGACAGAGGATATTGTTGCCAAAGAAGTTGCCGGTCGTGGCCAGTATGCCCAGGTCGTATTGAAAATTGAGCCGCAGGTGCGTGGTTCCGGATTCCTGTTTGTGGATGCGATAAAGCCTGGTGTCGTGCCGCAAAACTATACGCTCGCAGTCGAGCGAGGTATTCAGGAAGCCTTGTGTGATGGAGTTCTGGCGGGATTCCCAGTAGTCGATATTAAGGTCACGTTAATTGACGGGTCGCATCATGCGGTTGACTCCAGCGAAAATACGTTTAGGGAGGCAGCCTTGAACGCAGTCGTAGAAGGCTTGAGGCGCGCGAGCCCTGTCCTGCTGGAGCCCGTGATGTCTGTAGAGGTGCAGACTCCAGAAGAGTATATGGGACACGTACTTGGGGATTTGGCCTCCCGTCGAGGCATGCTGCAAGGTATGGAAGACAGTATTGGAGCTAAGGTACTTAGGGCCGAAGTTCCGCTTGCTGAGATGTTCGGTTATTTGACCACCCTGCGCTCCCTCTCCCAAGGGCGCGCAAGTTATACGATGGAATTCAAGCACTACGCGGAAGCGCCGAAACTCGTCGCAGAAGCGATCATTAATAGGAAAGACTGAAGGAACGATTATGGCCAAGGGCAAATTTGAGCGTACGAAGCCACACGTAAACGTTGGCACGATTGGGCACGTAGACCACGGCAAGACGACGTTGACGGCGGCGATCACGACGGTGTTGTCGTCGAAGTTTGGTGGAGAGGCGAAGGCCTAC
>CAIWNB010000389.1 GCA_903913965.1 uncultured beta proteobacterium
CTCGTCGATCACGACCGAGATCTTGATCTCAGAGGTTGAAATCATCTGAATGTTGATACCCTCTTCCGCAAGCGTACGGAATGCGGTGCTGGCGATGCCGGCATGGGAACGCATGCCGACTCCGACGATTGAAACCTTGGCAATCTTGTCCCCGCCTTGGACTTCGCGCGCCTTAATATGAGTGGCGACCTTTTTCAGCACTTCGAGGGTCTTGGCGTAGTCGTTGCGGTGAACGGTGAATGAAAAATCAGTCAATCCATCCTGCCCGACGTTCTGCACAATCATGTCGATATCGACATTGGCGTCGCCAACCGGCCCGAGTATTTGGTAAGCGATCCCTGGGCGATCGGGCACACCGAGCACCGTAATCTTGGCCTCGTCGCGATTAAACGCGATACCGGAGATGGTTGCCTGTTCCATTTTTTCGTCTTCCTCAAACGTAATCAGCGTGCCGTCACCGCCGTCTTCAAAACTCGACAGCACCCTCAACTTAACGCGATACTTGCCCGCAAACTCAACCGAACGGATCTGCAGCACTTTCGAACCAAGACTGGCCATCTCGAGCATTTCCTCGAAAGTGATGGTCTTCAGCCGGCGCGCCTCAGGAACTATGCGCGGGTCAGTGGTATAGACTCCGTCGACATCCGTGTAAATCTGGCACTCGTCGGCTTTCAGCGCTGCAGCCAGCGCGACACCCGTGGTGTCAGAGCCGCCACGACCCAGTGTGGTGATATTACCGGCCTCATCCACCCCTTGAAACCCGGCCACAACAACCACGCAACCCGCGTTCAGATCAGTGCGCATGCGCGCTTCGTCAATGCTGACAATACGCGCTTTGGTAAAAGCACTGTCTGTGAGAATCCGTACCTGACCACCTGTATAACTGCGGGCCTTTAATCCTGCATCGATCAACGCCATGGACAGCAATGCGACGGTGACCTGCTCGCCAGTCGAGACCATCACATCCAGCTCACGTGGATCTGGTTGAGCCTGGATTTCTTTGGCCAGTGCGATCAGGCGGTTGGTTTCGCCGCTCATGGCAGACACCACTACCACCACCTGATGACCTTCGGCGCGCCAGCGCGCCACACGGCGCGCCACATTCTTGATGCGCTCGGGACTGCCCACCGATGTGCCGCCGTATTTTTGAACGATTAATGCCATCGAATCAATTTGATGCCGTCGAAAAAGGGCTGAATTTTATCGCATATCAAGAGGAAAGACGAGGTCGCATGCCGGTGACTTCTGCAGAGAAAAATAATTCGTCCCAACATGAACTTATGAATAATAAACCTGTCAGTAATTAGCAATTCAACATCAAGACATTAGGAAAACCTGTGAAAAAACTCGACAAGAAATTCAATCTACGGAAATTGCGGCACAGCCTCGGACTCAACCAACAGGAATTCTGGATGGCAGTGGGCGTCACCCAAAGCGGCGGTTCGCGGTATGAAACCGGACGCACCATGTCAAACCCGGTGCGTGAACTGGTGCGCCTGGTTCATTTAGAAGGTATCAGCCTCAAGACGGCGCGTGGCGATCATTGCCACGTCGGTGCGGAACTACAGCGCACTAATGCCACGCTCTACAAAAAACTTCTTGCGCAATCGCAAGCGCGGCGTTCGCGCTAATCCGTCCTACGGACGGACTAAACAGGGGGCGATGCTATAATCCGCGCCCCTTTTACCCCCTAACTGCTTCTTATGCGCATTACCCGTAGACTTGAGTTCGACGCCGGCCATCGCATTGCCAATCATGCGAGTCTCTGCCGCCATCTGCACGGGCATCGCTATGCCATTGAAGTAACTGTCAATGGCTCCGTTGTTACCGCCTCCGGCGATGCGGAACAGGGCATGGTCGCTGACTTCGGCAGCATCAAGGCGCTAACGAACAAACACGTGGTAGAAGCCTGGGACCACGCGTTTCTCGTCTGCGTAAATGACACCGCAGTGATCGAGTTTCTGTCGAGCATCAAAGACCACCGCACGGTCATTTTTGCTGAGCCACCGACGGCGGAACATCTTGCCGCAACCGCTTTGCAAATACTGGAAAAGGTCTTTACGGCGGCATATGGCGAGCGAATCAAGATCGAGCAGGTGCGCCTCTACGAAACGCCGAACTGCTGGGCCGACGCCACGCCGGAATAAGCCTGCCAGTGATACGTTGACCTAAAACAAAACGGCCTCCGAAAGAGGCCGTTTTTTTGTTGCGTGTTGCAGGCAAGCCTGAGACAGAGCGGCGCGCTTTTGCAAACGCACCGTCCCACACCGTCAAATCAGGTGCTTTCTTTCTCCATCAGCTTGTCTACCAGGCTCGACGGCACTTCAGAGTAATGATCAAACTCCATCGTGAAGGTGCCACGACCGCTGGTCGCCGAACGCAGGAAGTTAATGTAACCGAACATTTCCGCCAGCGGCACGAAGCCCTGGATGAAAGCGCTCGGTCCCTTCTGGCCCTGGTCGGTCACCTGACCGCGACGACGATTGACGTCACCAATGACATCACCGAGGTAATCGGCTTCGGTCACCACTTCAATCTTCATCACCGGCTCAAGCAGCTTCGGTTTGCTGGCGCGATGCGCTTCACGGAAGCACGCACGACCAGCGATTTCAAAAGCCAGCGCCGACGAGTCAACATCGTGGAACTTGCCGTCAAGCAAACGCGCCTTGAAGTCAACGACCTCGTATCCTGCAACCTGACCTTTTTTGCTCTCGGTACGGATCGCATGCTCAACCGAAGGGATGTACTCGCGCGGAATCCGGCCGCCAGTCACTTCGTCGGAGAACTGCACACCCGAACCCGGCTCGCCCGGCTCAAAGATCATTTTTACTTCAGCAAACTGCCCCGAACCGCCAGATTGTTTCTTGTGCGTGTAGAGGCGGTCGGTAACCTGACCAAAAGCCTCGCGGAAGCTGACCTTCGGCTTGCCCATTACGGCCTCAACACCAAGCTCCGTGCGCATACGGTCGATCGTAACCTCAAGGTGCAACTCGCCCATACCGCGCAACACGGTCTGACCGGTTTCCTGATCAACCGCCAGACGCAGCGACGGGTCGGCCTTTGCCATCTTGTAAAGAGCGGTCGACATCTTGTCGATGTCGGCGCGAGTTTTCGGCTCGACCGAAACGCTGATAACCGGGTCCGGGAAACGCATACGCTCGAGCAAGGCCTGGTGATCGGGATCGCTCAGCGAATCGCCGGTCTCGGTATCTTTCATCGAAACAAATGCGCAGATGTCACCGGCGCGGGCTTCCTCAATATCCTTGGTAATGTTCGCCTGCACCTCGACGATACGGCCAATACGCTCCTTCTTGTCGCGCGTGACGTTGTATAGGGTGTCGCCCTTCTTGATGACACCCGAATACACGCGCACAAAGGTCAGCGTGCCGAACTGGTCGTTGATCACCTTGAAGGCCAGCGCGCGGGCGGGGGCGTCATCGCGCACTTCCTGCTCGCCGATCACCTTGCCGTCCGGATCAACCATCGAAATGCCGCCGTTTTCACCCGGGAACGGCATGTAATCAACCACGCCATCGAGCAACTGCTGAACGCCCTTGTTCTTGAAAGAAGAGCCGCAGAAGACCGGCACCAGCTTGCCCGAAACCGTACCCTTGCGGATACATTCCTTGACCTTCTTGATGTCGAATTTGCCGTTCTCGACAAAATCCATGAACGCATCGTCGTCAAGCGCCAGCGCGGTTTCAATTGCTTCGCGACGCAGATCGAGGAGCTGGTCCATCCATTCGTTGTCGCGCGTGCTGGCGAACGTGAAGCGGCCCTTCATTTCCTCGATCGGGATGGTCTCCCAGGGTGAATCCTTGTCTTCTTCTTTCCACACATAGCCACACCCCTGGATCAGGTCGACCATGCCCTTGAATTCGTCATGACTGCCAATCGGAATCTGACACAACACGATGGTGGCGCCCAGACGCTCTTTGATACCGGTGATGGCTTTTTCAAAGCTCGCACCCATGCGGTCCATCTTGTTGATGTAGCACATGCGGGGCACGTTGTATTGGTTGGCCAAGCGCCAGTTCGTTTCGGTCTGCGGCTCTACACCCGCCACGCCGTCGAACACCACGACTGCGCCGTCGAGCACGCGCAGACTGCGGTTCACCTCGATGGTGAAGTCAACGTGGCCCGGGGTGTCGATGATATTGACCTGATGGCCCTTCCACTCAGTCGAGACAGCGGCGGACTGAATCGTAATGCCGCGCTTTTTTTCCTGCTCGAGGTAGTCGGTGGTGGTGCTGCTCTTGCCGTCCTTGGTGTCGTGGACGTCGATGATCTGGTGTTTTTTACCGGTGTAATACAACACCCGTTCGGTGGTCGTCGTCTTGCCCGCGTCAATGTGCGCGATGATGCCGATGTTGCGGTAGAGCTTGAGTTCCTTTTGCCTTGCCATTTTGTCGCCTCTTAAGATTCAGCCTGCCCCAGTTGATACCATTCGGATTAATTGCATCCAGCCGCGCGGCATTTTAGACTGAGTTGGCCTGTAAAGACATAGGGTTAAGCGATTTTTCCACCCATTTCGGCCGACTTTGGCCGTATTTATCGCTTTCACCCCGAACAGAAATGGGCAAAACATCCACGTTTGACCAAAAAACGGGGTAAATCACTGCAATTCAGGCGATTTAATCAAATGCCAGCAACCGCAATCATGCCGGTATGACTAGCGTGACAGCGACGCATGCCCTGCGCCGCTGCGGCCACCGTAATGCCGCTAAAACGGCAGCAAACGGCGTGGATTCTCCACCAGCATGGCGTGCAGCTGCTGATCATTAAGCCCGAAAACTTTGAAGTCGGGGACGATGTTATCGAGCAAATGCGAATAGCCGAGCCCGCCGTATTTGCGCAAACGGAATTTACTGACGATCTCGTTGGCAAGCACAATGCGGCCCGCGTAGCCCATGTTGCACAACGTGCCGACGGCCTTTACGCGCGCGGAATCAGGTGCTTTCGACCAGCCGGGACGCACATATTCCTCGCAACCGAACTGGTCATACGAGAGCGTAATACCACGATCAAGCAGTGATTTCTGGTAATCGATGTCATCGTGCCAGAACTCCATGTGACTCATGTAGACCTTCTCGAGATTGGCGCCCTCGGCCTCAATGATGTCGAGATAGGTGTGCAGGTGGCGGGCGCGGCCATAGTGGTGGCAGGGATGCATGGTCATCGCAGCACCCGTTGCGTTCTGGGCGCGCGCACAGGCGCGCAACACTTTTTCCTCAGCGCCCTGGAAAGCCACATCCGGAGTCGGACCGCTCAAGCCCGCTTTGATAAAGCCGGCCTTGATACCCAGATCATCGATGCCTTCGGTTAGCTCACGCACCATGATCGCCGCCAGCTGATCGATACTGCTATCGCGGGTTACCGTCGGATGCGACGGCCCGATATACCAACCGGTACCGCAAATAATGTTCAGACCGGTGGCGCGGGAGATTCGTTGCAAATTAGCCGGATCACGCTTCAAACCAACCACACTGGTTTCAACGATGGTTGAACCACCGGCTTTTTTATAGCCATCAAGCTCGGCAATCGCCAACTCAACATCGCCAAGCAGGTTGTTGTCGAGCGCGCACACATCGTTGACGTGACGCCGAATGACACCCAGCATCTCGGTCGTCACCGGATGATGCAACAGGCGCAACTCCTCCGCAGTCATCTGGTCCTGTGGCTTGGCCTGTTCGGCCACTTTCAATTCGGATAGCACGTGCACGTGACACATGGTGATACCCAGGTTCTCCGGGTCGATGGGCCCGGTTACCGACATGGCCATAGCCATAGTTTGTTCTCCCTCAATAACTGCGCATCGAACCCGATACGCTTAAAAAATCAATCAATGCCCGCCCGGCACTGGGCAAGCTCACACCAGAGTGATATTCAATCGACCCTGATATTGGCGTCCTTCGCCACTTTCGTCCATTTACGCATCTCGGTTTGCAAAAAAGCTGCAAACTTTTCCTGCGTGCCGCCCAGAGCATCAATACCGATCGAAGCCAGACGATCACGCACCTCAGGCGCAGCCAGCGCGCGGTTAAATCCCTCGTTGATTTTTGCAATCACCGGCGCCGGAGTTCCCTTCGGCGCGAGCAATGCGTACCACACATAGAACTCATAACCCGGCAGACCTGCCTCTGCGATGGTAGGCAGCTCAGGCGCCGTTTTCGCACGGGCGGAACCGGTCACCGCGAGCCCCCTTAATTTACCCGAGGTGACATGCGGGTACAGCGACGCCATCGGTGAGATCTGCATCTGCACCTCACCGCCGATGAGTGCGTTGGTCCCTGGCACCTGCCCTTTATAAGGCACGTTAATTAGGTTCAGTCCCGCTGACACTCTGAACAATTCCATCGCCAGATGGTCGGACGCCCCTGCGCCACCGGTGGCGACGCGAATCTCGCCCGGTTTGGCCCGCGCCAGCGCAATCAGCTCGATTACCGACTTCACAGGCACCGACGGGTTGACCACCAGAAGATTCTGCTGGGTAGCGATCAACATCACCGGCACAAGGTCGTCGGTGTTGTAGGGCAACTTGTTATAGACCGCAGGCGCATACGCGATGCTGATACTCGGCAGCAACAGCGTATAACCATCGGCAACCGCGGTCGCCACCGTTTGCGCCGCAATCGTGCCGCCACCGCCACTGCGGTTGTCAACCACAATCGGCTGGCCCCACAAATCGCCGGCTTTCTGCGCAGTGACCCGCGCGATGATGTCGGTTCCGCCACCCGGCGCGAAAGGTACGAGCAGGCGGATGGAACGCTGCGGATAGTTGGTGGCCGCGTTACTTTTTTGCGGCGCCGCGGATTGCGCCAGCACCCCGGCGGCAACCACCGCCAGACATGATCCCAGCACACAATGACCTGCCATTGAACGCAACATGTTAATCCTCAGAAAAAACATCCTTGGGAAAAGAACTGCAGAACAACCCTTTACGGCCTGTGCTTCGCATTTGCGCCAGCGGTGTTGCGTCTGCTTTCAAAGGCATAATCAAAAACCGGTCTGCCATCCAAAACCCGCAAAAACCGCAACGCCCGCCGCCAGCAATCGGATTTATTATAGGCGAACAAACAACATTTTATTGCGCGCCAGAATGCGCGACAAATCATCACGCCCTTGTGAGACTCATCAAAAAATAATGACTGAAGACTACTCCACAAAAACCATCGTCGAACTCGCCGCCCTGATTCGCAGCAAAGCGATCTCGCCGGTAGAACTCGCGCGTGCGCAACTCGACCGTATCGCCGCGCTCGACCGCCACTACCACGCCTTCATTACGATCACAGCAGACCACGCTCTCAGCCAGGCCCGACAGGCTGAAGCAGAGATTCAGGCCGGTCATTACCGCGGTCCGCTACACGGCATCCCGTTTGCGCTCAAGGATATTTTTAACACCGCCGGCATTGCAACGACCGCCAATTCCCGCGTCCTGCAAAATAACATTCCCACCTCTGATGCCGCAGTTACCACCAAACTCTATGACAGTGGAGCGGTACTCTTGGGCAAACTCGCCACCCACGAATTCGCGCACGGCGGACCTTCCTACGATCTGCCGTGGCCGCTGCCGCGCAACCCCTGGAATACAGCACACTTCGTCGGCGGCTCCAGCAGCGGATCTGCCGCTGCGATTGCCTCTGGCATGATTCCGGCCTCGATCGGCTCGGACACCGGCGGTTCAATCCGCGGGCCCGCGGCACTGGCCGGCATCACCGGTCTCAAACCCACCTACGGCCTGGTCAGCCGGCGTGGCGTGATTCCGAACTCGTATTCGTTCGATCATTGCGGACCAATGGCACGCAATGTTGAAGATTGCACGCTGCTGTTGCAGGCGATCGCCGGTTACGACGAGGCCGATCCAGCCAGCGCCAGGCAGTCAATCCCTGATTATCGCGAGACGCTGGGCGACCACATCAAAGGCTTGCGCATCGGTGTCATCCGACATTTTTGGGAAGAGGACATCAAAGCAGATCCCGCTGCGCATGAGCACATGGACGGCGCGTTGGCGGTCTTGCGCGAACTCGGTGCCCGCGTGGAAACCATCCGGCTGCGTCCGCTACAGGAATACACCGATGTCCGTACGCTGATCGCCGAAATCGAACTCTTCGCAGTGCACCAAGGCAATTTGATGACACGAATCGACGAATTCGGCAGCGACCTGCTGCGCAAAATGCTGCCGGCGTGTCTTTTTCAAGGCGTTGATTATGTGCAGGCGCAGCGCCAACGCAGCGTCATGATTGGCGAGTTCGACGCACTCTACAAGCGTTTCGACGTGCTGATCACGGCCGGGCTTGGGCCCGCTCCGCGACTCGATACCATGGTTAATCTCGATTTCTGGCGCCGGCCCAACCTGCTCTATCCATTCAGTCTCGCCGGCGGCCCGGCGTTATCGGTCTGCAACGGTTTTACCGCCAGCGGCCTGCCGCTGGGCATGCAAATCGCGGCAGCCCCTTTTAATGAGTCGACTGTGCTACGGGTCGGACACGCCTATGAAAGAGCAACCACGTGGCATGCCAGGAAACCCCCGCAGCCATCAGGTCAACATGAATCAATCCCCGCTACGATTTCGGCGCAGCACCAAGCGGTCGATACCGAAGTGCCTGCGAATATCATAGAACTGGTCAAGGCCGCCGCGCGTCGCGCAGGCTTAACACTGGGGGCGCGCGAAATCTCGCTGATGCTGGAGGCAGCGCC
>CAIWNB010000390.1 GCA_903913965.1 uncultured beta proteobacterium
GGCCAACGCAACCGTCAACCTGAGTCTCGGCGGCAATACCCGCACGGCGACCGCGAATGCCGCGGGCGCCTGGAGCTATACGCTGACGGGTGCCGATGTTACGGCAATGGGGCAGGGTGCCGAGACGTTGTCGGCGACGGCAATCGACGTAGCGGGAAATACGGGTTCTGCGGTTACGCGATCAATTTCGGTGGATACGGTGGCGCCGACACCAACCAGCATAGTCGTCAACGGCACAACCTTGACGGTGACTTTCAATGAGGCGCTCGATAGCGTGCATACGCCGTCAGCATCCACGCTGAGTGTGCTGGTGAACGGCGCGGCGAGATCGATCACCAATACTGTATTTTCCGGGACGACCGCTACCATCACACTTGCTTCGGCGGTCAGTGTTGGCGAAACCGTGACCTTGAGCTACACCGATCCGACAGCAGCTGATGACGTCAATGCGCTGCAGGATCTGGCGGGTAACGATATTTCCAGTGCTACCAATGTTGCGGTTACCAACAACTCAAGCAGCGATGTGACAGCACCAACAATCGTGAGTGCGGTAGCCCAGGATACGACGCTGACCCTGACTTACAGCGAAGCGCTCGACCCGACGCACCAACCGTCGACGAGTTATTTCCAGGTGGCGGCAAGCACGGGTGCGGCGCGTTCGATCGAAGCGATGCAGATCAGCGGCAGCACGGTAGTGTTGACGTTGAGCAAGCCCTTGTTGCCCTCCGGCTCGGGCACGACCTATACGCTGCTGTATAACGATCCGAGCGCGGTTAATGATGTTTATGCTGTGCAGGATGCCGCAGGAAACGATGCCGCGAGCTACGCAGCGCAAGCGATTACAGTGAATGCGGTTGCAGGCACGGAGACCACCGCCCCGTCCATAACAGGTGCGGCGATCACGCCGGGTACCGGTAGTGCGGTTGTGACGCTGCAGTTCAGCGAAGCGGTTGCGTTTACCAATGCAACGGGTTTGACGCTGACGAGTAGTGCAGGTGCGTCTATTCCGTTCACCCTGGCGGCAGGCACGACCAGCGATCAATTGGTGTTGACGACGACCGCGACACTGGCGTCCACTGATACGGTGACGGTGGGTTACAGCAGCGCCACTGGTTCGATCAAAGATGTCGCGGCGGCACTGAATAGCCTTGCTTCGACGACGATTCTCGTCGGCGGTGATGGCGCTAATACGTTGACTGCCAGTTCTGCGGTGGTGATCCGCGCGAATAGCGGTGGGGACACCATTACCGGCAGCAGTTCGAACGACACTATCATCGCCGGTGGTGGTGCAGATACCGTTGACGGCGGCAATGGCGCCGATACGATCAACCTCAACGAAGGTACGCGCGCGGTTGATACGGTCAAACTGCTTTCCACCAACACGAGCTGGATTCCGGGCTATGACACGGTCAACGCATTTGATGTCTCCAACGCCGGCGGCACCAACAACGACGTCTTGAATCTGCCCTCGGGCACGATAGCCGCCGATGCGGGGGTGACGGCGGGTACCGCGGTGAACACGATCGCCAAGCATTCGATCGCCAGCGGCATTGTGAGTTTTTATGATGCCAGTGGCGTTACGGTAGCGATCAACACCAGCCTGCTCAAAGCCGATGCGCTGAATTATTTGTCGGCGAATCTGACCCAGGCAGGGCGCACGGTTGGTTTTGCGCTCGATAGTGATGGCAACGGTCAGAGCGACAGCCTGATGGTGTTCCAGGACGGCGTGGCGGTGAATGGTTATGGCAATAGTGACATCGCGGTGCAGTTGGCCGGCGTCAATGGTGTGACGTTGTCGAACACGGCGGGTCAGAACGTGGTGCAGATTGCAGATACCACAGCGGCGACTTCGGTCGTCAGAAGCTTTGCCAC
>CAIWNB010000391.1 GCA_903913965.1 uncultured beta proteobacterium
GGCAGGATTATTGTCGATCTTTCGGATAATGCGGTAGGCATTGATCTGCGCCAACAAGGCAAAAGTCTGATCATCGAGTTCGCCAACACTTCGCTGCCGAAAAATCTGGAACGCCGCCTCGACGTCCTGGACTTTGCAACACCGGTGCAGACCATTGATGCGTTCGTCCAAGCGGGCAATTCCCGCATCACGATAGAACCTAAAGGTTTGTGGGAACACTCGGCCTATCAAACCGACAACCGCTTTATCGTGGAAATCAAACCGATTGTTGAAGACCCAACAAAACTGATACAGGGATCGAAAGTTGGCTATACAGGCGAGAAGCTATCGCTCAATTTTCAAAACGTTGAAGTGCGTGCGGTGTTACAGGTCATCGCCGACTTTACTGGGTTTAATTTCATTACCAGCGACACCGTAGGCGGGAACCTCACCCTTCGTCTAAAAGATGTCCCTTGGGATCAAGCCTTGGACATCATCTTGCAGACCAAGGGACTAGACATGCGTAAGAACGGTAACGTGGTGTGGATCGCACCCCGTGACGAGCTTGCCACCAAAGAAAAACTTGCGCTTGAATCTCAAGCCCAAATCGCAGACTTGGAACCGGTTAGAACTGAATCATTCCAGCTCAACTACCAGAAAGCTGATGCACTGCAAAAACTGGTCGGCGACAAGGCGCAACCCATCCTTTCAAAACGTGGCAGCGCAGTGGTCGACGCAAGAACCAATACTCTGTTTGTACAGGATACGCCCAGCCGGCTTGAACAAGTCAGGGCGCTCATCAAGAAGATTGATATCCCGGTACGTCAGGTGTTAATCGAGGCGCGTATCGTTGAGGCTTCGGACACTTTCAGTCGCAACCTTGGTGCTCGTTTGGGCTTAAACGACCGAGCTGGCGGACAAGGCTTGGTCAATAGCTCCAATCGCGTAACCTATGGCGGCTCTCTCGATGCCACCGCGTACACCACAACACAGATCGCATCACCCATTCCTACGCTCACCCAGTCGCTTGGTGTAAATCTGCCGACGACCGGTCTGAACGGCTCCACCCCCGGTGTCTTTTCAATGATCCTGTTTAACGAAGGCTTGACGCGCTTTATCAACATGGAGGTTTCAGCCCTCCAGGCGGACGGGAAAGGAAAGATTATCTCCAGTCCGAGGGTCATTACTGCCGATCAAGTTGAAGCGACCATCGAACAGGGTACGCAAATCCCTTACCAACAAGCCACCTCCAGTGGAGCGACCAGCGTTTCGTTCAAATCTGCGTCACTCAGTCTGAAGGTAAAACCACAAATTACTCCCGACGACAATGTCATTATGGATTTGAATATCCATAAAGATAGCGTCGGTACTGTGACCTCGTCCGGGCCGTCGATTGATACCAAACAGATCACAACGTCAGTGCTGGTACAGAACGGCGGGACCGTTGTGATTGGCGGTATTTATTCGCAAACGGAAAGCAACACGACTACAAAAATCCCGGTTTTGGGCGACGTGCCGTTTATCGGCTTCCTGTTTCGCAACAACTCAAAAACGGACAACAAAAGCGAACTGTTAATTTTTATCAGCCCGAAAATTGTAAAAAGTAATTTGGGCCTGCGTTAATTCCTTCTCTTTAATTGCAAAATAAACCCGGCTTCATGGCCGGGTTTTTTGTCTGCCTCGATTAATTACGGGAGGCAATTCGGGATAAAATGACGCGATGCCACAGCCTCTAGAAAATCCGGTCAACAACGCATTGGCCCTAGAAAATATCTATCTGGTTGGATTAATGGGGGCAGGCAAAACATCTGTCGGTCGCTATCTTGCCAAGAATCTTGGGAAGACGTTCTATGATTGCGACCACGAAGTCGAACGCCGAACCGGGGTCAAGATCCCGTTGATTTTCGAAATCGAAGGTGAGCAAGGTTTTCGCGCCCGCGAAGCATCCGTGTTGAGTGAACTGACCAAGCTTCAAAATGTCGTTCTGGCCACTGGCGGGGGCGCGGTTATTAGCGCTGAAAACCGGCGCGAGCTTGCCAGTAATGGCACCGTCATTTATCTGCGCGCCTCTCCTTCCGACCTCTGGCAACGCACGCGCAACGATCGTAACCGCCCGCTGTTGCAAACGGCGGATCCCTTGGGGAGGCTCGAGCAGCTTTTTTTAGAGCGTGATCCGCTCTACCGTGAAATTGCCTCGATTATCGAAGACACCGGTAGCCAAAGCGTGCGCACCTTAGCGCAACGTCTGCAACAACGGCTGCAGGAACACGTCGAACTTCTTCCGCCGGAAATGCCCGGGTCGCCCATTGAACAGCGATGAATTCAAAATGCATACTTTAAAAGTCTCTCTGGGAAGCCGCACCTATCCGATTTATATCGGGAAAGATCTGCTAACGCAGAGCGGTTTGATCACTCAGCACCTACCGCAAAAACGCGCGGCCGTAGTCACCGACAGTAATGTTGCCCCACTATATTTGGAAAAATTGACAGCAACGCTCACAGCGTCCGGCATCACCGTTACGCCCATCATTATCCCGGCGGGGGAGCAACACAAGGACTGGCAATCGCTAAACTCAATTTTCGACGCGCTATTAACTGCGCGCTGTGAACGCAAGACGGCATTGATTGCACTTGGTGGCGGTGTCGTCGGCGACCTCACCGGATTTGCGGCGGCGACTTATTTGCGCGGCGTCCCTTTCATCCAAGTACCAACTACCCTGTTGGCACTTGTCGACTCTTCAGTGGGTGGCAAAACCGCAGTCAATCACCCACAGGGTAAAAACATGATCGGCGCTTTTTACCAGCCGCAAGCTGTAATCGCAGATACCGCGACCCTCGGCACATTACCGGAGCGTGAATTAGGTGCCGGGCTTGCGGAAATCATCAAGTACGGCCTGATACGCGATCTACCATTCTTTGAATGGCTGGAGTCGAATATTGATGCGCTAAATTCACGCGATCCGGCAGCAATGGCTTTTGCCATCCAGCGTTCCTGCGAAAACAAGGCTGCTGTTGTCGCCGCCGATGAACGTGAAGAAACGGGTGAGCGCGCGCTGCTTAATCTCGGTCATACTTTTGGTCATGCGATTGAGGCTGGCATGGGATATGGCGCATGGCTGCATGGAGAAGCTGTCGCAGCCGGTATGGTCGTTGCGGCGCGCACGTCCCAGCGGCTAGGCCTCCTGCGTGCTGACGATGTGGGTCGGATCACTGCCATATTGGAACGCGCCCGGCAGCCGGTTACGATTCCCGATCTCGGCACGCATCGCTATCTTGAACTCATGGGACACGATAAGAAAGTAGAAGGCGGAAAGCTGCGGTTTATCCTGATGAAGGAAATGGGCCGTGCGTTCCTGACCGCTGATGTCTCCCGAGAGGTAGTCGAAGGAGCACTTCAGGATTCCCTTCATCATGCTTGACCTTGCGGTCTATGCGGTAAGCCCCAAGGCGTCACGTGGACGGCGCGTGGAAGAAGCCGCCCCGGATGGAAGAACTGAATTTCAGCGTGACCGGGACCGTATCATTCATTCGACAGCGTTCCGTCGCCTTGAATACAAGACACAGGTGTTCGTCAATCACGAGGGCGACCTCTTTCGCACGCGCCTTACTCACAGCCTCGAAGTCGCACAGATCGCGCGATCAGTCGCGCGCAGCCTGCGCCTCAATGAAGATTTGGTGGAAGCCATTTCCCTCGCGCACGATCTGGGCCATACCCCGTTCGGACATGCCGGTCAGGATGCGCTAAACCGCTGCATGCAGCCTTATGGGGGCTTCGAACACAATCTGCAATCGCTGCGGGTGGTAGATATTCTTGAGCGTCGCTATGCCGCTTTTGATGGATTGAATTTATGTTTTGAAACGCGCGAGGGGATACTCAAACATTGCGCGCTAAAAAATGCACGCCTGCTCGGCGATGTCGGCGAGCGCTTTATCAAACGGCGGCGCCCTTCGCTGGAAGCACAACTGGCCAACCTCGCTGATGAGCTGGCTTATAACAATCATGACGTGGATGACGGCTTGCGCTCAGGCCTGCTCAATATTGAGCAATTATCCGAAATCAGTCTTTTTGCCCGCCACAAAAAACAGGTCTTGGACGCGTATCCTAAGCTCGATGCAAGGCGACTGGTTCACGAAACAATACGTCGTATGATCAGCACTCTGGTCATCGATCTCACCAACCAAACCGCCAACAATATCCGCAAGCATCGGCCACAATCCGTTGAAGACGTACAAAAAGCGCCGCTGCTGGTCGCTTTTAGCGAACCGCTGGCCCGGCAACATCAGGAACTCAAAAAATTCCTGCGCGACAACCTGTACCGACATTACCAGGTATGCCGGATGACGGCGAAGGCTCGCCGCGTAGTCAATGAACTATTCGACGCCTTTCTGGCCGATCCGCAATTACTGCCCCCCCAATACCAAACCAATACCAGGGGCGACAAACCCCGCATGGTAGCCGATTACATTGCGGGGATGACCGATCGCTACGCGATGCGTGAGCACCGTCGGTTGTTCGCGGTAGACGAAATCTAGGGGGCTTTTGACGCGTCGCAACAACAGGTTGCGGTCGGCGGAAGGCGTCATTGATTATCAAGGCATTTCAAGGGCTTGAAGTCCGTCCTCTATGTCTGTATATTTCTCGGGTTTCGCCGTAATTATTGCAAATTCAGGCCGGTTGGCTTTCAACCGGCCTTTTTTACCCGCGAGGTAGCCCGTGACGCAGCCGCCCTGTGCCCAGGGATTGTACGATCCCGCCAATGAACACGACGCTTGTGGCGTCGGTTTTGTCGCACACATCAAAGGCGCGAAATCGCACGCCATTGTTGAACAAGGTTTGCAGATTCTCAGGAATCTGACCCATCGTGGCGCCGTTGGCGCCGACCCACTAGCCGGCGACGGCGCGGGTATATTGCTGCAGATTCCTGACGCCCTTTTCCGCGAAGAGTTGGCAAAGCAAGGAATTAAACTGCCCGCAGCCGGCCAGTATGGCGTCGGCATGGTGTTTCTGCCGCAGGAACCAGCATCACGGTTTGCCTGTGAGTACGAAATCGAGCGCTCGATCAAGGAAGAAGGGCAGATTCTGCTCGGCTGGCGCGATGTCCCGAGGGATAACAGCGGCCTTGGAGAGTCGGTCAAAAAGATAGAGCCGGTCATTCGCCAGGTCTTTATTGGCCGCGGTCGCGGCGTTACGGTCACCGATGCGCTCGAGCGCAAGCTCTACATCATTCGCAAAAGCTCCGGCCATGCGATTCAGGCGCTCAATCTGGCCCACGGCAAAGAATTCTACGTGCCGTCGATGTCAGCTCGCACGATTGTCTATAAAGGCATGTTGCTTGCGGACCAGGTCGGCGCCTACTACAAGGATCTGCAGGATGGCCGTGTGGTTTCGGCCCTTGCTCTGGTACACCAGCGTTTCTCAACAAACACCTTCCCGACCTGGGATCTCGCGCATCCGTTCCGCTTAGTTGCGCACAATGGCGAAATCAACACCCTGCGCGGCAACGTCAACTGGATACGCGCGCGACAAGGCGCTATTTCAAGCCCCATTCTCGGCAAGGATTTGGAAAAACTATGGCCGCTGATTTATGACGGCCAATCCGATTCTGCTTCGTTCGACAATGCGCTCGAGCTGCTGGTGATGGGCGGATATTCTGTATCTCACGCCATGATGATGATGATCCCGGAAGCTTGGGAGAGTCATTCACTGATGGACACAAACCGGCGCGCGTTTTACGAATACCATGCTGCGATGATGGAACCGTGGGACGGCCCGGCGGCAATGGCATTTACTGATGGCCGCCAGATTGGTGCGACGCTCGATCGCAACGGACTGCGGCCGGCTCGATATATCGTCACAGAAGACGATCTGGTTATCATGGGTTCAGAATGCGGCTGCCTGCCCATCCCTGAAGAAAAAATCGTCAAGAAATGGCGTCTGCAGCCTGGCAAGATGTTCCTGGTCGACCTTGAAAAAGGCCGCATTATCGACGACAAGGAACTCAAGGACACGCTCGCCGACGCCAAACCTTATGGCGAATGGATCGATCGCATACGCGTCAAACTCGATGACGTCGAAAGCGACCGCCAGCAACCCGATCGTTCCTCCGTGCCCTTGCTGGATCGCCAGCAGGCCTTTGGTTATACCCAGGAAGACCTCAAGTTTCTGATGACACCAATGGCCCTCAACGGCGAAGAAGCGACCGGTTCGATGGGTAACGATTCACCGTTGGCGGTTTTGTCAGACAAGAACAAAACACTCTACAACTACTTCAAGCAATTGTTCGCTCAGGTTACCAATCCGCCGATCGATCCAATCCGCGAAGAATTGGTGACATCGCTGGTTTCCTTCATCGGCCCGAAACCGAATCTGCTGGGTATTGATGAGCTAAACCCGCCGTTACGGCTTGAAGTCAACCAGCCTGTGGTTGATTTTTTCGAGATGGAAAAAATCCGTCACATCGATCGCTATACGCAGGGCAAATTCAAGAGCTACGAACTCGACATTTGTTATCCTGCCGCATGGGGTAACCATGCCATCGAAGCGCGTCTCGCCTCCTTGTGTGCGCAGGCAGAAGACGCCGTGCGCAGCGGTTACTCGATCGTGATCTTATCGGATCGCAAAGTGAACCGTGATCAAGTGGCAATACCGGCGCTGCTCGCAGTATCAGCCATACACCAGCATTTGGTGTCTAAGGGGTTGCGCACATCCACGGGTCTCGTAGTGGAAACCGGATCGGCACGTGAAGTGCACCATTTCGCCCTGCTAGGCGGCTACGGCGCCGAGGCGATCCACCCGTATCTCGCTATGGAAACGCTGCTCGATATGGGCAAACGCGGCTTATTCGGGCCAGACTTCGACAGCAAAAAAGCGATTAAAAACTTCGTCAAGGCCATCGGCAAAGGTCTTCGTAAAGTGATGTCCAAGATGGGCATTTCGACCTATATGTCTTACACCGGTGCACAGATTTTTGAAGCCGTCGGATTGTCGCGCGTACTAATTGACAAATATTTCGCCGGAACCACCTCGAATGTGGAAGGTATCGGCGTATTTGAAGTCGCCGAAGAAGCGCTGCGTATTCACCGTGGTGCCTTTGGCAATGACCCCGTTCTGGCTAATGCCCTTGAAGCCGGTGGAGAATATGCATTTCGCGTTCGCGGCGAAGAACATATGTGGACGCCGGACGCTATCGCCAAACTACAGCAGTCGACGCGCAGCAGTTCGTTCTCGACCTTTCAGGAATACTCGCAGATCATCAATGATCAGTCGAAACGTCACATGACCTTGCGCGGCTTGTTTGAATTCCGCCTCGATCGTTGCCAGCCGGTGCCGATCGAGGAGGTTGAACCGGCTTCAGAGATCGTCAAACGTTTTGCCACAGGTGCCATGTCGTTAGGATCGATTTCAACAGAGGCGCACACCAATCTGGCCATTGCAATGAACCGCATCGGCGGTAAATCAAACACTGGTGAAGGCGGTGAAGATCGCAATCGTTACGCTACCGCCAAAGCCGGCGAAACCCTCGCTTCGCGGTTGGGCAAGAATCAAATTGAAAGCGATATTGAGTTGAAAGAGGGCGACCTGCTGAAATCGAAGATCAAGCAGGTAGCCTCTGGCCGTTTTGGGGTCACCGCAGAATATCTGGCATCAGCCGAACAGATCCAGATCAAGATGGCGCAAGGAGCGAAACCCGGCGAAGGCGGGCAGCTCCCGGGCAAGAAGGTGTCCGAGTACATCGCCATGCTGCGCTACTCGACACCCGGCGTCGAATTGATTTCCCCGCCGCCCCATCATGACATTTACTCGATCGAAGATCTGGCCCAGCTGATCCACGATTTAAAAAACGCCAACTCCCGGGCGTCGATCAGCGTGAAACTGGTTTCCGAAATCGGCGTCGGCACGGTGGCCGCAGGCGTCACCAAAGCAAAAGCCGACCATGTGACCATATCGGGTCACGACGGTGGCACCGGAGCCTCGCCATGGTCATCGATCAAGCACGCCGGCACACCGTGGGAACTTGGCCTTGCCGAAACGCAACAAACCCTGGTGTTGAACCGTCTGCGCGGCCGCATTGTCGTGCAGGCTGACGGTCAGATGAAGACCGGACGCGATGTCATTATCGGCGCCTTGCTCGGTGCCGATGAATTCGGTTTTGCCACCGCTCCGCTTGTGGTTTCTGGCTGCATCATGATGCGCAAATGTCATCTGAACACCTGCCCGGTCGGCGTTGCCACGCAGGATCCGGTTTTGCGCAAAAAATTCAGCGGCAAGCCTGAACATGTCATCAACTTCTTTTTCTTTATCGCAGAAGAAGCACGCGCGCTCATGGCACAGCTCGGCATTCGGAAATTCGACGAATTGATCGGCCGTTCCGACCTACTCGACACGCGCAAAGGCATTGAGCACTGGAAGGCGCGTGGTCTTGATTTTTCCCGCATCTTCCATCAGCCCGCGATCGGCGCCGAAGTCGCACGCTACCACGTCGAAGGACAGGACCACGGACTGGATCGGGCGCTCGATCACCGTCTAATTGAACTCGCCGAACCCGCGCTCAAACGACGCGAAAAGGTGTCGATCGATATCCCCGTGCGTAATATCAATCGTACGGTCGGCACTATGCTATCCGGAGAAATTGCCCGCCTGTACGGTCACGAAGGTTTGCCCGACGACACGATTCATGTCCGCCTTGCAGGTTCGGCAGGACAGAGTTTCGGCGCATTTCTGGCGCATGGGGTTACCCTCGAGATCGTCGGCGATACAAACGACTATTGTGGCAAGGGACTCTCCGGTGGGCATATTTCCGTCCGTCCTTCGCCCAAGTTTCGCGGCGAATCAACGCAAAACATCATCACTGGAAACGTTGTTCTCTATGGCGCAATCGCAGGCGAAGCCTATTTTAGCGGTGTCGCTGGCGAGCGTTTTGCCGTTCGCAACTCAGGCGCACAAACTGTTGTGGAAGGCGTCGGCGACCATGCCTGCGAATACATGACCGGTGGCAGTGTGGTCGTGTTGGGAAAAACAGGGCGCAACTTCGCCGCCGGGATGTCTGGCGGCATTGCGTATGTGCTCGACGAGGATGGTGAATTCAGCAAATATTGCAACCCCTCCATGGTTGACTTGGAAGCGGTGTTGCCCGAAACCGAACAGTCGAACAAAGTTTCACGCGACATCTGGCATATGGGCGAGGCCGACGAGGCAATACTTAAACGCCTAATCGAAAATCACGCCCGCCATACCGGCAGCAAGCGGGCGCAATCCATACTGGATCAGTGGGCCACATTCCGTTCGCGTTTCGTCAAGGTGTTCCCTAAAGAATACCGGCGCGCACTGACCGAACTCGCAACGAACGGCCGCAAAGTTGCGGCCTGACACCAACCTTCCCGGACGATAGAACATGGGCAAGATTACCGGCTTTCTCGAACACCAGCGATTGCACGAAGCCAGCGAAGACAAAGGATCGCGCAAAAAACACTATCGCGAATTCGTCCTGCATTTGAGCGACGATGAAGCCAAAGTACAGGGCGCTCGCTGTATGGATTGCGGCGTTCCGTTCTGTATGAATGGCTGCCCTGTCAATAACATCATTCCGGATTTCAACGACCTGGTGTTCAAGCAGGACTGGAAAAACGCGATTGATACGCTTCATTCGACCAACAACTTCCCGGAATTTACGGGCCGTATCTGCCCGGCGCCGTGCGAAGAAGCCTGTACTCTACGTATCAACAACGACGCCGTTGGAATCAAATCCATCGAACATGCGATCATAGACAAAGCATGGGAACAGGGCTGGGTCAAACCGCGTCCCGCCGCCGTCAAAAGCGGCAAGCGTGTGGCAGTCATTGGTTCTGGTCCCGCGGGTATGGCAAATGCCCAACAATTGGCGCGCGCTGGTCATGCCGTTGTGGTTTTCGAAAAAAATGATCGCGCTGGTGGTCTTCTGCGTTACGGCATCCCTGATTTCAAACTAGAAAAAACTCATATTGACCGGCGGCTCGAGCAAATGCGTGCCGAAGGAGTGGAATTCCGAACAAATCACGTCATAGGTACCGCACCGTCCGGTGCTGGTAATGCAGCACCGACTCATCTCGACCCGACGTCAGTTTTGAATGAATTTGACGCGGTTGTATTGGCGGGTGGCGCTGAATATCCACGCGATCTGCCGGTTCCAGGGCGTGATCTGGATGGCGTTTATTTCGCCATGGAATTTTTACCATTACAAAATCGTCGGGTTGCCGGCGACAAGCCACCAGAACTATGGGCCAGCGGTAAACACGTGGTCGTAATTGGCGGCGGTGATACTGGCTCGGATTGTGTCGGGACGTCCAACCGGCACGGTGCGGCCAGCGTCACACAAATTGAATTACTCCCGATGCCACCGGATCTGAAGAACAACCCGGTTTGGCCCTATTGGCCGCAAAGATTACGCACGTCGTCATCGCATGAAGAAGGCGCAACCAGGGACTGGGCAATCGCCACCAAACGATTTGAGGGCCATAACGGCAAAATCGAAAAAGTGGTTTTGGTTCGAGTTGAATGGCAAAACGGAAAAATGCTCGAAATCGCGGGCTCTGAATTCGAATTGAAAGCAGATCTGGTTTTGCTGGCGATGGGTTTTTTGTCTCCAACCCAGAAACTGCTGGAGTCGTTTGGCGTCGAACGTGATGCACGCGGTAATGCCAAGGCGACGACCGAAGGCGCACAGGCTTACGTCACTTCGGTGCCAAAGGTGTTTACCGCCGGAGATATGCGGCGTGGACAGTCACTCGTTGTGTGGGCGATTCGTGAGGGCCGCCAGTGCGCTCGCGCGGTCGATGAGTTTTTGATGGGTTCATCGGTTCTGCCACGCTAATTGCCAAGCGGCAGGCCACCCGGACGGCGTTCTTCAAAACGTCGCCGGGTTAACCGTATTTCAACCAGACTCCTGCCCATGAAACTTGAAAACGATACCTTTATACGCGCTTTGTTCCGCGAGCCAACGGCCTATACGCCAATCTGGCTGATGCGTCAGGCCGGCCGATATTTGCCGGAATATAACCAGACGCGCGCACGGGCAGGGAATTTTCTGGCGCTTTGCAAAAATCCTGACCTCGCCACTGAAGTAACGATGCAACCGCTGGCGCGCTATCGACTTGATGCCGCCATCGTGTTTTCCGACATTCTTACGATACCGGACGCGATGGGGCTTGGTCTATATTTTGCGGAAGGTGAAGGGCCAAAATTTGAACGGCCGTTACGTGAAGAATGGGAAATCCGCGATTTAAGCGCACCCGATCCAACTGTCCACCTGCGTTACGTTCTCGACACGGTCAGGCAGGTACGAAAATCTCTCGCGGGCAGCGTTCCTCTGATTGGCTTTTCAGGCAGCCCGTTTACGCTTGCTTGCTACATGATCGAAGGTCGTGGAAGCTCCGATTTCGCCAGCGTCAAAAAGATGCTTTATCAGCGACCTGATCTGCTCCACAAAATTCTGGCAGTCAATGCACAAGCCGTTACTGATTATCTAAACGCGCAAATCGAGGCGGGCGCTCAGGCTGTGATGCTTTTCGATACGTGGGGTGGCATGCTCTCTGATGCCGCTTATCATGAATTTTCGCTTGCCTATATCAAGCAGATTATTGGCAGCCTGAAGCGGGAAAACGAAGGTATGCGCGTTCCCAGCATCGTCTTTACCAAGGGCGGTGGCGGCTGGCTGGAAAGCATAGCCGATACCGGTTGCGATGCGGTAGGGCTTGATTGGACGATCAATATTGGTGCGGCTAAAGCACGGGTTGGCGCACGCGTGGCTTTGCAGGGAAATATGGATCCGGCGGTCTTGTTGTCATCGCCCGAGGCGGTTCAACGGGAAGCTGTTGCGATTCTTGAGCAATTTGGTAGTGGTCCAGGCCATGTCTTCAATCTCGGGCACGGTATTTCGCAATTCACCCCTCCGGAACACGTATCGGCGCTAATCGAGGCGGTACGCGGGTTTGGCGCTTGTAACGACTGAAAACCCGCGCCGATACTGGCTTTGCGGGGAGCCTTACCCGCAAACTTATGCACAGTAAGGGTTTGCGGGTAGTCAGCCCAGGGCACAAACGCCAGCGAGCCGAGCAGGAATGCTAACCATATGTTTTATATAATTAAACCGCCAATCTTCTAGAAAATACTGCAAGATCACGCTCTAAATCATGCCCTAAGGCTTACGTCCTCCCAAAAGTAATCAACACAATTATCCACAGGCTGTTTCGATGGGAAATTTCATATATGGCTAATGGCCTTGTGTTGCTTTTTGAGAAATCACGCGAGCGAACTGTGTTAACTCTTGATGCCACATAGGGAGCCATGATTTTTGCCCGCGTCGCCCTTGATGTTCCGCTCAACACACTCTTTGATTACCGCCTAGGGCCAACGCAAGCGGTCACTGTCGGCGGGTTTGTGTTGGTCCCGTTCGGTAAAAAAATCGCTGTGGGCGTGGTTCTCGAACTCGCCAAGACCACGACACTCTCGCTTTCGCGGGTACGCGGTATTCTTGACGTAATCGGCAATATTCCCCCTTTGCCGTCTGATGTGTTGGCGATGCTCAAATTCTGCAGCGACTACTACCACCACCCGGTTGGCGAAGTAATACTTAATGCCCTGCCAACACGATTACGGCGTCGCCATGCAACAAAGCCACAAGCTGTGGCTTATCGTTTAACGGCAGCCGGCAAACTGGTTGATCCCGAAACATTGCCCGCGCGCGCCAAATCGCGGCGCGAACTAATGGGCTGGCTGATAGCGGCGGGTGAGGGTATTGGAGAGGCGACGCTCCGCACCAAGATGCCAAGCACAGCCACCTTGCTGAAAGATCTAATTGCACGGGGCTGGGTCGAAACCTTTACGGAACAGCCTTACCAAGGCGCGGCGACTGGATCAAGCGTTTTGCCTGGGCCATCACTAACAGAGGCGCAACAAACGGCGGTCAAGGCCATACGGGCGTCCTTCGACCGGTTTGGCCCGTGGCTGCTTCATGGCATCACGGGCAGCGGCAAGACCGAAATCTACCTGGAACTCATCGCCACAGCACTCGAAGCAAATCAGCAAACACTCTTGCTGGTGCCCGAAATCAACCTCACCCCACAACTTGAAAGCCGCATTCAATCGCGCTTTCCTAAAACCTTGGTCGTTCGACTCAACAGCGGTCTCAACGAGAGCGAGCGCTTACAAAATTGGCTGGCGGCACAATCCGGGGCAGCCGGCATCGTCGTGGGCACACGGCTAGCAGCATTCACGCCCATGCCCGCGCTCGGCTTGATTATTGTTGATGAGGAACACGATGCCTCGTTCAAACAGGGCGATGGTTTACGCTACTCCGCGCGCGACATATCGCTGCTCCGTGCTAAACAACGGGCGATCCCGATCGTGCTGGGCTCGGCTACGCCATCCCTGGAAACCTACTATCAAGCACAGCGCGGAAGATACGGCCTCCTTAAACTTGAGCAACGCGCAAACGCGGCTATTCCCGAAATTACAACAGCAAACATCCGGGGTGCGGCACTCATTGATGGCTTATCTCAAGAGGTATTGCATGCGATCAAGGAAAACACGCGCCAAGGGCAACAATCTCTCATCTACGTCAATCGACGCGGCTATGCGCCCGTACTGATTTGCCCGAGCTGTCGCTGGACTTCCGGCTGCCCCCGCTGCTCCGTAAAACTCGTCTTACATCTGAAAACCCGGCTGATGCGATGTCATCACTGCGGCCATCAGGAACGCACGCCCGCAGCCTGCCCGCAATGCGGCAATCCCGAATTGACGCCCTTGGGGCAGGGAACCCAGCGGGTTGAAGAGGCCTTGGGACGCATTTTCCCTACAGCCCGCATGCTGCGGATTGACCGTGACACTACCAGAGCCAAAGGCGCTTGGACTCAAATGCGCCAGCAAATTCATGAGGGATCGGTTGACCTGCTGGTCGGCACTCAAATCCTCGCCAAAGGTCACGACTTCCCGGCTTTAACGCTAGTTTGTGTGATTAATGCCGACGCTTCCCTCTACAGTACGGATTACCGCGCGAGCGAACGCTTGTTTGCAAATTTAATGCAGGTATCTGGGCGTGCCGGTCGGGCTGAGTTACCGGGTCGGGTTTTGATTCAAACAGAGTTCCCTGAACATCCACTCTACGCCGCCCTGCGACGACAGAACTTTGATGATTTTGCAAAGGATATATTGTCGGAACGCAAGCAAGCTGGCCTGCCGCCTTACACACATCAGGTGATTTTGCGCGCCGAAGCGCTCGAACAAGAAACCGCCATGGACTTTTTGTGGAACGCTGCGAAGCGTGCAGATGCTGGCGGCACGGAAGTCGCGGTATTCGATCCCGTCCCGGCCGGCATGGCCAGACTCGCTGGCAAGGCCAGGGCACAACTCACCGTACAATCGCGCTCACGTTCGGCGTTACACAATTTCCTAAATACTTGGGAACAAGAACTTGAAAAAATTGCTGCGCCCAAAGTGCGATGGGCGCTCGACATCGACCCGCAGGAGTCATGATCTGTTAACCCATAAACCCCGTATGCGCCCTGGCGCTTTCCGTGAATGACCATGCCTGCATGTTAGAATGCGCCGCGTTTCCCTCTAAAACTGTCTGAAATATCCGATGAATTCCGCAGCGATTTCGGATTTCCGAATCCATCTTGGCGAATTATTCAGAAGCGCCCTCGCGACCGTCGCGCCGGGTGTTCCAATTGCTGAAATAATCCTTGACCGGCCCAAGCAAGCTCAGCATGGAGATTACGCCTGCAACATCGCATTGCAACTGGCGAAACCGCTAAAACGAAAACCCCGCGACATCGCCGCCGAAGTCATCGCAGCGTTGCCGGTTTCGCCTTACCTCGCCAAAACCGAAATTGCCGGCGCTGGATTCATTAATTGCTTCCTGAAAGCCGAGGCGCATCAAACGATCGTCAGTCGGATTCTTCAGGAAAGTCAGGCCTTCGGTCATAGCGTCACCGGCGCAGCTCAAAAAGTAGTGGTTGAATTCGTTTCGGCAAACCCGACCGGGCCGCTGCATGTCGGACATGGCAGGCAAGCCGCGCTTGGTGACGCCATCTCCGCATTACTGGAGACCCAGGGCTATACGGTGATGCGAGAGTTCTATTACAACGATGCCGGCGTGCAAATCCGCAACCTCGCGCTGTCAGTGCAGGCGCGAACGCGTGGTTTCAAACCTGGCGACACAGAATGGCCTGAGGGCGGCTATCAGGGCGAATACGTGCAAGAAATCGCCAACGATTTTCTCGCCGGCAAGTCTGTGGTAGCGAGCGACGGCGCGGAGGTCACCGCGAACGGTAACCGTGACGATGAAGAAAACATTCGTAGCTTCGCAGTCGCCTATTTGCGACGCGAACAGGACATCGACCTGGAAAAATTCGATGTTAAATTTGATATCTACTACCTCGAATCGAGTCTCTACGCCGATGGCCGGGTAGAGTCGGCGGTCAAAGGACTGATCGCCAGCGGTAAAACCTATGAGCAGGACGGCGCTCTATGGTTGCGTACTACCGATTTTGGCGATGATAAAGACAGGGTGGTTCGGAAGTCAGACCAGACCTACACCTATTTTGTACCCGACGTGGCATATCACGTCACCAAATGGGAACGCGGTTTTTCGACCGCGATCAACGTGCAGGGCACTGACCACCACAGCACTATTACGAGGGTGCGCGCCGGATTACAGGCGCTCGAAATTGGCATCCCCGCTGGATTCCCGGATTACGTTTTACACAGCATGGTCAAAGTCATGCGTGGCGGCGAGGAAGTCAAGATTTCCAAGCGCGCCGGCTCCTATGTAACCCTGCGGGATCTGGTTGAATGGGTAGGGCGGGATGCCGTGCGGTTCTTTCTGGTCTCGCGGCGCGCCGACTCGGAATTTGTTTTCGACATCGATCTCGCTTTGGCCAAGAGTGAGGAAAACCCGGTCTATTACGTTCAGTACGCTCACGCCAGGGTTTGTAGCGTAGTCACGCAATGGGGCGGAGACACTGATGCTTTAAAAACCGTCCCGCTCACAGCGTTGACCGAAGAGCGGGAACTCAGTCTGATGAAAAGACTCGCTGAATATCCGGACATCGTCAGCTTGGCAGCCCGTGAATTTGCCCCACATCAAGTCGCCTACTATTTACGAGAACTGGCAGGTGAATTTCACGGCTACTACAACTCCACCCGCTTTTTGGTGGCTGAGGAACCGGTCAAGTTGGCGCGCCTCGCACTGGCTACGGCGACCCGCCAATTGCTGCGCAACGGACTCTCGCTTCTCGGTGTTGGTGCCCCGGAAAAAATGTAACATCCTGCCATGAGTAAAGATTATAAAAGCACCAACAGACCAAGCCCTAACAATAAGGGCGGTGCCGGTACGTTGATGATCGGTATATTAATAGGACTGTTACTTGGACTAGGGCTTTCGCTGGCAGTAGCGTGGTATATCAACAAAATGCCCACCCCTTTTCAGGCGCGACCCAGCCAGTCTGGCAAAGGCGACTCGCAAAAGTCGACTGGTAATGAAACTGCGAAGGTCGATGCGAAAAGCGCGAAGGCAGAGAGCAAACCGCGCTTTGATTTCTACAAAATTCTGCCCGGCTCAGAGGAGCCCGCTACCGACCAACAGTTGAGGGATGCGCAACAACAGAAACCGACCGCTCAAGCAAGAGAAGCCTTCTATCTGCAGGCCGGCGCGTTTCAAAACGCGCCTGACGCAGATAACCTAAAAGCCCGTCTCGCTCTGATGGGTATGGAGGCAAGCGTACAAACAACCACTTTGCCCGACAAGGGTATCTGGCATCGCGTTCGAGTCGGCCCGTATTCGACGGTTGAAGAACTTAACAAGGCAAGGGCTGCACTAAAGCAGAGTGGCATTGATACCACGTTGATTAAAGTCCGCGAAACAACGTCGCAATCGGAAAAATAACCAGTTGGGAGAACTCATGATAACTATGCTTAAACGGCTTGTGGTAACTGGATGCGTTGCACTGCTCATGTCTACAACTGGCGTGGCTTTGGCTCAAACAGCGCCTACGCTCGGGCGCGACTTTACGATGATCAACCCGCCCCAGCCGACTGACAGCGGCAAAAAAATCGAGGTCGTCGAGTTCTTTTGGTATGGCTGCATACATTGTTATCACCTTGAGGCTCCGATCAAAGGCTGGCTCAAACGCAAACCCGCAGACGTTGAATTTCGTTACGTCCCCGCAATTTTTGATCCCGCGTCCTGGGGGCCGATGGCGCGCGCGTTCTATGCACTGGATGCGATCGGTGTCGGCGGCAAGTATCACGATGACATCTTCACTGCCATCCATAAGGATGGCTTTAAAGCCATGGTTACCGACCCGCGCGTCATGGCAGATTGGTTTGCCAATAAGGGTGTGGACCGGCAAAAATTTGTAGACGCCTACAACTCCTTTGCCGTGAATGGAAAAGTAAAACGCTCCGAAGACATTACTCGCAGCTACGATGTGCCAGGGACTCCGGCCATTGCTATCGATGGGAAATATATGACCGGGCCATCCATGGTGCTCGGCGCTGACGGCAGCGTAAATTATGAACGGTTTTTCCAAGTCGTCGATCAGTTGATCGCACGCGCGCGCAAGGAGCGCGCAGGGCAAAAATAACGCATGCGCGCTACCCGACGGGGTCTGTTCGGTTTCCTGTTAGGGGTCATTCTCGGGGCCTGGATTGGTAGTCCTGTTTCGGCTCAGCCGATCCAGCCTGAGGTTGATTATCGTGTTCTCTCTCGAACACAACCAGTCCCTCGCGGCAATCGCATCGAGGTCATTGAGTTTTTCTTTTATCCCTGTCCTTACTGCAACGTGCTAGCTCCAGAAGTTGAGCGCTGGCAGAAAACACTCCCTCCGGATGTTGTATTTCGCCGCTTACCTGTCGTTAGGCATGACAGCTGGGTGCCATTGGCGAAAATTTATTTTGCGCTTGAAACGCTTGGTGAAGTAGCCCGATTGCATCTGGCGGTTTATCAGAGTTACCACACTGATCACTTGCAGATTAACCGCGAACCCGTAGTAGAGACATGGGCTGCGAAAAATAGCCTTGATGGCGCTAAATTTATGGCGAGCTATCGGTCTGCAGAGGTACAACTAAAAGTCGATCTTGCGCGAAAAATGACTTTGGACTACGAGGTTCAAGCGATGCCGTCTTTTGTAGTAGACGGCCGCTATATAACTTCGAGCAGCATGACCTCTAATGTGCCTCAGGTACTTTCAGTTGTGGATGCGTTAATCCGCTTCGCGCGCAAAAATAGGGCGGATATACCGATTCGATAAGGGTGTTGCTCACCACATTTAGAGCGTCTATTGCTGAGTAAAGCGAAGCTTTGGTCTCTGATTTTGTTGGTCCGCTACCAGACTTACTCTACCGTGACGGAATAGTTTTGGTCGGTGCCAATGTTTGATCCCCAGAGTTCAACCTGTCTTGCTCTCATTGAGTCATCTCTTTCGTTGTCATCATCCCGAATCGACACAACAGGGTCACCATTACGGTCAGCCGTTGCCCCTGAA
>CAIWNB010000392.1 GCA_903913965.1 uncultured beta proteobacterium
AAGATGCGAAAGTCGGTGAAATTCTCCGGGGCAACGGTCGATTGATGTTCGGCATCCCGCTAACCGCATCATCGATTCGTTGCATAAAGAGTGCCCCGTCATGAACAGAAAAATACGCTTGATGCTGGCCGATGGCGCGACACGCAAGGTCACCACACGGCTGCGCGAGTCGCCGGCGGCGCAGGCGTTTGAGCTGATCATTCCCGCCGATGACAGCGAAGCTGCGTTAGTGGCGGCCGCCCCCGGGGCGGATGCCATGCTGTGTTACCAGGCGGCGATTCCGGCATCGGTGATACACGCCGCACCCGCGCTGAAATTTATCCAGAAACACGGTCTGAACTGCCGCAACATCGATGTCGCCGCGGCCACGGCGCAAGTGGTGCGCGTGGCCATCATGCCGTTGTTGCGTAACGTCACGGTGGCCGAGCATGCGCTGGCGCTGATGCTGGCTTGTGCGCGCAAGGTGATCGCCGGGCATCAGGCGGTGAGCAGTGCTGCGTATCAACAGGCCGGAATCGAGCCGGTGTTGACCTCGCAAAAGAACTACCGCGCGAACTGGGCCGGCATTCAGGGCGTGGGCGAACTCTTTCAGGCGACGGTGGGTATCATCGGCATGGGCGATATCGGCATGGAAATCGCCAAACGCTGTCGCGCGTTTGATATGCAACTGGTGTACCACCAGCGCACGCCGCATGACGCGGCGCTTGAAGAAGCGCTGGGTCTGCGGTATTTGCCAATCGATGATCTGTTGGCGGCCGCTGATTTTGTTGTGCTGGTGATTCCGCACACGCCGCAAACCGAGGGCATGATCAACGCCGCTGCACTGGCGCGCATGAAGCCCGGTGCGGTGCTGATCAATGTGGGGCGCGGCGGCTTGGTTGATGAGGCGGCGCTGGCCGACGCGCTTGAAAGTCATCGGCTGGCGATGGCCGGGCTCGATGTCTATCAAAGCGAACCGCTGCCGGTGGGTAGCCGTTTGCGCCATCTGCCGAACGTGGTGCTATTGCCGCACACCGGCGGCGGCTCTTACCGTTCGTGGGCGGTGGATGTGCCTGCTTCGCTGCACAACATCAGCCGTTTTTTTGCCGGCGAAAAAACCACTGGCGTGATCAACGGCTGACCACAGCGTTGTCTAGGCGACCCAGGCGGCGACTTCGCGGCGTGCCGCGGCTTCCTCGGGCGAACCTTTCATGATCAGATTCTTCGGCATCTGTCCGCTGCTGCGCAGATTGCGGTAGCAGTGAAAGCGGATCGCCGGCGGGAAGGGCGACAGATCAAGACTGTCGTAATACGACTGCGGCACCGAACCGGGCACATGCGGGTCCATGCGGCTCTTCTCATAAATCATTTTGCGCGTGCAGATGCGCCAGGCGCCGTCACGCAGTTCATGGAGGTCGATGGTGACGCTCCAGGTCTGGAAGTCGAATTCGTAGCCGTCGAGCGTACGGCCCTGATGCAGAATGACGTAATACTCGCAGGCCGCGCGCTTGCCGTTAAGCGTGATGCGCGGGTTGCTCATCATGTGGCGCTGGGTGTCGGTCGGATGATGGCCCGACATCATGGCGTCGGATTGCGCGACGAATTCGGCGGCGGTGCCGTCGAACCACGAGGTGGTGATGCGCGAATCGGCGTGAAAGCACTTGCCGAGGCCGGCCCAGTCGCCATTGTCGCGGTGGCACAGCGAGGTGATGGAGTTTTCAAGGATTTCGAATTTGGCGGTGGCGATCTGTTCGCGGGTCAGTGTGGTCATGGTCGGGTCTTTGGCTTGAGAAGGGTTGAATGAGCGCGGCATTCTACCGGAGGCGGTGTGGGCGTGGCACCGTACGGTAGAATCGCACCACTATCGATGAACATTTGCGGAGAACATTGAACATGAGCAAACAACCTTTGCGCACCGTGCCCCATGGCGTGATGCACGTGCCGGTCACTCCCTTCAAGGCGGACAACTCGGTCGATTATGCGACCTTCGAAAAACTGGTCGACTGGCACGTGCGGCAAAAGCCGTCGTCGCTGTGCGTGATCTTGCACATTGCCGAATCGGTCAGCCTGACGATTGAAGAGCACAAGAAACTGATCGAAATCTCGGTCAAGGTGACCAACGGCCGCGTGCCGGTGATCGCCAACGTCAGCAGCGCCGGCACCGATATCGCCGTTGATCTCGCGCGCCATTCGGAAAAAGTCGGCGCCGACGCCACCATCTGCCTCGCCCCCTACTACTGGCCGGTACCGGAAGAGGCGCTGCACGACCACTTCTACCGCGTGGCCAAGGCGAGCAGCCTGCCGTTCATGATCTACAACTCGCCGATCTTCCACGGCACCAGCCTGACGCCGCAATTCCTCGTGCGCCTGATTGAAGAGCTGCCGAATTTCATTGGCGAAAAAGAAGCCAGCCATAACTTCGAATACTTCATCGAAGCGCGCCGCCTCACGCAAAAAGCACGCCCCGAGTTCGGCCTTATCCTCGGTGTTGAATACATTATCCCGTCGATGTCGATGGGGGGCGTGGGTTCGATGTCGATCGCCGGCAGCGTTGCGCCGAACATGATGCAAAAACTCTATGACTTGTGTGCCGCCGGCAAATACGGTGACGCCTCGCCGCTGCAGGATAAAGCCTCGCACTACTGGCAGATCTTCAAGCCCGAGTACCCGTCACCCATCAAAGCAGCGATGGAAATGATGGGCCGCCCGGTGGGTACGGTACGTGGTCCGATGCGTCCGCTCACCGACGCGCAGAAGGTCACGCTGCGCAAGGAACTCGAGATACTCGGCGCGTTTGATGGCAGCGAGCCGATGGGCTGGTAAATACGGCAGCCAGAGTGCTTGCACGAAAAAAAAGGGGCTTGCGCCCCTTTTTTTTCAGCCCCGTAGCCCGGAAGGAGCGCAGCGTATTCCGGGGCAGCGGATCGTAGGCTGCAATAAGCAAAGCGCATTGCACCGAATGCAGTCATGTTGCGCCCCCATCCTGTCCTTCCCCCGCTATGCGGGGGCAGGGACCTGCTTATGCGGCTTGCGGTAAAAAAAATTAATTTACCTTCCTCGCTAAGCGGGGGACAGGAACCTTCTAGCGATGCGATGCCAAAGACCAGTCCCCTCCCCTGCGAAGCGGGGGAGGGCTAGGGTGGGGGCGCTCGGAGGCAAGAGGACCGATGCACCCTACGAAAACGCTACCGCAGCCCGCTTCACATGCAGCTTTTTGTAGCTGTCGATCAGGCGCCGGTGCTTGTCGAGCCCTTCGAGTTTCATGCTCGTTGGCGTCAGGCCGTAGAAGCGCACGCTGCCGTCCACTGAACCCATCACGGCGTCCATCCGCTCGTCGCCAAACATGCGTCTGAAATTCACAGCGTAATCGTCGAGTTCCAGTTTTTTGTTCAGCAACACTTCCAGCACCACATTCAGCGCCTGATAAAACAGGCCACGCTCAACCGTGTTCTCGTTGTATTGCAGAAACGCGCCCACCAGTTCGTGCGTTACTTTGAATTTCTTCAGGGCAAGATTGATCAGCAGCTTCAACTCCAGAATCGTTAGCTGACCCCAGGCCGTATTCTCGTCAAATTCGATGCCGATCAAGGTGATGATGTCGGTGTAGTCATCGAGCCCGCTGTCTTCGAGGCGCTTGAGCAAGGCTTTCAGGCCGCGGTCGTCGAGGCGATGCAGATTCAGAATGTCGGCGCGAAACTGCAGTGCTTTATTGGTGTTATCCCAGATCAAATCTTCGAGCGGATAGACCTCTGAATAACCGGGCACCAGGATGCGGCAGGCGCTGGCACCCAAATGTTCATACGCCGCCACATAGACCTCTTTGCCCAGGTCTTCGAGGATGCCGAACAGAGTTGCGGCTTCTTCGGCATTGGAATTTTTACCCTTGCCGGAAAAATCCCAATCGACAAATTTGAAATCCGCTTTGGCACTGAAAAAGCGCCACGACACGACGCCGCTCGAATCAATGAAGTGCTCGACAAAGTTGTTGGGCTCGGTCACCGCATTGGTCTCAAAGGTAGGCCGCGGCAAATCGTTAAGGCCTTCAAAACTGCGGCCCTGCAGCAGCTCGGTCAGACTGCGTTCCAGCGCTACTTCCAGACTGGGGTGTGATCCGAACGAGGCGAACACACCGCCCGTGCGCGGGTTCATCAGCGTCACACACATCACCGGGTACTGGCCGCCCAGCGACGCGTCTTTCACCAGCACCGGAAAGCCTTGATCCTCCAGCCCCTTGATGCCAGCCTCTATCCCGGGGAAACGCGCCAGCACTTTCTGCGGCACATCAGGCAGCGTCAGTTCACCTTCAATGATTTCACGTTTGACGGCGCGCTCGAGAATTTCCGACAGGCATTGCACCTGCGCCTCGGCCAGCGTATTGCCGGCGCTCATGCCGTTGCTCAGATACAGGTTGTCGATCAGGTTGGTCGGGAAATACACCACCTCGCCGTCCGAGCGGCGCACATAGGGCAGGGCACAGATACCGCGTTGGGTGTTGCCCGAGTTGGTATCGCAGAGATGCGAGGCGCGCAGCTCGCCGTCGACGTTGTAGATTTGCAGGCAGTGTTTGTCGAGCAGGCCGGCGGGCAGCGCATCCTTGCGGCCGGGCTTGAACCAGCGTTCTTCCGGATAATGCACAAAGGCCGCGTTGCCGATCTCTTCTCCCCAGAACTGGTCGTTGTAGAAATGATTGCAGCTCAGCCGTTCGATAAATTCGCCAAGTGCCGAGGCCAAGGCGCTTTCCTTGGTCGCGCCCTTGCCATTGGTAAAACACATTGGCGAGTGCGCATCGCGGATATGCAGCGACCAGACGTTCGGCACAATGTTGCGCCACGAAGCGATTTCAATCTTCATGCCAAGCGCCGCCAGCACGCCTGACATATTGGCGATGGTTTGCTCCAGCGGCAGATCCTTGCCCGGAATGCAGGTGCGCGCTTCCGTGGTGGGGTCGAGTGTCAACAGCGCTTGCGCATCGGCAGCGAGGTTGTCCACTTCTTCGATCACGAACTCGGGCCCGGCCTGCACCACCTTCTTCACGGTGCAACGCTCGATCGAACGCAAAATGCCCTGGCGGTCTTTGGCGGAGAGTTCCGCCGGCAGCTCGACCTGTATTTTCAGCGTCTGTTTGTAGCGATTTTCCGGATCAACAATATTGTTCTGCGACAGCCGGATGTTCTCAGTGGGGATGTTGCGCGTCAGGCAATACAGCTTCACAAAGTAAGCTGCGCATTGTGCTGACGAAACCAGAAAGTAATCGAAGGGCCCGGGTGCGGAGCCGTCACCCTTGTAGCGGATCGGTTGATCGGCGATCACCGTGAAGTCATCGAATTTGGCTTCAAGACGAAGTTTGTCGAGATAGTTGACTTTGATTTCCATGGGAACTGGAGATTGCATCTATAACAATGGGGCTGCTATTGTCCGCTATTCAGCATGACATTTCGTGCTTTTCAGCAATGGACGGCAAATGGCTACGCACACCGGGCAGATTTTCAAACCCGCGTATCCGTCATCGAGCAAGGTCGCCATGGAGATGCGCGGCGCGTGTGATGGCGGCGGCACGCAGGGTTGGCAGCAGTGCTTTAAATCGTACATAACGTTTTCTTTCTATTTGGCCGGCCTGTTTCTCCTATCGCAGATATTCCTGGCAAACGCGTGGGCACAGGATAGGTCGTTGAAGGTTTCGCAGACTTATCCGGTCAAGCCCGTTCGCATCGTTGTCACCAGCGCCCCAGGCACCGGACCCGACATCATTGCGCGTCTGATCGGGCAAAAGCTGACTGAGGCATGGGGACAGCAGATCGTGGTTGACGACAGGGCAGGGGCCAGCGGCAACATCGGCGCCGAGAACGCAGCGCGCGCGTCTCCCGATGGTTATACCTTGATGATCGCCACCTCCCAGCATGCGATCGGCGCGGCTTTGTTCGAAAAGCTGAATTACGACCTGATCCGTGATTTTTCTCCGGTCAGCCTGATTGCGACTGCGCCCTTCATTCTGGTCGTTGGTTTGCCGGTTCCGGTAACGACAGTCCGCGAATTAATTACGCTCGCAAAATCCAAACCGGGCGAGCTGCGTTACGGTTCTAGCGGCACTGGCGGTACGCCTTTCCTTGCGGCAGAAATGTTCAAGACCCTCGCTGGCGTTGATTTTTTGCACGTGCCTTACAAAGGTGCGAGTGCACCGATTACGGACACCATCGGCGGCCAGATACAGCTCACCTTTTCGGCAATACCGGCGGTGATGCCGGCGTTGAAAGGCGGCAAGGTCAGAGCGCTTGGTGTCGCCAGCGCGCGACGTACTTCATTGGCGCCGGAACTGCCGACGATTGCCGAAACGCTCCCCGATTATGAAATGATCGGCTGGTATTCCCTGGTGGCCCGTGCAGGAACCCCGGCTGACATTCTGAATAAACTTAATTTTGAGGTGGTGAAGGCAATAAAGACGCCTGAACTGCAGGAGCGTTTATCCAGTCTCGGCGCGGAGCCGGTAGGCAGCACACCTAAAGAGACGGCGGCATTTATCCGAGCGCAGATGGAGAAAATGCGGAAAGCAGTCAGGATCTCAGGGGCGAAGCCGGATTTGAATTAAGGTTCGGCTTTCGCTGCGGTATAGACGAATAAAAGGGGGCTTGCGCCCCCTTTGTTATTTCTGCGAGGTGATATTTTATTTCCCTGCCGCCAACCAATCCTTCGCCGCCTGCCGCGCCGCCGTTTCCTCGGGCGAGCCCTTGAGGATCAGGTTCTTTGGTTTGTGGCCGCTGCTGCGTTCGTTGCGATAGCAGTGAAAGCGAATCTCCGCCGGATAACCCGACAGGTCGAGGCTTTCGTAATACGAATTTGGTACCGAGCCGGGAACATGCGGCTCAAGACGGTCTTTTTCATAGATATTCGAACGCTTGCAGATACGCCATTGGCCGTTGCGCTGTTCGTAGAGATCGAGCGTCACGCTCCAGGTCGTGAGATCAAATTCGTAGCCGTCCATGACGCGGCCCTGATAGAGAATTACATAGTATTCGTTGACCGCGCGGTGGCCATTGATGGTGACGCGCGGGTTGCTGATGGTATGACGCTGTGTGTCTTTCTTGTGGTGCCCGGCCATCATGTTCTGCGAGGCCTTGGCAAATTCTTCGGCGGTGCCGTCAAACCACGAGGTGGTGACGCGCGCGTCGGGGTGGAAGCAGTTCACCAGTCGTGACCAGTCACCGGCATCGCGGCAGCTCAGCAGCACGTTGGAAGTCTCGATGATTTCGAATTTGTCCATCACGGTTTGCAGGCGTGCTTGATCGGTCATGCGTTCTCCTTGGCGCCGGCCGTACTGCGGCGGGCGATGATGTGGTGTGGGGAATGGCTGCTACAGGCAGTTAAAATCCGATTATAGTCGTTGATACCAAATTCATAAATCAAGCAACGCCGGCGGATGCTTTACATCCGGCGCATCTGCAACGCGGGGGAGGGACTTCATGATGACAATGATCAGGGTGCTTGATGTGGCAACAGCTTTGTTGGCGTGCACGGTTCTGGTGGGCGGCACTGCGGTCGCCCAGACTTATCCGAATAAGCCGGTGCGCATGGTGACTTCCGGAGTCGGTGGTGGCGCTGATGTGTCCTCGCGCCTGCTCGCGCCGGGTTTGTCGGCGGCGCTGGGCCAGCAGATCATTGTGGATAGCCGTGGCAGCGGTGTGATTCCGGGTGAGCTCGTCTATAAGGCGCCGCCCGATGGTTACACGCTGCTGCTCTACAACAACACTTTGTGGGTGGGGCCTTTGATTCAGACCACGCCCTATGATGCGGTGCGCGACTTTGTGCCGATCACGCTGACCAACCGTTCGCCTAACATTCTGGTGGTGCATTCCGCACTGCCGGTGAAGTCGGTTCGCCAGCTGGTGGCGCTCGCCAAGGCGCGGCCCGGTGAACTTAATTATGCAACCGGTTCGACAGGCGCATCCAATCACATCGCCGGCGAGCTCTTCAAAGCGATGGCCGGCGTCAATATCGTACGCATTCCGTACAAGAGTGGCGCACAGGAATCCGCCGATCTGATCAGTGGCCAAGTGCAGTTGATGTTTGCCAGCGCCGGCATGACGCCGCATGTGCGGGCAGGTCGTTTGCGCGCACTCGCGGTAACCAGTGTCGAGCCTTCGCCGTTGTTTCCGGAATTGCCGACCATCGCCTCGCAGGGCTTGCCCGGCTATGAGTCCGGCTCCATCTATGCACTGTTCGCACCGGCCGGAACGCCCGCTGCCATCGTGCAGCGGTTGCATCAGGAGAGTGTGAAAGTGCTGCAAAGCACCGAGGTCCGCGAGCGCTTTCTCAAGTCGGGCATGGAAGCCGTGGGCAGCACACCGGAAGAACTGGCGGCCACCATCAAGAGCGATATCGCGCGTATCGGCAAGCTGATCAAAGACGCCGGGATCCGCGAGTAAGCGTTGTATGGGCTCGCCGCAATGCGGTCTTTTTCAGGCGGCGCGTGCTGGCCGCTGCGCCTCGTGCATCAGCCGCCAGATCCGTGCCGGCGTCAGCGGCAGTGCGCAGGGTTGCACCTGCAGCGATGACAAAGCCGACGCAAGCGCATTGGCGATCACGCCACCCACCGGAATGATGCCGCCCTCGCCCGCACCCTTGGCGCCCAGCGGATTGATCGGCGAGGGATGATCTTCCAGTGCGATGGCGCGGATCTTCGGGTAATCGAGCGCATTGGGCAGGCGGTAGTCGGCGAGTGAGCCTGTCAATAGCTGCCCCTCGTCGTCATAGACCAGGGTTTCGAGCAGGCTTGCGCCCAATCCCTGTGTAATCGCGCCCAGCACCTGGCCGTGCAGTGTGTGCGGATTGAGTATGCGGCCGACGTCTTCCACCGCCATATAGTCGAGCACTTCGATTTTTCCGGTCTGTGCATCGACGCTGATATGCGCGGCATGGGTGCCATAGCTATAGGTGCGCCGCGCGTTAACAAAGCAGCCTTCGGCGCTAAAGCCGTCGGTGGCGAGCTCGGCCAGCGTGCGTGTTTTTTCACCCGCCCCTACGCTGGCGAGTTCATCGCTGATTTCAACCTCTTGCGGTGTGCAGCCGAATTGCGCTGCGGCGGCGACGCGGATCGTTTGTTTGAGATTTTCGGCAGCATCGAGTAGTGCCGAACCGCCCATCACGGAGCCGCGCGAGGCATAGGAGCCAAAGCCTTCGCGCAGCAGCGTGGTCGAGCCGTGATAAACACCGCGGATACGCGCCAGCGGCACGCCCAGCGCTTCAGCGGCAATTTGTGCAAACACCGTCTCCACACCCTGGCCGATCGCGGAGACACCGGTATAGACCTCGATCATGCCGTCCGTCGCCAGCACCAGACGCGCGTGTTCGCGTGGGCCGGTGGCACCGCCTTCGACGTAACAGCCGATGCCGAGCCCATGATAACGGCCCGCGATCAAACGCCCTTGCAACGGCAGTTTGTCGGTCCAGCCGAATTCTTCGAGACAACGCTCAAAGGTTGAGCCGTAGTCACCGCTATCGAACTCACCGCCCGAGCGGTAGGGCAGCACCATTGGCAGCGCATGCGGTATTTCCGCGTGGCCGAGCAGATTGCGCCGACGAAACTCGATGCGATCGATGTTCAGTTCGCGGGCTGCAATATCAAACAAGCGCTCGCGACAAAAGTCGGCTTCGAAGCGCCCGGGGCCGCGATAGCTGCCCGCCGGCGTTTTATTGCTCAGAACGATATCAACGTCCATGCGCACATGCGGCACCCGATAGGGGCCGGCAATCATTTGCGCGAGGTTGCGCGGCGCAGTGACGGCATTGGGTCGCGCATAGGCGCCAATGTCGGAAACCGCGTGTCCGCGCAAGGCGAGCACGCGGCCATCGCGGCCACAGGCGATTTCAAGTTCGCATTCGACCTCACGCGCGTGCGTAGTGGCGAGCAGATGTTCGCGCCTGTCTTCAATCCATTTCACCGCGCAGGATAGTTGGCGCGCGGCATAGGCGAGCAGAAAATCTTCCGGATAAAACTCGCCGCGTACGCCGAAGCCGCCGCCGGCGTCGTTTTCGATGACATCGATCGCGCTCTCCGGCAGATCGAGTAGCCGTGCGAGCAGCGCGCGGATCGAAAATGGGACCTTCATTGCGCCGTAGAGTGTCAAACGGCCATCGCGCCACTCTGCCAGCAGGCCGCGTGTTTCCATGGGCATTGCAGTGTGGCGTTGCACACGAAAGCGTTCGCGACGCACATAAGGGGCATCACGAAAGGCGGCATCGGCGTCGCCGCTAACGCCGCTTAGTGTGATGGCGTGGTTGGTGGCCGCAGCCTCAAACAGGTAAGGGGCGCCGGCGAGCGCGGTCTGTGCATCGGCCACCGCCGGTAATGATTCGATTTCGGCGCTGATCACATTCGCGGCATCTTCAGCGAGTGCCGCGCTGTCCGCGACGACCAGGGCGAGTGGTTCGCCGACATAGCGCACCTTCTCGCTGGCGAGTACGCCTTGTTCAAAGCGATTGAGTTCGGGGCGCGGTTCCATGCGCAGAGGGATGCGCGGCACCAGGACGTTTTCGCCGCGACAGAGATCAGCCGCGGTGATGATGGCACGCACCCCCGGCATGTCGCGTGCAGCGGTAAGGTCCATACCGTGCAGAACGCCGTGGGCATGCGCACTGCGAAAGACCGCTGCATGCAAGAGTCCGGGCATTTGAATATCGTCAACATAGCAGCCGCGACCAGTCAGTAGCCGTACGTCTTCAAGACGCTCGACTGCGCGTCCAATATGAGCGTGTTTGTGTTGCTTGCCGGGAGGGTTCAAGATGCATTCATCCAGCGTGGTCGTGAGGCGTCTGCTGTCATCATCTCAAGCATCTGTCTTTGCGCTCTCGTCAATCATGGCACGCATGTGGTTCGGCAGTGATATCAGTTCCCGGCGCAGCTCATCGATGCCGGTGACGCCGACCAACGCCAGCACGCGGTCAATTTCTTCGCGCAGGATGGTCAATGCGCGCGCCGCACCCGCTTCTCCCGCGGCAGCCGTGCCATAGAGCGTGGCGCGGCCAACCAATACGGCATGCGCGCCCAGGGCCATCGCTTTGACGATATCGCTGCCGCGCCGGTAACCCGAGTCGACGATCACCGTCATGCGTTTGCCCACCGCGTCGAGCATTTGCGGCAGCACTTCGATAGGCGCGAGCGCGCCATCGATCACGCGTCCGCCGTGGTTTGAAACGATCACGCCATCGACGCCGCAATCAGCGGCCTGACGCGCGTCGTCCGGGTGCAGCACGCCTTTGATCATGAGCGTGCCCGGCCACAGCTTGCGCATTTCGCGAATGTCATCCCAGTTCAGCGCGTCATTGAGTTTCATCGCGCGGCCCATCGGTGCGGCCTTAATGCGTGCCTTCACTTCGGGTGGATAATTTTCATAGAGCGGCAGACCACCCTCGAGCAGATAGCGCAGCCACACGCCAAACAGCCAGCGCGGATGGCGCACCACATCAACGATGTTTTTCGTTGAGTAGGTGATCGGAATCGTAAAGCCGTTGCGCAGGTTGTATTCGCGATTGGAGAAAGTCGCACTGTCGACGGTGATGATGAGCGCTTCATAGCCAGCGGTTTTGGCGCGCTCGGCGATCCAGCGCGAGAGCGAACGATCGGCGTACATATAGAGCTGAAACCACAGCCGGCCGCCGACTTCGTCGACCACGCGTTCCATTGCTGTCAACGTAGTGGTGGCCAGTGTGAAGGGAATGCCGGCGGCTTTGGCAGCGCGTGCCAGTGCCAGTTCGCCCTCGTGCCACATGATGCCCGGCGTGCCGGTCGGCGCGATGGCGATCGGCATGTTTTGCTTGTGACCGAACAGCGTCACCGACTGGTCGCGCTCTGAAACGTCTTCCAGCACGCGCGGTTTGAGCTTGATGCGTTCGAAGATCGTACGGTTGTTGCGTAGCGAGACCTCGTCTTCGCAGCCGCGATCCATGAATTCAAACAGGCCGCGCGGCAGGCGCCGTCGCGCCAGCTCGCGCAGGTCGGCGATGTTGTGGGCGTCGAGGGTCGGGTCGGCCATGGTCAGACCTTGATGTTGAGCAGTTTTGCCGCGGTGTTTTGCAGGATGGAGATTTTATGTTCGTCACTGAGGCCCGGCGTGTTGAGCACGTGGTCAACGGCATCTTCGGCCCAAGGAATCGGATGGTCGGTACCCAATACGAGCTGGCTGACGCCGACTTGTGCAATCAGGTGGCGCAACGCCTCCGAGGTGAAGACCAATGAGTCGAAATACATCTGGTTGAGATACTCGGTGGGTTTCTTTTTGAGTTTGATTTCCGGATTGCAATTCTGCGGCGACACCATGCAGGCGTGATCCGAGCGCGGTGCATAAGACGGCAGGTAGCCGCCGCCGTGCGCAGAGGCGATCTTGAGGCCGGGAAAGCGGTCAAGGACGCCTTCATAAATGATGTGTGAGAGTGCAATCGTCGTATCGAGCGGATTGCCGATGGTGTTCGACAGCCAGCCGTTGCCGCGAAAACGCTTGCTGAGTTCCGGCGTGCTTTGTGGGTGAATGAATAACACCACCCCCAATTCCTCGGCCTTGGCCCAGACCGGATGAAATTTCGCATGCGAAAATTCTTCACCATTGACGCTCGCGCCGATGGCGGCGCCGCGCAGATTGTATTTTTTCACTGCGGTGTCGAGTTGTTGCACGGCAAGATCAGGATGCTGGAGTGCGAGTGAAGCGAAGGCGACAAAGCGATCGGGATGCGCTGCGCACAGTTCGGCGAGTTTTTCATTCTGCAGCTGCACTACTTTAGCGGCCAGATCGCGCTCGAGTTTGTACCACGTCGGGTTGATCGAGAGCGCCTCCATATCGATGCCCTGTTCGTTCATTGAGCCGAGGCGTTCTTCAAGCACGATCACCTGTTGCAACTGGCCGCGCGTCTGGCCGTTGAAGGTGTCGCCGTGCAGCGCCATCGCCGCAGGAATCGCGCAATGCGCGTGGATGTCGATGGTCTTGATGCGACGGCCACCGACTGAAACCTCGCGTCTTTTGGCGATGGGCTTTTGCTGGGCATGGGCGGCGTCGAGCAGGCAGCAACCGGTGAAGGCGATACCGGCGGCGCCGGCGCTGGTTTTCAAAAAATCCCTGCGGCTGGTCATGATTTTCTCCTCCGATGATGGTTTTTTGGCGGGCGCTGAGCGCCGTCTTTTTGATGGTTTTATTACAACCTGTCTGCATGGATTATGGCATGCGTTCTCGTTAGCCGTGCGCTGGCGCGACGGTTGCGAAAAGCCTTGCACAAAAAAATACGCCCGTCAGAAAATCGACGGGCGTAATTCAAACGGCAGCGCTGCTGTGTCGACTAGCCGCGCACGTGCTTGGCAAAAAATTCGAGTGTGCGCTGCCACGACAGCTTGGCTGCCGCTTCGTCGTAACGCGGCGTCGTGTCGTTATTGAAGCCGTGGTTGACGTTCGGGTAAATGTAAGCCTCGTAGTATTTGTTGTTGGCTTTGAGCGCTGCCTCGTAGGCGGGCCAGCCGGCGTTGATGCGTTCATCCAGTCCGGCGTAATGAATTTGCAATGGCGCCTTGATTTTTGGCACGTCGGCGGCCGGCGCCTGCGCACCGTAGTATGGCACTGATGCGAGCAGGTCGGGCATGCGCGTCGCAAACAGATTACAGATGCCGCCGCCGAAACAGAACCCCACTGCGCCGAGGCGGCCGTTCGATTCGGCATGCGTTTTGACGAAGTTGGCGCCGGCCACCAGGTCTTCGGTGCGTTTCGGGCCATCGAGCGTGCCGAAGAGTTTCACTGCCGCTTCTTCTTCACCGGGGTAGCCGCCCAGAGGTGTCAGTGCGTCGGGGGCAAAGGCGATGTAGTTTTCAAGCGCGAGGCGACGGGTGATATCTTCGATGTGCGGGTTGAGTCCGCGGTTTTCATGGATGACCACGATTGCCGGCAGTTTGCCGCTTGCTTTGGCCGGACGCACGAGGTAACCCTTGACTGTGCCGGTACCCTGCGGCGACGCGTAGCTGACATATTCGGCTTTGATGCGCGGGTCGTTTTTCGCGACTTGTTGCGCCATCGCGTAATTCGGGCGCAGGGCTTCGAGCATTGCCGCCGCGGTAAATCCGCCGACGGCGTATTTGGTGGCACCGTCGAGAAATTCGCGACGATCGAGCATGCCATGCACGTAGCCGTCGAATAGTTTCAGTACTTCCTGCGGAAAGTCGCTGGCTTTGAGTCGTTCCATGTTGGTTATCCCCCGTGGTTTAGTGTGTGTTGCAGAATGTTAAAGCGAAAAAAACCTTACGCAAAGTCACTCGCCTATCGCGCCGGTAGCAGATCAAACGGTCTTGCGCTGTTCCAATACTTCCGGATTGAGCATATTGACCGGCTGGCCGGCGGCATAGGCCAATAGTTGTTCGACGCCCCCCGCATAGACATGCTCGTAGCTGCTCTTTTCGTTATAGCCGAGGTGCGGCGTACAGAGCGCATTTTTCATGTTTAGCAGCGGATGATTGGCGCCTATCACCGGCTCGTCCTCGAACACGTCGATGGCGGCAAATCCGGGGCGTCCCTGGTGCAACGCAGCCACCAGCGCACCGTCTTCAATGATTGGTGCGCGGCTGGTATTGACCAATAGCGCCGTCGGTTTCATCCGTGCGAGGTCGGCGGCGGTGACGATGCCGCGCGTGGCGTCATTGGATTTGATGTGCAGACTGAGGACGTCGGCGCTTTCGAAAAACGCTTCACGGCTGGCCGCCACTTCAAAGCCTTCTGCGCGCGCGCGTGCCAGCGAACTCTCGCGGCCCCAGCACAGCACTTTCATGCCGAAGGCGCGGCCTACACGCGCAACACCGCTGCCGATGCGGCCGAAGGCGTAGATGCCCAGCGTGCGACCGTGCAACCGCGTGCCGATGGTGCTGTGCCAGTGGCCCTGTTTGAGTTGTTCAACTTCGTAAGGCAGATGACGCAGCGAGGCGAGAATCAGCGCCCACGCCAGCTCGCCGGTGACGGTATAGGGATTGTCGCCCTCGTGGCCGCCAGCCGACACCAGGATGCCCAACTCGGTGCAGGCGTTGACGTCGAGGTGGCTAACGTTGCGTCCAGTCTGGCTGATGAATTTGAGCGCGGGCAGCTGGCGCAGAATGTCATGCGTGATATTGACGCGTTGTTGGGTCAGCAACAGGGCGTCACAGCCGTCCACCTGCTCGACGACGCGCGCCGGATCGAGATAGGGATCGTTGTAGATCATTACTTCATGGCCCTGCAAGCGGGGAAAAGCGCGCGTTTTGCGCAGCGCGTCGGCATAGTCGTGGATGACGGCGATTTTCATGATCAGACCCTGTTTAAACCTTGTCCAAAGCTTGCGTAAGGTACGGCGAGCGGCAAGCTTAGCCATGCTGTTGCAGCGGGTCAAACACTGCTGGTTTCCCGCGCAGCCGGCGATTTGCCGTGCCTTCGCGCAGGCGAACAATCCCATATGCAGTCGGTTAGGGGCTATGATGGCCGCCTCTCACCTTATATCGAGGCGTTTCTGTTTTATGAGCAAGGATCCCTCGAAGACCAAGCGTTGCCCAGCCTGTAAGCGTATTACGGACTCCGCAACCATGCGACCGTTGGCGCGGGCTGCGCAAAGCGGTGTGCGTCTCGTCTGTGCGGAGTGCTACGCCGAGGCGATGGCACAGCGCAAAAGCGTAACCCGCGAGCCTGACAAATAGACCCCCACCACCGGGGGGATCACATTGTTAGAGCGTAAAGCGCTGAAATAGCATAAAGTCGGGCCCTTCACCCGAAAGGATCCACCAATTGGCAAAGCCAAACTATTCGTTCCAGAAGCGCCAGCGAGAAATCGCCAAGAAGCAGAAGAAAGAAGAAAAACGCCTGCGTAAGGGTGGTCCGGAAGACGCCGTGCCCGGCGAGGCGCCGCTCGACGACGCCGCACCGCCTGCTGCGCCGGCGGAAATCAAACCGGTAGAGTAGTCAGTTCCGCGGCAGCTTGCCGCGGAGTCCCGGGTTATTCGACTTTTTCAAAGTCGATGCGTTCGTTGACCGGCAGTCCCTGCAGGTAACGGCGCAAACAATCCAGCCCCATTTCAACCGCACCGAGCCGCACCCAGTCGCGACCGCCGACGATGCGGCTACGTCGTGACGCCACGTCAGTTGCGGTGGCGATGGCCAGACAAGTGGTGCCGGCAAACTCGACGCGATCGCCGCCTTCGTCAATATCGACCAGCACCGCCAGCGCATGGGTGGCGCCGGTTTGCTGTTGCGCGGCGCGGGCGATCATCTCGGCAGCCTCTTTGGTGATACCGTCTTGCAGTGCGTGGCGGTCGAGGCCGACCGCGGCACAGATTTCTTCGTTTTGTCGTGCCACCACGCCACGGCGCAGAATATGTTCTGCACCCGGCAGATGGGCGAGACGGCCGGCAATCTGGCCGCTGCTGAAGGTTTCGACGATGGCAAGCGTGGCGTTATGGCGTTGCAGTTCGCCGAGCACCACGCCTTCGAGGGTTGCATCGTTCTCGGCAAAAATAAAGTTACCGAAACGCTGGCGTACCTCGGCCTCGACCGGGGCGAGTTTTTGTTTGATTTCGTCCATGTCGGCGCCCCGCACCGTCAGTTTGGTTTCAAGCTGCGGATAGTGGGCGCGGAAGCCCAGCTTGACGCTGCCGTCGGCGGCGAGTGCTTCGACGCCGTTGAGCAGGCTGTCGGCATGCGATTCGCCGATACCGTAGGAATGAAAACGCTGGAGATAAATCGCCGATTGTTTGCCCGCTTTCGCCAGCAGGCGCGGAATGATCTGGTCTTCGAGCATGCGCCGCAGTTCACGTGGCACGCCCGGGGTGAACATGAACCGTGCCTTGCCGATGTCGACGGCAAAACCGCAGGCGGTGCCCACCGGATTGTCGAGCACCTCGGCGGTCGAGGGCAGCATCGCTTGTTTGATGTTGTTCGGCGGCATGACGCGGCTGCGGCGGCGGAAGTATTCCTCCATCGCCGCCAGCCACTCTTCACTGAGCTTGAGTTCAACGCCGGCGGCTTTGGCGGCGATTTCCTGCGAGAGGTCATCAACCGTCGGTCCGAGGCCGCCGTTGACGATCACCGCATCGGCCCGCTGGCCGGCGAGCTGAAACGCCAGCAGCAGATTTTCGCGATCGTCGCCGACCGTGGTCTCCCATTCGACGGCGAGCCCGCAGTCTTCGAGTTTTTGCGTGATGTAGCTGAAGTTGGTGTTGACGATTTTGCCGGTGAGAACTTCGTCACCGGTGCAGATGACTTCGATGCGCATACGGGTGTCCTGTTGGTTTTCCGTTCAGCGTCGAATCGTAGCATCAACGCCTGCAAGATGGATGGCGGCCGGAGGCCGAAACCCATCGCTCGGCGTTAGATCAGCTTCACCAGCTGCTTGCCGAAATTCTGACCCTTGAGCAGGCCTATGAAAGCAGCTGGCGCGTTCTCGAGGCCCTCGGCGATGCTCTCGCGATATTTTATTTTCCCGTCGTGGACGAGTTGCCCGAGTTCGGCCAGCGCCGTCTTCCATAAATCAAGATGGTCGGAAACGATGAAGCCGCGCAGGTTGATACGATTGACCAGAAAAGCGCGAAAGTTTTTGACCGCCAGCGCTGCCGGATCATCGTAACCGGAGATCTGTCCGCACAATGCAATGCGCGAGAACGCATTCATGTACGCCAGCACGCCGTTCAAGACTGTGCCGCCGACGTTGTCAAAATAAACATCCACGCCTGACGGGCAGGCCGCTTTCAAATCGGCATCAAGATTGCCCGCCTTGTAATCAACGCAGGCATCGAAGCCGAGTTCGTTGACGACATAATCGCATTTCGCTTTGCCGCCGGCGATGCCGACGGCGCGGCAGCCCTTTAGTTTGGCGAGTTGGCCGACGGTGCTGCCGACCGCGCCGCTGGCGGCCGATACCACGACCGTTTCGCCGGCCTTGGGTTTGCCATGTTCATTCAGACCGACCCAGGCGGTGACGCCGGGCATGCCGACTGTGCCGAGATACGCGGTGAGCGGCACAAAACCAGGGTCCAGCCGGCGCGTACCACCACCGTTGGATTTGCCGTAGTGCTGCCAGCCGGTGCGGGTTTCGACGAAATCGCCGACCTTGAACTTTGCGTGCTGAGATTCGATGACTTCGCCGACGGTGGTGCCGACCATCACCGCGCCTACCACCGCACTGGCGGCGTAGGACTTGCTGTCTTCCATGCGTCCGCGCATATACGGATCAAGCGAGAGGTAATGATTACGCACGACAAACTCGCCCTCGTCTGCATGCGGGATATCGCCTTCGACGAGACGAAAGTTTTCTTCGCTGACGGCGCCTTGCGGGCGCGATGCAAGCAGGATCTGCAGGTTTGTCATGGGGCGTCCTAAATGTTCGCCATCACCTTGCCCCACTTCGGATCGGGGCGGTGCAGCATTTTGCTGCCGGCCGAACGCAGGGCGACCGCGGTGGTTGAGGTGATGTTCAGCAACACCGGTTTGCCGAATTCGGCTTCGAGGATGGGCACCGCGTGGATCGCAAACCATAAGCCGCCCGGCATCAGCAAGGCTTCCGCTTCAGGCGCGGCGCGCAGCACCTTGCGGCCCAGATCAAGCGCGAGTTGGTGGTCGTCGGCGGCGCTGGAATATTTGTTTTGATTGAGCGTGCGCGCATGCGATTCATTGGCGACGACTTCGATGCCCGCTTCCTTCACATAGGCGGTCAGCGCGTTGGTGACCTTATCGGGCCAGCGCGTGGCCAGCGCAATTTTCTTTGCGCCGAAATGTTGCAGGGTGGCAATGTGCGCTTCGAGATCGGTGTCGCAGGCGATGCCGGTGCGCTTTTCGCCCTCGGCGAGAATCTCGCGCATTTTCGTGCGTCCCAGCGCAGAGGCGACCGGTACGCCGGACAATGAAAGACGGTCGACTTTTTTGCCAGCCAGCAGGTCGAAGCGATCCCAGAGCACCGGCAGTTCGGTTTCCACTGCAGCGAGCGTGTAATCGGTAAGGTTGAGCCCGGTCGTCAGCAGCATCATGCCTTCGGGGGCGGTGCGGTAGAACTGATAGGCGTCCATGTCGGTGTAAAGATGGGGGATGACATAGCCGAGTTGGTACCACGGGGCGATCAAGCTCATTGCAGGGGTGTCCTTGCTTGGTAATTGAAGTCAAACGATCACGCATGATAGCGGAAAGGCTCTTCGCCTGCGCAGCGGGTGCCGCTGTGCGAAGGCGAAAATTTCGTTCGTCATGGCGGATGTCGACAATCAGCGGCAAGTATTGATACGCGTTTCCTCGTCGTAACACAGCACGACCATGGCGTTCTATACTGATCGCCGAAAAATACAGGGGGAGTCATCATGGTCAAAACACCAGCTGCGCGTCACGACATCGACGTGCGCGATGTTGAATACATCCGTCACGGCAACAAGAGTTATCAGGCGCGTGTTTACATTCCGCGCGGCGCGGGCCCGTTTCCGCTGGTCATCGATATTCACGGTGGCGCCTGGTGTAACAAGGACCGCACCAGCGACGAAGGCACCGACGCACCGCTGGCGCGCTCCGGCGTGGTGGTGGCGTCACTTGATTTCCGCATGCCGCCGGATGCTGTCTATCCGGCCTCGCTGCAGGACGTCAACTACGCCGTGCGCTGGTTCAAACAGAACGCCAAAAAATTCAAGATCGATCGCGCCCGCGTCGGCATCCTCGGTGTTTCAAGCGGCGGCCATCAGGCCATGCTGACTGCGATGCGCCCCTATGACGGCCTCTATAACGCGATCCCGTTATCAGGTGCGCAACATGACGCTTCCGTGCAATGCGCGATTTTGTGCTGGCCGGTGATTGATCCGCTGGGGCGTTACGAATACGCAACGAAACTCCTGCCGACCAAAGATGCCGGCTTGCGCAAACAGGCCGAGAACTGGGTCGCTTGTCACGATAAATACTGGCCCGGCGCGAAAGAAATGGAGTCGGCTAACCCGGCGCGTATGGTGGCGCGCGGAGAAGTCATTCAGATGCCGTCTGTGATCGTGCTGCAAGGCACCGCCGATGTCGCCCATCCGGCGCCGCTGCGAGATCAATTCATCAAGGATTATCGCGCTGCCGGCGGGCAGGTCGAGTTGCAGTTGTTCAAGGGCGTGGGTGAGGCTTTCATCACCACCGATCCGAACTCGGTGCAGGCGACCTCGGC
>CAIWNB010000393.1 GCA_903913965.1 uncultured beta proteobacterium
GCCGCCGGGCTTGATTCGGCGCTGCTGGCGCAACGCGGTTTCACTGCCAACCCCGATGTGCTCGAAGCACACAAGGGTTTGATCAGCACGTTTTTCCCTGACGGCTTTGACGAGTCGCGACTGCTTGGCTGGGGCAAGCCGTGGCGGGTGGTCGATCCGGGGCTGGCGATCAAATTGTTTCCGTCGCAGTTCGGTACTCATTTTTCTATCACCGCCGGACTCGACATCCACCGCCAGGCCGGTAGCGGTGCGGTGTTCAAGGCGCTGCGCATCGTCTCGCCGGTGATGAAATACATCAACCGTCCGCAGCCGGAGACCGGCTTGTATGGAAAATTCAGCCTGCAATACACCGCCGCCGCGGCGGTTCTTGACGGCCGGGTCGGCATCGACAGCTTTACCGACCGGCGGCGTTTTGATGCTGATATGGTCGCCTTGCTTGAACGCATTACCCTAACGCAGGATGCCGCGATCCCGGGTGATTTTCATCACATGCACGTTGGCATCGAGGCCGATCTCGAAGACGGCCGCACCTTGCGCGCGCTGTGTCGTGGTCCGCAGGGAGCCTGGGGCGTGCCGCTCGACCCGGCCGCGCATCGTGAAAAGCTGGTCGATTGTTTTAGCCGTGCGCTGCCACCGGCAGAGGTCGCTGCACTGATTGCTTCGTTTGAACAACTCGAAACGCTGGAGGCCGCCGGTGTCGCTCAATTGTGCGAGCTGATCGCCGCGGCCAGACCACGGAGGGCGTCATGATCAGCCGTTCGATTTTTGTCTGCGTAGTGATGCTGTGTGCCGGTGGCGCGTTTGCCGCCAGCGGCGATTATCCGTCCAAGCCGGTGCGTTTGATTGTGCCCTTCGCCCCCGGCGGTGGCACCGATATCGTCGCCCGTGTGCTGGCGCAGAAGCTGACCGAGTCGTTCAAGCAAACGGTGATCGTCGACAACCGCGCCGGTGGCGGCGGCACGCTCGGTGTGGAGACCGCGGTGCGCGCGAGTCCTGACGGCTATACCACGATCATCATGTCGGGCAGTTATGCCACCAATGCGGCGATGTTCAAAATGTCGTTTGATCCGGTCAACGATATTCTGCCGATGGGTTTGATCGGCGACACCGCCTTTGTGCTGGTGCTGCATCCTGCGGTGCCGCTGAAGAGCGTTGCCGAACTCGTTGCGCACGCCAAAGCGAAACCGGGGGTGCTGAACTATGCTTCGTCGGGTACTGGCGGCATTGCTCATCTGTCGGGTGAATTGTTCGATCTGCTTGCCGGCACCCGCATGACGCATATCGCCTATAAGGGCACCGGTCCCGCCACCAATGATCTGCTCGGTGGCCAGGTGCAGCTTTTGTTCGGCAGTGCGCCGGCGGTGGTGCCCCTGATCCGCGCCGGACGTTTGCGCGCGCTGGCCGTGACCACGCTTAAACGCATGTCGTCGTTTCCCGAGTTGCCGACGATCGATGAGGCCGGGGTCAAAGGCTATGAAGTCGTGTTGTGGTACGGGGTGTTGGGGCCCAAGGGGTTGCCGAAGGCCATGGTTGAGCGCTGGAATGCGGAGATCCGCAAAGCGACCAAGCTGCCC
>CAIWNB010000394.1 GCA_903913965.1 uncultured beta proteobacterium
GACTTGAAAAAATTCACCGTCTTAATCGTGCCCGGTGTCGGCGGCTCGGGCGACGAACACTGGCAGACCTTCTGGGAGACGGCCTTTGCGGAATTTCAACGCGTGCAGCAGGCTGACTGGGACAAACCTGTTTATAGCGTATGGGCGGCGAAGCTGTCGGCGGCAATCGAGCGCAGTGAAAAACCCGTCGTGCTGGTGGGACACAGCCTGGGCACTTCGCTGACCATGCGCTGGTCACTTGAACATCCCGCACTGGCGAAAAAAGTTGCCGGTGCCTTTCTCGTCGCACCGACCGACCGCGACCGCTTTGCGCAAACTCCCGATTCGCCGGTGCAGGGCTTTGGCAACATGATGCTGGAAAAACTACCGTTCCCGACAGCGGTGGTGGCCAGCCGCGACGACGACCGCGTGTCGTTCGAGCGCGCCCAGGTGTTTGCCTCTGCTTGGGGCGCGAGCTTCACCGACGCCGGTAGTCATGGCCATCTCGGTTCGGCGGCCAAGCTGGGCGTGTGGCCGTTTGGTCTGCTCACCTTCGGCCAGTTCATCGCCTCGCTCGGCGCCTGAGCTTTAAGCTTCCGTTACCTGCGATAAAAAAAGCGATGCTGCAGGGATGGCCCGCAGCATCGCTTTTTTATGTACTCTACAAACGGTTAAGACCCGTGCAGACGCAAGCAGTTGCTAAGCTGCCGCTGCGATCGCCCCCTGATCGGCCCCCACCGGCGCAACCACGGCCGGCGTACGGATGAGGTGATCAAAGGCCGACAGACTGGCCTTGGCGCCCTCGCCCATGGCGATGATGATTTGCTTGTACGGCACCGTCGTCACATCCCCCGCGGCAAACACACCGGGCAGCGAAGTCTGACCGCGCGCATCGACTTCAATTTCACCGCGCGGCGACAAGGCCAGCGTACCGCGCAACCAATCGGTATTGGGCAACAAACCGATCTGCACAAAGATGCCCTCGAGTGCGACATGATGCAACTCACCGCTAGCACGGTCTTTGTAGGCGATGGCGGTGACCTTCGCACCGTCGCCGCTGACTTCGGTGGTCTGTGCATTCGTAATCACCGTGACGTTGGCGAGGCTGTTCAGCTTGTTCTGCAATACTGCATCCGCGCGCAACCTGGTGTCGAACTCAAGCAAGGTGACGTGACTGACAATACCGGCCAGATCAATCGCCGCCTCGACGCCCGAATTGCCGCCGCCGATCACCGCCACGCGCTTGCCCTTGAACAAGGGGCCGTCGCAATGCGGACAGAAACACACGCCGCGGCCCTTGTATTCTTTCTCACCGGGCACGTTCATTTCGCGCCAGCGCGCACCGGTTGAAATAATCACCGTCTTCGCCCGCAAGGTCGCGCCATTGGCCAGACTCACCGCGGCAAGGCCATCCGCCCCGGCCGGCACCAGGGCCTCGACCCGCTGCAGGTTCATGACATCGACGTCGTATTCCTTGACGTGTTGCTCGAGCGCCGCGACAAGCTTGGGGCCTTCCGTGTGCGGCACGGAGATCAGGTTTTCGATGCCCATCGTGTCGAGCACCTGCCCACCAAAGCGTTCTGCGACGACACCGGTGCGGATACCCTTGCGTGCGGCATATACCGCCGCCGCCGCACCAGCCGGTCCGCCACCGACGACGAGCACGTCATAGGGCGCTTTGGCCGAAAGCGTGGCTGCGTCGCGCGCCGCCGAACCGGTGTCGACCTTCGCCACTATCTCTTCGAGCGTCATACGACCCTGACCGAACAACTCGCCATTCAAATACACCGATGGCACCGCCATGATTTTGCGTTCGTCGATTTCGCCCTGAAACAAGGCGCCGTCGATCATCACGCTCTCGATACCGGGGTTGAGCACCGCCATCAGGTTCAAGGCCTGCACGACGTCCGGACAGTTGTGGCAGGAGAGCGAAATATAGGTTTCGAAGCGGAAACGGCCGATGCCAGCATCGATGCCGCGGATGCGTTCGATCAGCGCCGCATCCACTTTCGGCGGATGGCCGCCCGACTGCAACAAGGCCAGCACGAGGGAGGTGAACTCATGCCCCATCGGCAATCCGGCAAAGTGGATGCGCGGGGCTTCTCCGGCGCGGGCCACGGAAAACGACGGCTTGCGTGCATGGTCACCATCCTCGCGCAACGCCACCAGCGGTGAGAGCTCGACAATCTCGAGCAGTAATTCACGCATCTCGGCGGATTTCTCGCTGTCGTCGAGCGAGGCGACCATTTCGATCGGCTGTTGCAAGCGTTCGAGATAAGACTTGAGCTGGGTTTTGAGTGTGGTATCAAGCATGAGATCCTCCGTTACAGTGACTGGTTTGCACCGCAAAGGCTCCGTCTGCCGGGGCCTTTGCGCTACCCGCCGCCGGCACACCCCGAGAATGGGGGGCACCGGCGGCGGCGACGATCAGATCTTGCCGACCAGATCGAGTGAGGGGGCCAGCGTCTTGGCGCCTTCCTGCCATTTCGCCGGGCAGACTTCGCCCGGGTGGCTGGCGACATACTGCGCAGCCTTGACCTTGCGCAGCAGCTCCGAAGCGTCACGCCCGATACCGCCGGCATTGACTTCGATGATCTGGATCTTGCCTTCCGGGTCGATCACGAAAGTACCGCGCTCGGCCAGCCCAGCTTCCTCGATCATCACGCCGAAGTTGCGCGTGATCTGACCGGTGGGGTCGCCAATCATCGGATAGTTGATCTTGCCGATGGTGTCCGAGGTGTCATGCCAGGCCTTGTGCGTGAAGTGGGTATCGGTTGACACCGCGTAAATCTCCACACCCAGCTGCTGAAACGTCGCGTAGTTGTCGGCCAGATCGCCCAGCTCGGTCGGGCACACAAAGGTGAAGTCGGCCGGGTAGAAAAACACAACAGACCACTTGCCTTTAAGCGTTGCGTTGGTGACCTCGACAAACTGGCCGGCGTGAAACGCGCTTGCCTTGAAGGGAAGAATTTCGGTGTTAATCAGTGATGTACTCATGTGCTATCTCCTTGCGGGTTAAAAATAACGTTGACCACGGAACGCATAATAGGGAGCCCCCATGAATAAATAAATTTGATTGTTACTATTGATGCGATAGCGATAACCTATCCGCCCGACCAGCCCCGCCCCACCCGCCGGATCGCAGTCGCGACAGCGGCGCTGGATCGGCACACTCGCCGTGCTTTATAGTGTGCGCCGCCGGCTCGCTGCCGATTCGCTGCCGATTCGCTGCCAATACCTGCGGGACGGCACGGCAGCACGCCCGCCCCTCGACACTCAATTGAATGAAAAGAACTGGACACCATGGACCTTCCCGCCCACCAACTCACGATGTCAGTCCTGATGACACCGGACACCGCAAACTTCTCCGGCAAGGTGCACGGCGGCTCGCTGCTCAAGCTGCTTGATCAGGTCGCGTATGCCTGCGCCAGCCGCTACGCCGGCAGCTATGTGGTGACGCTCAGCGTCGATCAGGTGATGTTTCGTCAGGCGATACAGGTCGGCGAACTGGTGACCTTCCTCGCCTCGATCAACCACACCGGTACCTCATCGATGGAAGTGGGCATCAAGGTGATCGCCGAAGACATCCGCGCCAAGGTCGTGCGCCACGTCAACAGCTGCTTCTTTACCATGGTGGCGGTCGATGACGACGGCAAACCGGTGACGGCACCACCGTTCACGCCGGCGACACCGGAAGAACACCGCCGGCATCTCGCCGCAGAGTTGCGGCGTGAGATGCGTCGTGAAATGGAACGCAAGTCTCACGCTGTGCGTTCAACTGCGCCAGCGGCACGCGACTGATTAGCGACGCTGCGTTGAAGATCAACATGCAGTTTCCGACACGCCGCCTGACCCAGGCCGCCGCACTCGCCATGGCTTTGCTGCTCAATGCCTGCGCCAGCCCGCCACCGGCCACGCCACCCGCTTTTCTCTTGCTGGGCGAAGTACACGACAATCCGCAGGGTCACCGGCAACGCCTCAATGATCTGCGTAATCTTCTCGCGCAGGGCTGGCGACCGGCGATTGTGATGGAACAGTTCGATGCCGCACAAAGTGAAAAACTAAGTGCCGCCATGCGCGATTGCAAGAATGCCGATTGCGTGATCGCCAAGGCCGGCAGCGGCGGCTGGGAATGGCCGCTCTACCGGCCGTTGATCGAACTGGCCCTGCGTTACCAGTTGCCGCTGGCGGCAGCCAATCTGTCACGCCAGCAACTCGGCAGCGCAATGCGTCAGGGCATTAACAGTGTGCTTGATACCAAAACCATGCAGGACTTCGGCCTGCCCGCTTCACTAACACCGGAGTTATACGCCATACAGCGCGAAGAAATCGTCGCCGGCCACTGTGGCAAGGCGCCCGCGTCAATGCTCGAAGGCATGATCAATGCGCAGGTCGCGCGCGATGTCTGGATGGCGAAAGTGATGCTGGAACACAACGTCCGTGGCGTGGTGCTGATCGCCGGTAATGGTCACGTGCGCCGCGACTGGGGCGTGGCTTACTGGCTGCGTCAGCGCGGCCCCAGTGATATCCGCAGCGTCGGCTATATCGAAAACGCTGACAGCACAGAGATACCGCAGTTCGACCGCACCGTCAGCGTGCCGCCACACCCGCGCAGCGACCCCTGCGAAGGTCTGACACTGCCTGCGGCCCGTTAACGCGCGCCACTTGAAACAGGCAGCGGCGGCAGGACGACAAGCGCCCACCGCCGCACCAATACACGGCTGACGCTTACTTCTTGTCGCGCATGGCGCGCGCCTTTTGCGCCGCCGGCCGTCCCCAGCAGGCTTTCATCCACGCATCAAGATGTGGCCATGCGGAGAGATCGATCGACAGCGCGCGAAACAGCGCCGAGGCTACGTTCAGATCAGCGACTGTGAAATCATCACCGAGGAGATATTTGCTGCGGCCCAGAGCACTCTCCAGCACATCAAATGCCGGCACGACTTCCTTCCAGGCAGCGGCTGCGATTTCGGGTTTGCGTTCGGCTTCCGGCAGCGCCTTGAGGTGGCGCACATAATTGACGATCTGACGATCGAGCCGGTCGGTTTCCCACAGACTCCATTGCACCGCCAGCGCCTCTTTTTTCGGATCAACCGGATAAAGCGGACTTTGATGCTTCTTCGCCAAATACAAATTGATCGCCATGGATTCCGCCAGCACGAACCCACCGTCATTGATGGTCGGTACGCGGCCGTTGGCATTCAGGGCACGAAATTCCGGCGTCAGTGTTTCCGGCGCGCGCGGCAGCCAGTCTTTGTGTTCAAAACTAAGGCCAAGCTCGCCCACCATCCAGATCACGCGTACCGCGCGTGAACTGGCAGAACCGTAGATACACAACATATCGGTCTCCCCCGTTAAATGAAGATGGAGTTTACCGTTGTGCAAGGGCCGGCGTGCAAACCGTCGCACGCCAGCGTGGTGCAGCGCCGTTTATTTCTGCAGCGTTGCGTCCTCGAGCATGACCTTGTAGGAATAGCCCGAGCCAAAATCCTTGTCGAGCCGCACCACACCGTTGACGGTGACGACGTCCCCCGGGCGCGCAGCGCTCTTGGTGGTGACCAGCAGATCGTTGGTCTTGTCCGCCTCCGAGCCGCTGCCGTCACGCAAATGCAGCCAGTTCTTGCCCATGATTTCTTCGTTGTATTTGACCACTTTGCCGCGCACCGACACCGGCTTGTCTTTCAACTCGGCACTCTTGGTCAAAATTTCCGCCACCGTGCGCGCGTTCGCACCACTGGCCTTGGGCACTTTCACATTCGCCACATCTGCCGGTGGCTTGGCCATGCCGGAATGCGCTGCTGCCATACCGTCTCCTGCCATTGAGGCACCGCTTGCGGTGCCCGGCAGGTTACCCAGATAAATCAGCGGGAAGGTACGTTTCAACGACTTGCTTTTAAAATCCTTCATCGGCATGACGTTCTCGACCGTCACCTGAGTGCCGACCTTGAGCGGCGCCTTGGCGACCGCAGACCAGATTTCGCCGTCCTTGGTCTTCA
>CAIWNB010000395.1 GCA_903913965.1 uncultured beta proteobacterium
CAACCCGCGCGGCAAGTATTTCCGGACAAGGGTCAGCCAGCGCCATCAGCGAGTGGTGTTCGGCCAGCCAGTAGCGGTGATAACCAAGACGGTCGGCAGCACACGCCAGCTTGATGGTTTCCGCCACCGCCTGGGCTGCGGAGTGACCGTTGATGATCGGTGATTGATCGAGAACGCTTAAACGCATAACCGCAATCCATCCACAAAAACGCGCCGCCGGGATCGCCGGCCAGCATTGCCCAAAGCCCCGTTTACGCCAGCTTCAGCAGGCGCTTGGCGTTGCCGCCAATAATCAACTCGCGCTCGCTGCGGCTTAACTCCGGAATGCTTTCAACGAAATCTACCGGACGTTCGACACTCATGTCGGCCGGATGATCACTGCCCAGCACCACGCGGTCGGCGCCCACCTGACGGACGATATTGAGCATGATCTGCGCATTATGGCTGACCGTGTCGTAGTGAAAGCGCCGCAGATAGGTCGAAGGCGCTTTGGTCATATGTTTGGTTTCCGGGCGCACGCCGCTGCCGTGATCCCAGCGGCCGATCAGGATGGGCGTGATGCCGCCGGCGTGTGGCAAGACCACATCGAGCCTGGGAAAGGCGTCCATCACACCACCAAAAATCAGCGATGCAGCCGCCACCCCGGTATCGGTTGGATTGCCGATGAAATTGCGCAAGTAATGGCTACGCATGCGCTCAGCGGCGAGCGGATTGATCGGGTGCAGAAGCAAGGGCAGGCCCAGCGCCTCGCAACGCTCGTACACCGGCCAGAACGATTTGTCGTCGAGATTTTTATCGTTGATATGGGTGGCGATATAAACGCCGCGGATACCCGGGAGTTTGGCCGCCCGCTCCATTTCCCGCACTGCCAGATCGGGCGCCTGCATGGGCAAGGTCATCAAGCCGTAAAACCGGCCCGGATATTTGCTATGGGCGGCGGCCAGCGCGTCGTTATAGACCTGTGAGAGTTTCAAACCGAACGCGGGCGGCGCCCAGTACACCATCGGGCTGGTTTCAGACAGCGCATGTATATCAACACCCGCCGCATCCATGGCCTTCAGGCGTACTTCAAGACTCATGTATTGGTCCTGAAACAATGCGCCCATGCCGGGCCAGCCAAACACCACCTCGCCACGCGCATTCTTACTGATTTTGGCGCCGTTCGAGCCGCCCTCTTTTTCGATTAGTGCAACAAACTCCGGTGCATGCCAGTGGGCATGTAAATCAATCGCTGGCACGCTGTAGCCACGCAAAGTAGCGGGATTGCGTGTGGTCGCGCAACCGGTCATGACAGCACCCGCGGTGGCCGCCAGGCCGGTCAGAAATTGGCGTCGTTGTGACAACATATGATTCTCCCCAGAGATAAATAAAGCGCCGCTCCGGTATCGCTCCGGCTCTGCGACGGTCGTGAATGTTCAAGCCCTAGAATAACCCGAGTTGCCCGTCCGGGCGCGGCGCTTTGAAAAGACTGTGATCCAGCGCTGCACCGCGCTCACCGATGTGCAGTCCGTGGCGCTTGCAGGCGATCTCGAAACGTCGCCGCAACAACGTAGCGAGTTCGCCCTGACCGCGCATGCGAGCGCCGAAAGCAGAGTCGTTGTCGCGCCCGCCGCGCATCTGCTGCACGCGGCTCATGACGTGGTCAGCCTTGAGCGGATAATGCGCAGCGAGCCAGTCGCGAAATAATTCTTTCACTTCCAACGGCAGACGCATCAGGACATAGCCTGCACTGCTTGCACCGGCGGCGGCGGCAGCCTCCAGCACTGGTTCGATTTCATGATCAGTCAAAAACGGAATCACCGGTGCTACCAACACACCCACCGGAATACCGGCGGCGGCAAGCCGTGCGATCGTCTGCAAGCGCCGCGTTGGCGCCGAACAGCGTGGTTCGAGGCGGCGCGCCAGATCGTGGTCACGATTGTTGATTGAGACATACACGCGGACCAGATTCTTTTCCGCCATCGGGGCGAGCACATCGATATCGCGTTCGACCAGCGCATTCTTTGTGACGATGTTCAGCGGGTGATCGCAGGCAGCAAGCACTTCGAGAATATTACGGGTAATACCGTATTCACGCTCCACCGGCTGATAGGGGTCGGTGTTGGCACCCAGCGCAATCGTTGCGCAGCGATAGCCTGGGCGCGCCAGTTCGGCACGCAACAACTCGGCAGCGTTGGTCTTGGCAAACAGCCGCGTCTCAAAATCAATGCCAGGCGAAAGATTGAGGTAGGCATGCGTCGGCCGCGCATAACAATAAATGCAACCGTGCTCGCAGCCGCGATAGGGATTGATCGACTGGGTGAAGGGTACGTCGGGGGAGGTGTTGCGCGAAATAATCGATTTGGCATGCTCGACCGTGACGATCGTTTTTAACGCAGGCGCATCGTCCTCGCCGGCATCCCCCCAACCGTCATCAAACGAGACACGCGTCTGTTCTTCAAAGCGGCCGTCGGGATTAATACCGGCGCCACGGCCTTTGCGTGGCGTGTTTGCAGGACGAAACGTAGTCTTCAGCGGCATGGCAAAACGCTGTCCTGCTGACTAGGCTCGCGGGCGCTGCAGCAAGGCCTCGATTGCGGCCAGCGCGGCGGGCTTGGCAGCCCCCTGCGCAGCCGCGAGCTGCGTTGCAATCACGCCGAGACTTCGATAGACCTCCGCAACGTGCGGATCAAGAACCGTCAGCGCTTCAACCTGTCGCCGCACCACCTCGACGTCCCCGCGCACAATCGGTCCGGTCAGCGCACGCGCCGGCCCCATGGCAAACACGTTGTCGAGCGTTTCACGCACCAGCGGTTCGACCATGCGCATCGCCTCATCACGTGGCAAGCCGGCGGCTTCGAAACTACGCGCTCCCGTCTCCAGCAGCGCCGTCAGGTAGTTACACATCATGACGGAGGCAGCGTGATAAAGCGTTTTTGCCAGGGCGTTAATTGCAAACACCTGTGCACCGATGCGTTCGAACGCCGGCTGCAACACAGACAACGCCGCTGCGTCGCCTTCGGCAGCGCAGCGGCTGCCGTTGAAAGTCAGAACCGCCGCGCTGGCGTCTGCAAATGTTTTGAGTGGATGCACACTGGCAACAGTGGCGCCACGCGCTGCCGCCGTTGATAACACGGTTGAGGACAGTGCACCGCTGCAATGAAAGACGATGTTGCCCGCAGCGAGCGGCGCACTCGCGACCAGCTCTTCGCAACACACGGCAATCCGGTCATCCGGTGGTGCCAGCAGCCACAGATCGGCGGCACGCATGTCGGCGGTGTGTCCACATGCGCGTCCGCCGCCAATGAACGCAACGGCGGCATGACTTTTATCAAGCGTGTGATCGTTAATATCGCCGATCTCGAAAACGCCGGCGTCACCCCATAAGCGGGCAAGCGTGCGTCCGAGGCGGCCGCAGCCGATGATGTTTAGCTTATTCGGCATACTGCGCGGCTATTGGTTGGCATGGACACGGGGTTGTGGCATCGCAGTGCAGGCCTCCGGCGTTGCCGCGTGCATGCAGAGTCCATCGCACGCATGGCAGCGGCTATTGCCATCCAATCACGTCGTAGCCGCGGTCATGCAGACAACGCTGCACAAAATTGCGATAGGTCGGATTGGCATCGTTACGAAAAGCGCCACTGACGGCCCCCGCGGTTCCACCCACCGCAGCGCCTGCCGCCGCCCCCTCAAGCACACTGCCTCCGCGGATGAGAGTGCCAACCGCGGCAGCTGCAGCACCGGTCGCAGCGCCCTGCGTACCGCTTTTGAGAGCCTGATTGGAAGATTTCGACAGGCCGGAATTTTCCGCCAATGCGGTGCACTCACCGATATCACGCTGGGCGGCGGCATCCCCGACATTTTTTAGATGTACGTTCGGATACAACACCGGCTTCGGGGTGGTCGCGCAACCACCGATCAGGAAGAGGCCTGCCAAGGCAACGCGGAATAGTTGGGTTTGCATATGTCCTCACGTGGTGATGGCCTTACTGTAACGCAATCCGCACACCAGGAGATGACACAATCCAGGGGTGCGATTTGATTTGCCGGATAGCGGCTGCTCTGGGAAAATTCCAGGCATGAAAAACATCAAATCGACTTTCCCCTCCGCCATGCTGGCGCCGCTCCGTAGCCGCCGGTTGTTACCCTTGGCAGCAGCCCTCTGCAGCCTGTTGTGCGCCACTGGCACTGGCGCGCAGTCCTATCCGTCCAAACCGATACGGCTCATTCACGGTTTCGCCAGCGGCAGTGCGATTGATGTATTTTCGCGGCCCCTGGCGCAACGGCTGACCGCTGAACTCGGCCAGCAGGTGGTGGTGGATATCCGGCCCGGCGCCACCGGTACCATCGCCAATGACCTCGTCGCGAAAAGTGCACCCGACGGCTACACGCTGCTGGCTGCACCCGGCTCGGCGATGGCAGCCACGCCTCATTTGTTCAAGGTCACTTACAACTCGATGCGCGATTTTGCACCAGTGCACCAGATCAGCGATTTCTCTTACGTGCTGGTGGCCCATCCGGCGGTGCCGGCAAAAAATGCGCGTGAGCTGATCTCCATGGCCAAGGCGCGCCCCGGCTACCTGACCTATGGCTCCACTGGCATCGGCAGCGGCTTTCATCTCGCCGGCGAATTATTCTGCGCGATGGCCGGCGTGCAAATGCTGCACGTACCCTACCGCGGTGGCGGCACGGCGGCCATTACCGATCTGGTTGGTGGTCGCGTCGATCTGATGTGGGACAGCCTCGCAGTGGTCAAACCGCAGTTGCAAGCCGGGCGGTTGCACGCTATTGGCGTTACCGGTACGCGCCGGGCGTCAGCGTTGCCGAATGTGGCAACCATTGCCGAGAGTGGCCTGCCGGGTTACGAAATCGTTGGCTGGCACGGTATTTTTGCGCCGGCCGGTACTCCACGTGAAATCGTCGATCGGCTGAGCAACTCGATCGGAAAGATACTCGCGGCACAGGATATTCGGGAGCTGTGGAACACCCAGGCAATGGAGATTTTTCCCTCAACACCCGAGCAGTTTGCAACGCGCCTGCGCTTCGATTACGACCGCTATGGCAAGCTGATCCGGGACGCGGGTATCAAGCTGCAATAACGGCTGGCGCATTGGCAGGCTAGTTTATTAAACATCATTTTCTTTAGTGACCAAACGAGGTTGTTATGTCAGAAGCGCTTGGCGGAAAAAGCATGAACGTATCGATGGATGCAGCAAATGTTTATCGTGAAGACGTTTACACAGACCGTAAGGTCGGCACCATACGCTGCATGACGCCGGTCAACCCCGACGGTTCAACCGACAGCACCCGTGGCATCCTGTTTCTCGGTGAAACGCAGATCATGACGCCGATGGGGGCGCTGCCAGTGTCTTTTGAAATCCCGGCGACAACACTCGCCGAGGCAATCGAAAAATATGGCGAATCTGCGAAGGAAGGCATCGAACGTACCGTCAAGGAGATCCAGGAGATGCGCCGTCAGGCTGCCTCGTCGATCGTGCTACCGGGTGCCGGCGGCGGACTGCCGCCCGGTGGGCTTGGCGGTGGCGGAAAAATCCAGCTGTCATGAGATTACTGCCAGCGCAGGCACTCAATACTCTGCGCTGGCTGGCGTGGCTTAGCGCACTGCTGGCGGCCACTGGCGTCTGCGCTCAGCATGCAGGACACGCCGATCACAGGTTCCAGGATGCACAGCAGTGGTCTAAGGTCTTTGATGATCCGGCGCGTGACGCATGGCAAAAACCCCATGAGGTCATCACCGCATTAAAGCTCGCCCCGGAGGCCGCGGTCGCTGATATCGGCGCCGGCACCGGATACTTCGCGGTGCGGTTCGCGCATATGCTACCGACTGGGCGGGTCTATGCGGTCGATCTGGAAGCCGATATGGTGCGCCATCTCGGTGAACGGGCTAAAAAAGAGGGGCTGACCAATCTGACGGCAGTTCAGGGCAAACCCGAAGATGCGCAAATTCCACGGCCTGTTGATCTGGTGATTCTGGTTGATGTCTACCACCACGTCGGCGCGCGCAATCAATACTTTGGCAGGCTGCGTGACTCTCTTAAAACAAATGGCCGCGTCGCGATTATCGACTTCCGCATGGACGGAAACATCGGTCCTGCGAAAAGCATGCGCATTGCGCCCGAACAGGTCAAAACAGAAATGGCCGGCGCAGGCTATGTGCTGGCTGAAGAACACAGCTTTCTGCCGCAGCAATATTTCCTCATATTCCAGCGCACCCCCCGTTAGCGCAGCGGTTCGTACCGCCACGCACGGGACTCAACTCGATCAGACCTGCGGGTTCACCCGCTCGAGTTTGGAATGCAGCTTGTTCAGCGCGTTGATATAGGCCTTGGCCGATGCAACCACGATATCGGTGTCAGACCCCTGCCCGTTGACGATACGCCCGGCTTTCGAAAGGCGCACGGTGACCTCGCCCTGAGAATCTGTTCCGCTGGTGATGTTGTTCACCGAATAGAGCAGCAACTCCGCGCCGCTCGAGACCAGACTTTCAATCGCCTTGAACGCCGCATCAACCGGCCCGCTGCCCTCGGCCTGCGCAGGTTTTTCGGTGCCGCCATCGGCCACCACGATCTTGGCGAAAGGCTGTTCGCCAGTCTCCGAGTGCGCAGTCAATGACACCAAACGATAGTGTTCATTTTCGACCTGCTCGAGATTTTCTTCGGTGATCAGCGCCTGCAAATCCTCGTCGAAAATTTCACGCTTC
>CAIWNB010000396.1 GCA_903913965.1 uncultured beta proteobacterium
CAGGGCTCGACCTCGCATCTGTGCATGGAAATGTTTGCTTCGGTCGCGGGCATCAAGCTGACGCACGTGCCTTATCGCGGCGCGGTGCCTTCGATTACCGACGTGATGGGCGGACAGGTGCAACTGTCCTGCCAGGCCGTACCGTCGCTGCCGACCTTTGAAAAAACCGGCCGTATCCGCTCGCTCGGCGTGACCACGCTGACGCGCACGGCGATCGCACCGGGCGTGCCCCCCATTGCCGAGACGGTGCCCGGTTTCGAAATCCTCGGCTGGTACGCGATGCTGGCGCCCTTGCAGACGCCGAAAGAAATCATCAACAAGGTCAACGCCGCGGTGTTGCAAACGCTGAAATCGGCCGAGGTGCAGGACAAGCTCGTTACGCTCGGCGCGGAAGCGGCTGGTTCATCGCCTGAGGCCTACGGCGCCTTTCTGCGCAAAGAGACGGCGAAATGGACGCGGCTGCTGCGCGAGGCGAATATCAAACCATCGGAATAACTACGGCATGCGGCCGCTACCGCTGCCACCATCACCACCCTCGTGAAAAAAACTGTCAGACAAAATCTTAAGGAGGAATATGACCATGACCCATCAACCCGCAACGGGCGCTCTGCTGCTGACGGCAACGCTGCTTGCCACCGCCACGCCCGCGCTCGCCCAGGAACGCGCCTACCCGACCAAGGTCGTGCGTTTCATTACTTCGCTCGCCACCGGCAGCAGCGCCGACGCCTTTGGCCGCGCCATCACTGATCAGCTGACGCGTCGCCTCAACCAGTCCTTCATCATGGACCCGCGGCCCGGCGCCGGCGGCAATCTGGCCGCTGATACGGTGGCCAAGGCCGCAGCGGACGGACACACCCTGCTGATGAGTTCGGTTGCTTCGAACGCCATTAACGCCAGCTACTACAGCTCGCTGAGTTACGACTTTCGCAAAGACTTCGCGCCGGTGATCAAATTCGGTTCGATTCCCAACGGGCTATTCGTCGGTCCCGAGCTGCCCGCCAACAATCTGAAAGATCTCAGTGCGCTGATCAAGGCGGCACCCGGCAAATACACCTGCGCCTCCTCAGGCACTGGAGGTCTGCTGCACCTGACCTGCGAGATGTACAAAAAAGCCGCGGGGCTCGATGTGCTGCATGTGCCTTACAAGGGGGCAACCTATCAACCTGACCTCATCGGCGGCCGCGTCACGCTGGTATTCGACAACATCCCGGTCTATGTGCCGCTGGTGAAAAGCGGCCGCTTGAAGATTCTTGCCATCACCAGCGCAACACGTTCGCCGGTGCTGCCTTTTGTCCCCACCGCGATCGAACAGGGTCTGCGCAACTTCGATTCACGCGGCATCTTCGGGCTGCTCGCCCCCGCCGGCACGCCCCCTGAAGTGATCCAGTTTCTCAATCGTGAAATCGCCATCGTACTGAAGGATCCGGCGATGAAGGAGAGACTGATCGCCCAGGGTATCGAACCGGAAACCAGCACCCCCGAGGGACTGCGTGATCTGATCCAAAGCGAAATCACCAAGTGGGCGCGCGTCATCAAAGAAGCCGATATCAAGCCTGAGTAACTTTAATCCACTGCCGTACATAACGGCGGCTCAGGGCGGCGCGGAACGCGATGTTATGATCGCGCCTCCGCGCAACCCCCGCAGGGTATTTCCTTGACGCACTCCGCCTCCATCGCACCGCCGACCTCACCACGCGAAATGTGGCTGGTTTCCGCCGGCCATATGCTCACGCACTGGTATCCGGCCACGTTTTACGTGTTACTGCCGCTGCTCGGCCGCGAACTCAATCTGTCGTACACCGAAATCGGTTTCATCATGACGGCGATGCACGGCATCGGCGCGATCATGTCGATGCCCGGCGGCATGCTGGTCGACATGGTCGGCAAAAAAGGCACATTGATGGCGCTCTCGCTGTTCTGGATCGGCCTGCCCTATGCCCTGCTCAGTCTGACGCATTCCTACTGGATGGTTTTGCTCTGCGTCTCCTTGGTCGGCATCGGCAACAACCTCTGGCATCCTGCCGCCATCGCCACCCTCGCCGACCGCTATCCAACACGCAAGGGCTTTGTGCTGTCACTGCATGGCATGGGCGGCAACGTCGGCGAAGCAGTCGCACCACTGGTCGCCGGTGCGCTGCTTGCCACACTCAGCTGGCGCACGGTAGTGGTGATCAACATCGTACCGGGCATCATCATGGCCGCACTACTCCTGCTCTTCCTCGGCGCCTTCACACTGGAGAACAATCGGCAGGAAGCCAGCGCCCCGCAGGGTGTCGGTGATTACCTGCGCAATTTCGGCGACCTCTTTCGCAACCGCGCGCTGATGCTGATTTCGACCGCCACCGGTCTGCGTACCCTGACGCAATCCGGGTTACTCACCTTCCTGCCGGTATATCTGGCTTATGAAATGCAATACTCATCGTTTGCCGTCGGCGTGTGTATGGCGATCTTGCAACTGGGCGGCTTTATCGCCGCACCGATCGGCGGCCATCTCTCCGACCGTCTGGGCCGTCGCCGTATCATCATGGGTGGCATGACCATCACCGGCATCACCATCGTCGGCATGGCGCTGGCAGCCAAGACCCCATGGTTCGTGGTGTTTGTCGCGCTGGTTGGTTTTTTTCTGTATGCGATGCGACCGGCCTTGCAGGCCTGGGCGATGGATGCCACGCCGAGAAATATGGGCGGCAGCACAGTCGGCATGCAATTCACGTTCAGTGCTGTGGGGGCGGCGGTCGCACCCGCCGTCTGCGGCATGATCAGCGACGCCTATGGCATCTATATGGCGTTTTATTTTCTCGCCGGCACCATCGTCTTCGCCAATCTGATGATGCTGTTGATGCCCCCGGACACCGGCGCACCGGACAGCGCCTGACAAGAAGCCTGGCGCCAGCGCCACCGGCATCCAACTGCAAACACCCGCCACCGCCTCGCTTCAGGCCTGCGGTGCGATGTCTTTTTTCACCGCCGGCAGCCAGATCCTGACCGTGGTGCCAACACCGCTCCGGCTCGACAATGTGATGATGCCGCCAAACTCCTCAACAATGTGTCTGGTGACGCTCAAGCCGAGGCCGGTCGAGGGAACATCAGAACCGTTCAGGCCGCTTGAGAAGGACGCCCAGAGCCGGTCCTGATCAGCCAAAGACATGCCGATCCCTTTATCGCGAACCTCAATCACCACACCAGCGCGGTCATCCCGCGTTTGTTCGCGGCAGACGACAATGACATCGCCGCCCGCAGGTGAGTATTCGTAGGCGTTCGAGAAAATATGGTGCATGGCGCGGTGCATCTTGCGGTAATCGATTTTTACCTCGCTCATACCGCACAGATTAAAGAGCAGCGGCTTTTGGCGCTTCGGCGGCGGCAGAAAATTGGCCACCATGCGGTCGACCCATTCACTAATCATCACGCCAACGTGTCCCGCCCGGCTATCGCTTCCCACTTCCAGCGCAGAGATGTCCAGCAACTCATTAACCACCGACAACATCTGCGCAGATTCCTGCCTCACCGACTCGAGCAGCCCACGCCGCTCTGCTTCCGGGTAAACGCCCAGTTGCATCAGTTCTGCAAAGCCGTGTATCCCCTTCAACGGCGCGCGTAATTCATGAGCGGCATGGGCGATAAAATCATTCTTGCGACGCCGCGCCCTACTTTCTTTGGTCACATCGCGGAACACCAACAAGCGCGAACAATCCGCCGTCTCGGCAAACACCACACGCATCGCTATTACCCGCCCACCCGCGCTGATCAGCTTCAACACTTCGCCCCCCGCCTCAGCCGGCGGCGCGCAATCGATGGCCTCGTGCAGCAGCGCACGACATGAGCGGCTGGCACCAAACGCAAACGAAACGCTGCTACTCACAAAATTGCGGTCGATCTGGACGCCCAATGTATCGATCGAGCCACCGATCAAGGCATCGCGATCCAACCCGGTTAACGCAATAAACCCCTGGTTCACCAACACGATACGTAGATTGCCATCAAAAGACACCAGACCGTCGGGACAAGCATCAAGGACGGCCCGCGCATAGACCTGCGGGTTGTTGAGTGCCGGCGTTATGAATTTTTGTGTGACTGTTCCCATATACCCCCCCTCATGTATGGACCGACGACAGGTTCAATGAGTCTTTTGTTTTCAGTAGTAATGTTTTACCAATTAAGGCCCTTCGTGGATATCCTGCGATCGCAGGATAGGCGACGCGTATGCGAGCGTCTTATGCCCCTAACACCACCCGCCGCCATATTGCAGAGGCCAGGACAAGCGGCTAAAGTCGCGGCCTCACCGTCAACGCCGCCGGCTGCCAACACCACCGCAAACCTTGCGGCAGCATCCTCTGCCGACGAGCATAAAGTTAACGCCTAAGCACCATGCCAATCATCAACCAGATTTTCTATATCTTCGTTGCCACATTCATGGCGGGCTTCGCCTTGAATGCATTTTTTGCGTTCCGGGACAAGTCAATTTCTCGGGAAGCAAAGATTTACTGGGGCTTGTCTGTTTCGCTGATGACAATCAGCGCCACGTCTGCTGCCATCGCCGCCTTCGACATCCCTGCCGTGCTAGCGCTGTCCAATCTGACGGTCGTCGGCGTCTTCGTGTCACAGGCCCTGCTCTTCCGCTCTTTAAACAGGTCAGTGGACAAACGGCTCCTCTACTATGTGGCCGCGATGCTTGTCGTATTTGCGATCGCGATCTCCGTGATGCTCACCGGCGTCGTCAATTTCGGCGGGCGTCTACTCTTCATGACGACCGTCCTCTTCACCCTTGTTTTTTGGCAAATGAAGGAAATTCATCAACTGCGCAAGCGCGATCAGTCGGTACACCTCGGCTGTATCTTTTACATGTTGCTGCTGTTCAAAGTTTTGATGCTGCTACGGTTCTATCTCGTGTTGCAGCATATCGACACCTCCGTGCAATACGTTTACCAGGAAGGCCACATCGGATTATTTTTCCGCCTTGCCCTGGCAGCCGTTTGTCTGTTTGAATTTATCTTCATCGCCAACTATTTTCATGAAAAATTGCTGCTAAGAGAACAGCAAGCGCGCCTGGATGTGGAGAAAAGCGGCGCGGATCTCCAGGCCTCGAACCACGAGAAAAATAAAATCCAGAACCTGCTCGACGAGCGTGAACAGCTGATTAAGACACTGATGCGGTCAAACAAAACGTCGACTACCGGTGCGCTCACCGCGTCGATCGCCCACGAATTGAATCAGCCGCTGGGCGCGTCGCTCCTCAACGTCCAGCATTTAAAAGCCCTCTTGCAGAACCAGCAATTGACCCCCGAGATCGAACTCGAAATCTTCAACCAGCTGGAAAACGATACCCGGCGCGCAGGCAATATCATTCAGTCGCTGCGCGCTATTTTTTCTGAAAAATCAGCGAGCACCGCGGTCTGCGTCTTGCGTGAGCTGCTCACTGCAACAGAATGCGTCATGAAGACGGAAATTAGAGCGAAAAACATACTGCTCGATCTGTTCGTCGAGCCGTCGGTCAAATTAATGTGCAATAGCGGTCAGATCCAGCAGGTCATCATGAATCTGGTCAACAATGCGGTAGACGCACTAACCCAGAAACAGAGCGGATCAAGAACGCTCTCCATCAGCGGCTTTCGCAACGCCGGCCGGGTGATCCTCACCATCGAGGACAACGGCCCCGGCATTCCAGAGGCACAGCACGGACGGTTGTTTTCGCTGCTGGAGAGCGACAAACCATCGGGCCTTGGTCTCGGCCTCTGGTTATGCCATCACATTGTCACCAACCATCACGGCAGCATCCGTCACGAGGCGGTGCTGAGCGGTGGCGCGCGTTTTATAATCGAACTACCCGCCGCGATCGAATAGCGGCTGAACGCCATGCTGATCACGACGCAACCGCGCCCGTCAACACAGTGCGGACAACACGTTACAAGCAGAATATCCGCGATACAACGCAGGAACACCGACCGACATGAATAATCCTGCGCCTCCCCCAGCTGCCACCGTCGCACAGATCGTCCTGCTTGAAGACGATGTATCGATGCGCACCAGCCTCATCCAGATGCTGCGCTTTGCGGGTCATATCGTGCAGGCCTTCAGTTCGGCACTCGAATTTCTTGCGCTTTCTGCGCCAACCAGACCGACACTGATCATCACCGACATGCGCATGCCGGGTATGACGGGCGTTGAGTTGCA
>CAIWNB010000397.1 GCA_903913965.1 uncultured beta proteobacterium
ATCCCCGTTGACGATTTGGAAGAAAACCGCCATTTTAGCGAAAGTCGCGCCAAAACTTAAGAAAAACTTGAGAAAAACCTATCCACTCAGTGTATTACACCTGCCGGGGACAGCATTTTCCCGGGCTTTTCAGACAGGATTGTCGATGTCTATGAATCGATGCGTAAGCCCGTAACGGGCCGCCAGATGATCGCCCAGCGCACTAATGCCATAACGTTCAGTGGCATGATGCCCCGCAGCAATAAAGGCAACATCGGCCTCTCGCGCCAGATGCACCGTCTGCTCCGAAATTTCGCCGGTAATGTAGGCGTCGACACCCAGCGTTACTGCGTTCTCCAAATAGGACTGTGCGGCGCCCGTGCACCACGCCACCCGTCGCACCATCCGGTCAAGTCGGCCGATGACCTGCGGCACGCGATCAAGACGTTCGTGCACGCGCGCGGCCAGCGCCGCAACGCTCATCGGATTTTCCAGTTCACCGTAACAGCCGATGTCCTGCTCGCAAAAACGTCCGCCCACGCGTAAACCCAGCACCCGTGCGAGCTGCACATTGTTACCCACCGCGGCATGCGCATCGAGGGGCAAGTGATACGCGAATAAATTGATATTCTGCGCCAGCAACAAGCCGAGCCGTGCGCGCCGTATGCCTGTCAAGCGCGGATCTTCACCGCGCCAAAAATAGCCGTGGTGCACCAGCACAGCGTCTGCACCTTGATCGCACGCAGCCTCGAGTAATTCAAGCGAGGCCGTCACGCCAGAGACGATCGAACGGACCTCGGGGCGCCCTTCCACCTGCAAGCCGTTTGGGCAATAATCGCGAAAACGGTCCACCTCAAGATATTGGTTCAAATAGCTTTCGAGTTCAATGCGCTGCATCGGATGCCCGCAAAATAGGCCAGCGCGCATTCTAACCTGACGACATTCTCACCATGCGCAGACTCTGGCTCGTATTCGCCCAATCAACCACCATCGGTCTGGCAGTGCTGTTCGTCCTGGCCACCTTGCGGCCGGACCTGCTGGATTGGCGGGACAGCAGGCGAAGTGAAAGCTCAGGAGCTCGCGAAGGCGCACCGTCGTCGTCGCAACAGCGGATGCTGTCTTTCAGCGATGCGGTACGCAAAGCAACGCCTGCGGTAGTGAACATATTCACCAGCCAGGAAGTCAAGGTGCCCCGGCACCCGTTCATGGACGACCCTGTTTTCCGTTATTTCTTCGGCAGCCAGTTCGACGCACAAACGCGGCGCTCGTCGAGCCTGGGCTCCGGCGTGATTGTCAGCGAAAAGGGCTATGTGCTGACCAACCACCACGTGATCGAAGCCGCCGATGAAATCGAAGTAGCACTGTCGGATAGCCGGCGCAGCAAGGCCCGTGTTGTCGGCACCGATCCGGAGACCGACATGGCGGTCCTGAAAATCGATCTCAAGAACGTCCCTGCAATCACCTTCGCGGCATCCGATCAAGCGCGGGTCGGTGACATCGTACTCGCCATCGGCAATCCCTACGGCGTGGGACAGACCGTCACGTTCGGCATCGTCAGCGCCCTCGGGCGTCACCTCGGCATCAGCACTTTTGAAAACTCGATTCAAACCGACGCCGCCATCAATCCGGGGAATTCCGGCGGCGCTCTGGTCGATCTCAACGGCAACCTTCTCGGCATCAACAGCGCAATTTATTCCCGTACGGGTGGCTCACAGGGCATCGGTTTTGCCATTCCATCGAATCTCGCCAGACAGGTGATGGAACAAATCCTCGAGAACGGCGTAGTGACGCGAGGCTGGGTTGGCATCGGAGTACAAGACATCACACCCGAGCTGGCCGAGTCCCTCAAACTCGCCAGGACCAGCGGCGCGCTGATTACCGATGTGGTAAGCGGCGGCCCCGCCGATGTTGCGGGACTCAAACCGGGGGATATGCTGCTAAGCGTGGGGGACAAGCCCGTCAATGATTACGCGGGCAGCCTTGAAGCTATCGCCGCACTCAAACCCAAAACATCAACGGTGCTGAAAGTTCAGCGCAACTCGCGGGAAGTAAATCTCAGCGTCAACGTCGGGTTACGCCCGAAGCCGCGCCGCGAAGTGCAGCCGCAATAAACGCGCTGTTAGTCCTGCTTGGGCGCTGAATCCGCCGGGACTTCAGCCGCCGGCTGTTGAGCGGTAACACCGAGCACCCGCGCTGCGATGATGCCAAGCTCGTAGAGCAGCCACAACGGAAACGCCAGCAACAGTTGCGAAACGACGTCAGGCGGTGTCAACACGGCGGCGACTACAAACGCACCAACAATCACATAAGGCCGCGCCTCGATCAGTTGCTCGACGGTAACGACCCCCATCCGCACCAGCAAAATAACCGCCACCGGGATTTCAAAAGTCACGCCGAACACCACGAACATACCGAGGACAAAACTGAAATACTTGTCGATATCGGTCATCCACGCCACACCATCCGGTGCAAACGAAGCCAGTACCTTGAAGGCCAGCGGAAAAACCACAAAGTATGCAAACGACATGCCGGCCAGAAACAAAATCGAGCTGGTAAAAACCAGCGGCAGGACCAATCGCTTTTCATGCGCATACAGGCCGGGTGCGACAAAAGCCCACATCTGGTAGAGCAGATAGGGCATGGTGATCATCACCGCCACCAGTGCAGTCACCTTCAGTGGCACCAGAAACACGCCGACGACATCGGTGGCGATCATCTGTCCGCCCTGCGGCAACACCGCCAGCAGCGGCTGCGCGAGCATGGTGTAGAGATCCTTCGCCCAGGGGAACAGACACACAAAAACAATCGTCACCGCCAGCAAGCCACGCAACATGCGGTCGCGCAACTCGATCAGGTGGGAGATAAAAGTATCCTGGTTCATGAGGGTGCGCTGCTTGCTCAGGACTGTCTGGGCGCAGGCGACGCCGCAGAGGCCTGCTCAAGCCCCAGCTCAAGCTGCGGTGCCGCCTCCGAAGGTGCCAATGCGGCGACCGCGACCGGCTGCGCCGCCGGCTCGTCAGCAGGTGTTTCAAGCGCGAGCGGCTCGCTCACCGGAGACACTTCTGCAGCGGGCAATTCGACGGCCGCCGAGACATCTGCCGCCACCTTGGTCAACTCGGTTTCGGTTGCACTGATTTCATGCGTGACACTGGTTTCGATCGCGCGCGCAGCATCCTCCACCGTTGCCTGCAGCTTGCGCAGCTCCTCAAGTTCCATTTCCCGCGAGATATCGGATTTGACGTCGTTTACGTAACGCTGCATGCGCCCAAACAGATGGCCGAGCGTGCGCGCAACCTTGGGCAGCCGCTCCGGCCCGATCACGATCAACGCGACCACCGCAACCACCAGCATCTCGGAGAAACCAATATCAAACATTCGATGTGATGTGGTGGTTAAAGGATAAGGAGCAGAATGAAAAACGGGTTCGCGCGCGCGACGACACGTGCAAAAAAGGGCGTGCGGCAATCAACCGCCGGCGCCGCTTTTTTTGCGCTAGGACTTCGATTGCGTTTCTTTCTTGACTTCGCCTTCTATGGTCTGACCGGTCGCCGTCGCAGCGATTTCGGCCTTCGCCTGCGCCGCTTCGTCGCCGGTCTTCATACCGTCTTTAAAACCCTTCACCGCACCGCCCAGATCAGTACCCAGGTTGCGCAATTTCTTGGTGCCAAAAATCAACACGACAACGACCAAAACGATCAGCCAATGCCAAATGCTCAGTGAGCCCATATTCTTACTCCTATTGCAAATCGAAATCGCGCGTTATTTGCGTGCGGCTTTTTCATCAATACCCGAAATACCCTCACGACGCTCCAGTTCGGCGAGCACGTCGTCACTGCTAAGTCCGTGCCAAGCCAACAAAACCATGCTGTGAAACCATAGATCTGCGGTTTCGCGCACCACGTGCAGTTTATCACCGTCCTTGGACGCCAGCAGTGTTTCGACCGACTCTTCTCCGACCTTGCGCAAAATCGCATCGTGCCCCTTGTCAAACAAGCTGGCCACATAGGAACTCTTGGGCGCAGCACCTTGGCGCGAAGCAATCGTCGTCGAAAGACGCCGCAGGATTTCCGTATCAATCATTTGTATATCTCCCGCGGATCTTTTAAAACCGCGTCCTTGTTGATCCACCCGCCGTCAGCGAGTTCCCGATAAAAACAGCTTTCCCGGCCGGTGTGACAGGCGATGCCTCCAGCCTGTTCAATCCCCAGCAAAACAACATCCGCGTCGCAATCAATGCGTATGCTGGAGACCTTCTGTACATGGCCGGACTCCTCGCCCTTGTGCCAGAGTTTGCCGCGCGAACGTGACCAGTAATGCGCCTCTCCGGTTTCCCGCGTCTTGCGCAGTGACTCGCGGTTCATCCATGCAAACATCACGACCCGGCCGCTTGCCGCGTCCTGGGCGATCGCCGGCACCAGACCTTCCTGCGTCCACTGTATTTCTTCGAGCCATTGGTCGGACATCATTGCCATACTCTCTTATCCATCACTTGTAGCGCCAGCATACCGTAATCAGGGGCGACGCTGAGCGGCCCCGCTGGCGGTTCGCAAGGCAGGCGGGCCTAACCCTCTGCGCTCCCGGCCGCTGGCCGCTTACAACCTGACTTCGATACCGCGCGCTGCCATCAGTTGTTTGGCCTGCAGAACGGTGTATTCACCATAATGAAAAATACTGGCCGCCAGCACAGCGTCGGCGTGCCCCAGCGAAACCCCGTCAGCCAAGTGCTCCAGGCTGCCAACCCCGCCGCTGGCAATCACCGGAATCTCAAGTGCATCGGCAAACGCGCGCGTGAGCTCAAGATCAAAACCGATGCGAGTCCCATCACGATCCATGCTCGTTAGCAAGATTTCACCCGCACCCAGCGTCTGCAATTCGCGCCCCCATTCGATGGCGTCGCGACCGGTCGGCGTGCGGCCGCCGTGCGTAAAAACCTCCCAGCGTGGCACACCCTCGCCGGGTACGCGGCGCGCGTCCACCGCACCAACAATACACTGCGCACCGTAACGCGCGCTGGCCTCGGCGACCAACTGCGGGTTCTGCACCGCCGCGGTATTGATGCTGACTTTATCGGCGCCAGCGTTCAGCAAGCGCCGCACATCCGCTACGGTGCGCACACCACCACCGACGGTGAGTGGAATAAACACCTGCGCGGCAACCGCCTCGATAATCGGCAAAATGAGATCACGGTCATCACTACTCGCCGTAATGTCGAGAAAGGTCAGTTCATCAGCCCCTTGCTGGTCGTAACGCGCCGCGACCTCGATCGGATCGCCGGCGTCACGCAGACCAACGAAATTAACGCCCTTGACCACACGGCCGGCTTTGACGTCGAGACAGGGAATAATGCGCTTGGCAAGTGCCATGGGCTGTGCAGACTTAAGGGAGAAAAATTAGGTGCAAGAAACCAAAGCAGTTGAACGGCAAAACGTGAAGTCGCACCGCAAGCCTTACGCCTAAAGCGTCACGCCTTGCCCTTTTTTTCCGACAGTTCGTCGGCCAGTTTCTGCGCCGCGGAAAAATCAAGGGTACCCTGATAGACCGCGCGACCGGTAATCGCACCCATGATGCCTTCCGACTCAACCTTGCTCAGCGCCGTGACATCATCCAGGTTAGCCACACCGCCGCTGGCAATGATCGGCATCGTCAGTTGTCTGGCGAGCGCAACCGTGGCTTCAATATTGACGCCGGTGAGCATGCCGTCGCGCCCGATATCGGTATAGATCAGTGCCTCGGCACCATACTCCTCAAACTTTTTCGCCAGATCAACCACATCGTGGCCGGTCAATTTGGACCAGCCATCGACGGCCACTTTGCCATCGCGCGCATCCAGGCCGACGTAAACGTGTCCGGTAAACGCGCTGCAGGCATCACGTAAAAACCCCGGCGTCTTGACCGCAGCGGTGCCGATGATGACATAGCTGACGCCCAGATCGAGATAATGCTCGATGGTATCGAGATCGCGGATGCCGCCGCCGAGCTGCACCGGTATGGCACCGTTTACGCCCTCAAGTATGGCGCGGATGCCGGCCTGATTTTTTGGCTTGCCGACGGTGGCACCGTTGAGGTCGACCACGTGCAGGCGACGCGCGCCCTGCCGGACCCACTGCTCGGCCATAGCCGCCGGGTCATCTGAAAAAATTGTGGCATCGTCCATGTCGCCCTGTTTCAGGCGCACACACTTGCCGTCTTTAAGATCAATCGCCGGGATGATCAGCATACTGCGTAGTCACTATAGGATTTCAGGGAAAGGGAATGTATGTCGCGAAAGCGGCAACCGTTTTATGCGATGGTGACGCTAATTGGAATGAGGGTCGACAACACATCTGACGAAGGTGCGCTCATCATACACCACGTAATTTGCTTACGCCTAGTGCGAGCTGAACGTGCGCCAAAGATGACATTTTCAGCGACCATCCCCGCCGCCAACCGCCTGCCAGCCCACAAAGTTGGCCAGTAGACGCAGTCCGGCAGCAGCACTTTTTTCAGGATGGAATTGAACGGCGAAAACGTTGTCCCGCGCAATCGCACAGGTAAACGGGTGGGCGTAGTCGCTCTCCCCGGTGACCAGCGCCTGGTCGGCGGTATCAACGTAATAACTGTGCACGAAATAAAAGCGCGCGCCATCCTCAATGCCGTCCCACAGCGGATGCGCCCTCAGCTGGCGCACACGGTTCCATCCCATATGAGGAACCTTAAGGCGCGCACCAGCAGCGTCGACCATGGAAGCCGCGGAAAACCGCCGCACGCGACCATGGAACAAGCCCAGTCCAGGGACGTCGCCCTCTTCACTGCGCTCGAAGAGCATCTGCAGCCCAATACAGATGCCAAGAAACGGCTTGTTGGCAGCGGCCGCCATCACCGCGGAACGCAGGCCACGGGCATCGAGCTCGCGCATGCAATCAGGCATCGCGCCCTGCCCCGGAAAAACCACCCGGCCGGCACGCTCGACCTCCAATGGGTCATCGGTCACACAAACGGTGCGCCCCGGCGCAACGTGCTCGATCGCCTTGGCGACCGAACGCAGATTGCCCATCCCATAATCGATGACGGCGATATCAGCCATGATTTTGCCTAGCGTCCCGAGTACAAAGGTGGATTAAAGACTGCCTTTGGTCGAAGGCACGCCCTGCGTACGCGGGTCGATTTCCACCGCCATGCGCAACGCCCGTCCGAACGCCTTGAACACCGTTTCCGCCTGATGGTGAGCATTGTCGCCACGCAGGTTATCGATATGCAGGGTGACCAGCGCGTGATTAACGAAACCCTGGAAAAATTCGTGCATCAGATCGACGTCGAACTCACCAATGCGCGCACGCACAAAATCCACCTTGCAGACCAGGCCGGGCCGGCCGGAAAGGTCTACCACCACGCGCGACAGCGCCTCATCCAGCGGCACATAGGCATGGCCATAGCGGCGCACACCGCTTTTATTACCGACTGCTTTGGCAAACGCCTGACCGATTGTGATACCGATGTCTTCAACCGTGTGATGCGCGTCGATATGCAGATCGCCCGCCGCCTTCACATCAAGATCAAACACGCCGTGGCGCGCGATTTGGTCGAGCATGTGGTCAAGGAAGGGCACGCCGGTTGCCAGCGCGGACCTGCCGCTGCCATCAAGATCGAGGGCAACGCTGATCTGCGTTTCATTGGTATTGCGGTTGATCTGTGCCTGCCGTGCCATGATATCCGCGACCTCAAATAACTATTTGTTTAAATGAGTATAAACGATTTCGCGCAAGGCATCGACCAAACCCGCGCATTGCTCGTCGGTGCCAACCGTGATGCGCAGGTACGGTGAAACACGCGGGGGATTACGAAAATGTCGCACGATGATACTGCGTTCGCGCAATTTCGCTGCGATGTCGGCGCCGTCACGTCCGGGGAAACGGGCGAAAATAAAATTCGCCGCCGAAGGCAGCACATCGAAACCCATCGTCTGCAGGTCGGCAACCAGCGCACTCCGCGTCGCGGCCACCTTCTCGCAAATACCGGCGAAATAGTCCTCGTCCTCCATCGCCGCGGTAGCGCCGGCCTGCGCAAAACGATCGAGCGGGTAGGAGTTGAAACTGTCCTTCACGCGGTTGAGCGCCTCGATGAGTTGCGGGTGTCCCGTCGCGTAGCCAACCCGCAAGCCGGCCAGCGCATGCGACTTCGACAGTGTGTGCGTCACGAGAAGTTGCGGGTATTGCTTGACCAGCGACACGCAAGAGACGCCACCGAAATCAACGTAGGCTTCATCGATCACCACCACCGAGGCGGTATTGGCCTGCAACAACCGCTCAATCTCCGCGACCGGCACCAAGCGTCCGGTCGGCGCATTCGGGTTGGGGAAAATAATGCCGCCGTTCGGCCGCAGGTAATCGTCGACTTTGATTTCGAACGCCTCACCCAGCGGCACCTGCACATAATCGATCCCATACAGTCCGCAATACACCGGATAAAAACTGTAGGTGATATCAGGAAATAAAAGCGGCGCCTCTTTTTTCAGCAAGGCCAGAAAGACATGGGCCAGCACCTCGTCGGAACCATTACCGACAAACACTTGGTCAGCAGTCAATCCATGACGCGTGGCGATCGCAGCACGTAATTTGTCACTACCCGGGTCGGGGTAAAGACGCAGCGAGTCTCCGACTTCGGCACGCAAGGCGTCGAGCACACGACGGCTCGGGCCGTACGGATTTTCATTGGTATTTAGCTTGACGAGATTCGGCAGCTTGGGCTGCTCGCCCGGCACGTAAGGCGTCAATCCATGCACCACCTTGCTCCAGTATTGGCTCATGCTGGGCTCACTTCATCCGATATTCAGCAGACTGTGCGTGCGCCGTCAGCCCTTCGCCGCGCGCCAGTTCGGCGGCGACGGCACCCAGGCTTTGCGCACCGCGCGGCGACACCGCAATGACGCTCGTGCGCTTTTGAAAATCATAGACGCCGAGCGGCGAGGAAAACCGCGCACTGCGCGAGGTCGGCAGCACATGATTGGGGCCGGCACAGTAATCGCCGAGCGCTTCCGAGGTGTGGCTGCCAATAAACACCGCGCCGGCATTGCGTATTTTGGGCAACCAGCTTTCGGCGTCTGCCAGCGACAACTCAAGATGTTCCGGCGCGATGCGATTGGAGATGGCGCAGGCCTCGTCCAGATCACGCACCTGAATCAAGGCACCACGATTCTCAAGAGCGGCGCGGATCACCGCGTGGCGCGGCATGCCCGCCAACTGGCGTTCAATGCTCGCCGCAACGCGATCGATGAAAGCGGCGTCAGGGGAGAGCAAAATCGCCTGCGCGAGTTCATCGTGCTCAGCCTGCGAAAACATATCCATGGCGATCCAGTCGGGGTCCGTCGAGCCATCACAGATGATGAGGATTTCCGACGGGCCGGCGACCATGTCGATACCAACCATGCCAAAAACGCGACGCTTGGCGGCGGCTACATAAGCATTCCCGGGACCGACAATTTTATCGACGGCCGGTATGGTCGCGGTGCCGTAGGCAAGGGCTGCAACCGCTTGCGC
>CAIWNB010000398.1 GCA_903913965.1 uncultured beta proteobacterium
CAACCGATGGTGATTGATAACCGGCCCGGTGCTGGCAGTATGTTGGGCACCGATATGGTCGCCAAGGCCGCGCCCGACGGCTACACGCTGTTGTTGCTGCCGTCTTCGATCACGATTTTTCCGAGCGTGTATAAAAACGTGCCCTTCGACGCCGTGCGTGATTTCGCCCCGGTCACCATGCTCACTTATTATCCAAATCTGATCGTGGTGCCACCTGCGTTGCCGGTGACCAATATCAAAGAGCTGATCGCGTTGGCGAAGTCGAAACCCGGCACGCTGAATTTTGCGTCTGGTGGCAACGGCACGCCGACTCAGCTGGGCGTCGAATTGTTAAAGTCCATGAGCGGGATAGATATGGTGCACGTGCCGTTCAAGGGCGGCGGGCCTGCGCTTGCAGCGCTGCTTGGCAATCAGGTGCAGCTGTATTTCGGACCGATTGCAACGGTCACGCAGCTGGTCTCGGCCGGCAAGCTGCGCGCTCTCGCGGTGACCAGCGCCAAACGCTCGATCGCTGCACCCGATGTGCCGACGGTGGCGGAGTCCGGCCTGCCGGGTTTCGAGCAGATCACCTGGAACGGTTTGAGTGCGCCGGCGCGTACACCGCCTGCCATCGTTGCGCGTCTGGTGAAGGAGGTTAATGTTGTGCTGAAGCTGCCGGCGATCCGCGAACGCTTTGCTGCCGAGGGCGTCGAGATGGGGGGTATTCCGCCGGAACAGCTGGCGGCCAATATCAAAAGCGAAATGGAAAAGTGGGCGAAGGTGGCGCGCGCTGCCGGTATCGAGCCCGAGTAATTGTGACGGCCACTGCTTGCCGCGTCAGCGGTCTTGTCGTCATTGCCAATGCGGTAATAATTTCCCTTCAGATTCTGCGGACATGTCATTTCCGTCGCGCCTTTTACGGTTGGGCGCGACGGACCTGAGTGTGTCAACGTTTAGAGTTTGATGCCCATCAATTTCGCCGCGGTGGTGCTCAACATGGCGATCCGTTCCTCGTCGGTAAAGGGCGATGCCATGATGTGCTCGACCCCCTTGTCCTGCCAGGGGAAGGGGTAGTCTGTGCCCAGCATCAGTTGACTGACGCCGACTTCAGCGGCGAGATGGCGCAGTGCCTCGGGCGTGAATACCAGCGTATCGAAATACATCTGGCGCAGATACTCGGTGGGCTTTTTCTTCAGCTTGATGTTGGGATTACAGCCGGACGGTGACACCATGCATGAGTAGTCTGAACGCGGCGCATACGAACCGAGAAAGCCGCCGCCGTGTGCGGAGCAGATTTTCAGACCCGGAAATTTGTCGAGGGTGCCTTCGAAAATCAGATGTGAGAGCGCGATGGTGGTGTCGAGCGGATTGCCGATGGCGTTCGAGAGCCAGCCGTTACCCTTGTAACGATTAGCGAGTTCCGGCGGGCTCGACGGATGGATAAAGAGCAGCACGCCCAGTTCTTCGGCCTTCGCCCATACCGGATTGAATTTCGGGTTGGCAAATTCGTCGTTACCGACATTGCCACCGATGGCCGCGCCGCGCATGTTGTATTTCTTGACTGCGGTTTCGAGTTGCTGCACCGCAAGGTCGGGATGCTGTAGTGCCAGCGAGGCAAAGGCAACGAAGCGGTCCGGATGTGCTGCGCATAACTCGGCGAGCTTTTCGTTCTGCAACTGCACGACTTTGGCGGCCATCTCGCGTTCGAGGCCATACCAGGTCGGATTGATGCTGAGTGCCTCGATGTCGATGCCCTGGCTGTCCATCGCACGCAGGCGCGGTTCGGCGCCGATGAAGAGCTCGTCAGAGCCCCGCGTGGTGCCGGCCAATATGGTCTTCGGATCGCGCCCTGTTGCCGCGACCGCTTCCGGTATCACGCAATGGGCGTGAATGTCGATGGTCTTGATGCGGCGACCATTGATGATGGTCTGTTTGCGCGCACCTTGCGCATGCGCCATGCCCGGAACGTTACAGCCGGTAAATACAACACCTGCGGCAGCCGCTGCCGTTTTCATGAAATCTCTGCGTGTGCCCATATTCTCCTCCGGGTGTTTTTTCTGTGGCGGTTCGGCTGAACCGCACTGGTGAAGATTATGGCACGGCGTCGGCATGCGCGTTCCTGCCGCTTTACACGCAAAGGGTTGCACCCGGCACGGCGGGCTTGCCAGCCGCCGCGCCGGATTTATCACGCGAGTGCGTTATTTTTTCTGCTCTTCTTTCTTCATCATGCCCTCTTTCGCCATGCTGTCCTTTTTCATTTCATCCTTTTTCATGATGCCGTCTTTCACCATGGCGTCCTTCTTCATCTCTTCTTTTTTCATCATGCCGTCTTTGGCCATGTTGTCCGCGGCAAGAGCGCCCGACATCGCAACAGCTACATAGCCGGCAAATAGCATCGTGATCAGATTTTTCATACAAAACCCCTCTTCAAAGTTTGAAATGGTACGGGTGCGATGATTGCAGTCCGTACGCGTTGCTGCGTCCGGTGTCTGCGCTTGCAGAACACCGGACGAGGGGTAGTCGGGCAGGGTAGCGATTCCTTACAACGGATGGCGATCCGTGCATGCTTTTTCCGGAGCGTCGTGCGTTCTCTCCGCGCCAGAAGTTCTATTACGCAGGTCAGTGCTCCGACTCGCACCGCCACGCGTTATTCAATACAAGGCTGCTCTCCCTCCGATGTGAGGGGCTGTATCTGTAGCCCGGAAGTCGCGCAGCGTATGCCGGGAACGGGGCGCAGCTTTACCTACTGATGCGAATACAGCACGCCGCCGGCCACCGGCACTTTCGCCATCAATATCTGACCCGAGGACGATTCGGTAATGAAGAGCGTTTTGCGGTCGGCGCCGCCGAAGGCGATGTTGGTGGTGGCATGGCCGGCGCAGGATTTGATGCGATAGACCGGTTCACCCATCTTGTCGAACATCCACACGCTGCCGAAGCCGGCGTGGGCCACGGTGAGGCCGCCGGTTTCATCCACCGCGAGACCGTCGGGGCCGCCATGACCACCGGAGAGTTGCAGGAAGAGACCAACCTTGGTGACTTCGCCCGAGGCAAGCAGCGGCAGACGCCAGACGGCGTTGGCCCGCGTGACATTCACATAGAGATTGCGTTCATCCTTGTCGAGGGCGATACCGTTGGGGCTGGGGATGTTACGCATCAGGCAGTTCAACGTACCGTCGGCGCGCAGACGGTAGACCCGTCCGGTCGGGTCTTGCAAACCGGTTTGCCCCTGATCGGTGAAATAAAGGTCGCCGTTCTTCGCGAAGATCATGTCGTTCAGACCGCGGAAGCCCTCCGAGTTGGCGGACTCCAGAATCGGCGTGATCTTGCCGCTCTTCGGATCGAGTTGCAGCAGGCCCTTGCGGTGATCCGCCAGAAAAATGCGGCCGTCCTTATGGATCTTGAGCCCATTGGGTTCGCCGTCGTATTCGGCCACGACCTCGAATTCTCCCTTCGGCGAGACGCGGAAAATGCGCCCATAGGGAATGTCGGTGCAATACAGATTACCTTCGCGATCAAACGAGGGGCCTTCGAGGAAAGAACCGAGTTTGTCGTATTGGCGTGCCGCCACCCATGCCGAGGGGCGGCTGCAATGCAGGCGGTCGGGCAGGCGCGCGAAGACTTCAGTTTGGATGATGGTGGGCGGTGCGAACATGACAGACTCCTATGGACTTGTTTAAACGGTGGCGTGACTCGCGCAGCCGCGCGAATGCAGCGGATTACGGAATGATTTTTTCGCGCCGATAGTTTTCGAATTGGCGCGAGAACATGGTGAATGAATCGAGATGCTCGTTAAAGCCCAGCGTGCGCGCCTTCTGCATCGACGAGAATACATCCCAGTCGGGACGGAACTGGTAATCGCCGTAAGCCCACAGCGCGACCTTGTCGAGCGGTGGCGCCTTGAGGCTGTGTTTTTTCACCACGGCGTCCCACACGGGCCCTTTGTCTGCCATGTAATCGGCAAGTTTGATGGTACGCGGTGTGCCTTCCTGCATGCCGAACCAGCCGGCATATTGACGCCAGATTTCGCACCAGCGCGGATTGTCGCCGTTGACCACATTGAAAGCCTGATTGCGGCAGCGCGGCTCGGTCGCCATCCAGACGATGGCGCGCGCCAGTACGCCCAGATCGGTGAATTGTGTGTGCGCTTGATAGCCGGTGGCGTTGCCCGGAAAGTCGAGCGGCAGACCGAGTTCACGCTGGACTGCGGCGTAAACGGCGATGACGAGGCCGATTGAGCGTGGCAGATCGACCGCGGGATCGCAGAAGGCGTGCGGACGCGATGAGGAATAACCCCAGGCTTTGCCGGCGCTATGCGCGCGCAGAAAGGCGTCCTGCTCAAAATAATAATTGTCGTTTGGCGAGCGTGCGCTTTTATCTTCTTCGAGCGGCAGTTTTACCGGCCCGAGTTGATGGCCGTACCATTTGCTGCCGTGCAGGGCATGCACGTGTTCAAGGGCGCCGCCGGCTTCGATCACTGCGACGAGATTTTTCAGCATGCGCGTATTGGTCTCGACATCCTCGGTCTTGCCCTCGACCGGGTGATCGTAGCGCGCCGCATAAAAGATATGCGTGGCCTGCAGGCCGCTGAGTTTCGCATCGACATCCACTCGGTCGGCCAGATCGACGGCGAGCCATTGCATGCCGGATCGCGTTTGCCCGCGACGGGCGAGACCAATGACATTCCAGCCGCCATCGGTCATCAATTGGTCGGCAATGCGCCGGCCGATGAGCCCGGAAGCGCCGGCGATGACGGCGATTTTTTTAGTCATTTTGCGTCCTGCCGTGCCAGTGAGCTGGCGTAATCACCGACCGCCGCGGATTGTTCGATGCGCCAGGCGGCTTCGAGCAGCTGCCTGGTTTTTTCCGGCGCGTAAATCAGGTCGCACTGGGCGCGTGTTTTTTCCGACAGTTCGTCGTCGGTAAGCGGACGGCCGACGCTACCACGGCAATGTTCGATATGCGTTTCAAACAGCCGGCCGTCGTTCATGACGATACGTGCAGAGGCGGTTTCCGCGCCGAATTTCGTCGCACTCGCGAGAGTGACCTTGCGCCGCAGTCGTGCCACTGAGGTGTCATGCACGATGGCGTCGTCCATTTGCGCGAGACCGGCGATTTTGCAAATCACCGAGGCCGCCGCCCAGTGCTGCAGGCTGACCAGCGTCTGGTTGCGATCGGTCAGTTCGGCGCGGTCGGCGAGTTTCGCCGCCAGCGGACTGACCGTGAGTTCGATACGCGCAATATCCTCCGGGTTAAACGTGTGTGCGCGCGCCAGATCGAGGCAGGCATCGATTACCGGGTGCACGACGAAGCCGCAGGGATAGGGTTTGTAAGCCAGCGTTGAAATTTCAAAGGTCTTGCCGAGGCCCTCGACCGCTGCTTCCATGTTCGGGTTGCTCGCGAACGAGACACCGAAACCTTTTGTACCTTCGATCATGGTGTCCGAGCAGGTGAAGCCGCGCGCCGCCAGCAAGGCCGACATTAGGCCGCAGCGTGCCGTGTGTCCCGGGGTGAACTGGCTGCCCATGGTGGTGTGTGATTCGCGCAGACCGGCAGCCTGATTCGCGGCGTGGCCGATGGCGGTGGCGATACCGGTTTCATCAAGGCCCATGACGTGGGCTGCAGCCACCGCCGCGCCGATACCGCCGACGAGTCCGGCCATCGACAGACCGATATTGCATTCCGCCGGCGGCGTGAAAAGAATGTTGCCGACGCGGCACTGGATCTCGACACCGAGTATCAGTGCATGCAAAAACTCGACGCCGCTCATTGCCTGTCGTTCGGCCAGCGCCAGCAAGCTACCGGCCACCGGGCTGGTCGGATGGGCGACCGTGGCGAAATGCGTGTCATTGAATGCCACCGCCGCTGAACTCATGGTGTTGATGAAGGCCGCATTCAGAAGATCGAGCTTGATGGCGTGCCCCACCACGCTGCTGTCGCGTGCGCCATTGAACTCGTCGAGTAACGCCAGCACATGCGCGACATTCCCTTCGCGCGAACCGCCGGCTGCACAGCCAACCCAGTTGACGAAGGCGCGTACACCCTCGCGCCGTACTGCTGGCGGCAAGGCATCGTAGCGCGAGGTATGAGCGAAGCGCGCGAGTTCGCGGGTGATGCTTCTCAATGGAGTTTCCTTGGGTAGTGGCGCGCGCTGGGTTCGCGGAGATGCGGTTATAATCGCCAGCGGCTTTTGCAAAAAAGACAGGCGCGATGATGAATAAGCGTTGCAAGCTTGTCAAACGCGTTGCCGTTCCGTTCGAATATGCATCCGTCGTGCCGCCGGGCCCGTGGTTGATGCGTCGGCGCAGCTCGACAACAATCATTTTCCGGCGGACATGAACGGAGAGATCTTGAGGCGGATCGTTACAGCGCTGGCAGTTTTGCTTGCGGTTTACGCATCGGTTGCCACTGCGCAGCAATGGCCGCAGAAGCCGGTGCGCCTCGTCATTCCGATCGCCGCCGGTGGCAATCTTGATATCGTCACTCGTTCCATCGCGCAAAAGCTCACGGAGGTTTACGGGCAGCCGATGATTGTTGAAAACCGGCCGGGTGTAAACAGCGTGGCCGGAACCGAATACGTGGCCAGAGCGGCAGCCGACGGTTATACCTTTCTGATGATGGCGAGCACCTTTCTCACCACGCCGCTATTGTCGCGCACCACACCTTATGACCCGTTGCGCGATTTCACTGGCGTGACGCAGATTGCCTGGCTGCCGCAGTTGATGGTGGTGCACCCGTCCTTGCCGGCGCGATCGGTGAAGGAATTCATCGCACTGGCAAAAACGCGGCCTGGTGAAATTAATTACGCCTCGGCGGGTACCACGTCGGTGGGTGATCTGGCCACTGAACTCTTTAACCGCCGTGCCGGCATCCGCACTAATGCGATCCCTTACAAAGGCAATGCCCCTGCGCTGATTGACACCGTCGGCGGCCAGGTACAACTGTTCTTCGGCGCCATTGGGCCCATGCTGCCCTATATCAACACGGGGCGTTTGCGCGCGCTGGGTGTATCGAGTCCTAAACGCTCGGCCTTGTTACCGGAGGTGCCAGCGATTGCTGAAACACTGCCCGGATATGAAGCGGGTTTATTTATTGCGATGGTGGCGCCGGCGGCCACGCCGCGCGAGATCGTTGCACGTATGCATGCGGAAATCGCCAAAATTCTGCAGACGGCGGAGATCAAGGCGCGGCTGGTGCAGCTGGGCGACGAAATTGCCGTCAGCAACTCGCCTGAACAGTTCACGGCGTTTCTTCGAAACGAACACGCGAAGTGGGACAAAATTATCAAGGATGCCGGCATCAAGGTTGAATGAGTGATCTCCCTGGCGCTGCATCAGGTGCAGGCCAGGGGGCACAATAATTGTGACGTAACACTGAAAAGGAGAGTCAAGATGAGTCAGTTGAACGGTCCCGCACGTTTCCGCCAGTTGCTGGCAAAGCCCGGTTATATCCAGGCGCTGGGTGTTTACGATCCGCTGTCGGCACGCGTCTGTGAGTCGATGGGGGTTGAGTGCGTGCACATCGGTGGTTACCAGGCCGGTGTGGGTACGGCGATCAGCGAACCGCTGATGACGCTGACCGAACTGGCGATGCTGTGCCATTACGTCACCTCGGCTGTGAAAATCCCGGTGTTCGTCGATGCCGGCACCGGCTTTGGCGAGCCGCTGCACGTCATGCGTTCAGTGCGCGAGCTCGAACGCACCGGCATTGCCGGTATGCACATCGAAGACCAGATTTTCCCGAAGCGCGCGCATTATCACAAATATGTCGAGCACACCGTGTCGGTCGAGGAGATGGTCGACAAGATTAAATACGCCGTGGCGGCGAAGACCAATCCTGATTTCGTCATCATGGGCCGTACCGATTGCATGGCGACCAGCGGCTTTGCCGAGGGCGTAAAGCGCGCCAATGCCTATCTGGAGGCGGGTGCCGAGATGATCATGTGCTTTCCGAACAACGAGGAAGAAATGCGTCTGGCGCCGAAGGAAATCAACGGCCCCGTCGTTTATGTGGTGAGCGAAGGCAACCGTATCAAGCGCCCCGTGCGCTCGCGTCAGGAATACGAGGACATGGGTTACAAGATGGGCACCTATCCGACGCAGCTCCTGTGTCCGGCGATGAATGCGATGAAGACGGTGGTCAAATCGTTCATGGAAACCGGTCGCAGCGGTCTTGATCCGGACAACATGATCAAGTGGCGCAAGGAATGCGAAGACCTGATCGGCCTTGATGAGCACTACAAGGTTGAAGCGGCGACGGTTGAGCGTTAGTCACTGCTGTTAGTTTGCGGCGTGTTGTAGCAGCAGTCGCCCTCCATCCTTGATGGAGGAGGGCGGCGGGGCGATGGTTTTCTCCAGGCCATCGTCTCTGTCTGCAAGTAATCAAGTAATAAAGCGGTGGAGTCAGTAACAGGAGGTGGCCCGTGCTTAAGCTGTGCGCAATACTGATTGGTCTATTGCAATGCGGCTGGTGCGCGATGGCGCAGGCCGCCGATGTATCAGCGAATACGTCGGCGAATGCTGCTTCTAATTATCCGCAACGGCCGATTCGGCTGCTCGTGCTGTTTCCGCCCGGCGGTTCCGATACCGTGGCACGTATCTTTGGTCAGCGTGCCGCTGATCGACTCGGCCAGCCTTTTGTCATTGACAACCGTCCAGGGGCGGCCGGCGTGATCGGTGCCGATATCGCGGCCAAGAGTCCGCCTGATGGCTACACCTTGTTGTTTGCTACCGCCTCGTTTGCGATGACCTCGGCGTGGGAGCGCAAGCTGCCCTACGATGCGATTCGTGACTTCAGCACGATCGGGCTCCTCGCCTACACGCCGTTCATGCTGACCGTGCATCCAACGCTGCCGGTGAATACGGTGAAGGAGTTCATCGCTTATGCGAAGTCCAAACCCGATCAGCTCAACGTCAGCACCACCGGCACCGGCGGCATCGGTCATCTGGGAACCGCCTCGCTCGCCACGCTGGCAGGCCTGCGTTTCAACTACGTGCCCTACAAGGGTACCGGGCCGGCGTTGACCGCTGCATTGGCGGGTGAAGTGCATTTCACGATGGTGACCATAGGCACTTCGCTGCCGTATGCGCGTAACGGCCGCTTGCGCGCGTTGGGTGTGTCGAGTGCGCGGCGCTCGGCATTGGCCCCCGATATCCCCTCGCTGGCCGAGGCCGGGGTGACGGGGATGGATGTGGTGACCTGGTACGGTTTGTCGGCGCCACGCAATCTGCCGACGGCGATCGTCAACCGTCTTAATCGCGAAATGGTGGAAATTTCCAAAGCCAATGATTATCGCGAGCAGATCGCCGCACTCGGTATCGAACCGCAGGTGACGTCGCCGCAGGATTTTGGTCGTTATATGCAAAGCGAAATCACGCGCTGGTCGCAGGCGATCAAAGACGCCGGCCTGACCCTGAATTGAGTTGCTGATGCGATGCCATGCATCGATGGTTTTGGGGCTGGCCGCTAGAGCCGAACCCGCCGGTGTCCTGCCGGAGCAGCTTACGGCGTTGATGAAATCGGAAATGCCCAAATGGGGACGGCTCATTCGCGAAGCAGAGGGCCGCGCGGAGTAGCTGGGGCATTAAACAAAGGGGGGATCATGCGCTTGTGTTATCGCAGTTACGCCGTGTTTCTGTTCTGCTGTCTGTTCTCTGGGGCCGTCTGGTCCGCCGACCAGTTGGTGCACGAACGCGAGGCGATGTTCGGCACCATCACCATTACCGAGGATGCGGCTGGCGTGCGCACCTTGCGTTTCGGGCGCAGCGGGCCACGACAAAGTGTGGTCAAGCCCGGTGACCCGGATCATCTGGTGTTGCAATACACGCGCTCGGCCTTCGTCGGGCTGGCGCTGGCCGGAACGCCGCGGCGTATGCTGGTGGTCGGTGTGGGCGGCGGCACCGTGCCGATGTTTTTGCGCAAGCATTATCCGGAAGCTGTGATTGATGCCGTCGATATCGATCCGCAGGTGATCGACGTAGCGAAAAAATTTCTGGGCTTTCGTGAAGATGCCACTCTACGTGCGCACGTCGCCGACGGGCG
>CAIWNB010000399.1 GCA_903913965.1 uncultured beta proteobacterium
AGCAATCCGGTGCTGCCGAAGATCGAGCTGAGCCAGCCCATACTCTTCAGATTGTTGCTCGCCGATATTGCCTTGCAGCGCGGCCAGATCAATGTCGCGGTGCAGTCTTACCTCGAGCTGGCACGCGAGACGCGAGACCCGCGCATCGCGCAGCGGGCGACCGAGGCGGCGTGGAACGGACGTTTTGTCGGTGCCGCGCTGGAAGCCGCCGGCATCTGGCTGGCCGCTGACCCCGAGTCGCAACAGGCGCGTCAGGTGGTGGCGGGACTGATGATCAACCAGGCGCGCCTGGCTGACGCCCAGCCGCACCTTGAGAAGTCGCTTGCGGCTGACAAAGAGAATGTCGGACAAGCCTTCATGCAGTTGAATCCGTTACTCGGACGCCATCCTGATAAGGCTGCGGTGTTGCAGCTTATGCAAAATCTGGCTAAACCCTATCCGAAGCTGGCTGAAGCGCATTTCAGCATCGCGCAGGCTGCGGTTGCAGCCGAGCAGTTGCCGCTGGCGCTCGCTGAGGCGCGTGAGGCGCTGAATCTGCGTCCGGATTGGGAACAGGCTGCGTTGTTTGTCGGTAGCCTGTTGCAGCAGCGTGGTGGTAATGGCGAGGCGCTGGCTTTTTTCGCTGATTTCCTTAAACGCAATCCGGCGGCGATGGACGTTCGTCTCAACTATGCGCGTCTGTTGGTTTCGGATACCCAGTATCCACAGGCGCGCGCAGAGTTTCAAAAGCTGCGGCAGGAATTTCCGAATAATCCGGACGTGTCGCTCGCGGTGGGCTTGCTCTCGTTGCAGCTGGGTGATGTGGATGACGCCCGCAAGCTCTTGCAGCATGCGCTCGACAACGATTACAAAGATCCCGACGCGGTACGTTTTTATCTGGGGCAGGCTGCCGAAGAGGCCAAACTTTTTGAGGAAGCGCTGAAGTGGTACGGGGAGGTCAGTGGTGAACAGTTCGTGCCGTCGCGCGCCCGTTATGCCGGCGTGCTCGTCAAACAGGGCCGCATGGCTGATGCACGTAGCTATCTGCAAGGCGCCGGACGCAACCCGCAAGAACGCATGCAGTTCACCCTGGTCGAGGCGCAATTGCTGCGCGACGCCAATGACGTGCGAGGCGCTTTCGATCTCCTCGGTCGTGCCGTTGCGGCGAATCCAAACTCGCCCGAACTGCTCTATGACTACGCCATGCTGGCGGAAAAACTCGAGCGTCTCGATATACTCGAAACGAGCTTGCGTAAGGTTATCCAGATCAAACCGGACCATGCGCATGCCTACAACGCGCTGGGCTACACTTTTGCTGATCGCAACGAGCGCCTGCAGGAATCCTACACATTGATCGAGCAGGCGCTGAAGCTCGCGCCCGAGGATCCTTTTATTCTCGACAGCATGGGCTGGGTGCTCTACCGCATGGGGCAAAACGATACGGCGCTGACTTTCCTGCGGCGTGCCCATGAGTTGCGTGCCGATGCCGAGATTGCGGCTCATTTTGGCGAAGTGCTGTGGGTTGTCGGGCGTCAGGATGAGGCGCGCAAGGTTTGGAGTGTTGCGCTCAAGCAGAGCCCGGCCAACGAACTGCTGCTGGCCACGGTCAAGAAATTCTCTCCCTGAGCGTGTCCGGCGCGGATCGTGTCATGCCATTGATGTTGCGATGCTGCGTGTGTTTGCTGGTGCTGCTGCTCGGTGCCTGCGCCAGTGATCCACTGGCGCCCGTGCCGGATAGCACGACGGGTTTTGAGCTCTCCGGGCGCATGGCGGTACGTTCCCGTGACAGTGCGTTTTCGAGCGCGCTTCGTTGGAAGCAGGGCGGTGGTACCGACGAAATCTGGCTCAACACTCCGCTGGGTCAGACCCAGGCTCATCTGCGGCAGGATCGTAGCGGTGCCGTGCTCACTACGGCCGAACAAAAGCAGCACCGCGCCGCTTCGATCGAATCGCTGACGCAAACTGCGTTTGGCTGGCGCTTTCCGCTGGCCGGTCTGCGCTATTGGGTGTTGGGCCAGATTGCCCCCGGGGTGCCAGCACAGGGGCTGACGCGTGACGAGCGTGGTCGCATTCTCAGCCTCAGACAGGCCGATTGGGATGTCGCCTTCGAGTATGCGGAGCCGGAGGCTGTGCGGCCGGCGCGTTTGGAGTTGGCGGGCGCCGGCGCGCAAGTGCGTCTGGTCATCGACCGTCTTGAGCTGGATCAGCCATGAATGCGCCGTCTGTGTTTGCCGCCCCGGCTAAGCTGAATCTATCGCTGCTGGTAACCGGTCGCCGCGCCGACGGCTATCATTTGTTGCAGACGGTATTTCGCTTCATTGATTTTGCCGACCAGATCCATCTCACGGTGCGCCACGATGGACGTATCGAGCGCACCACAGCGCTGCCCGGGGTTGCCGCCAATGACGACCTCACGGTGCGCGCGGCGCGCCTGCTGCAGCAGGCCGCAGGCGTGACGTTGGGGGTCGATATCGCCGTCGACAAACAGCTGCCGCTGGGTGGTGGTCTGGGTGGCGGGAGTTCCGATGCGGCCACGGTACTGATCGCCCTGAATCGATTGTGGCAGCTCGATTGGCCGCCGCAGCAATTGCAAGCACTGGCGTTGTCGCTCGGCGCTGATGTGCCGGTGTTCATCTTCGGCGAGTCGGCCCTGGCCACCGGGGTCGGCGAAGAATTAACGCCGCTGGCACTGCCGCCGGCGTGGTATGTTGTGCTGATGCCGCCGGTCGGGGTGGCGACCGCGGGAATATTCCAAGATCAGGATTTGATTAGGGATTCGATTCCGCTTACAATATCGCCCTTTTCGTTTGTAGCGGGTCGTAACGACCTCGAAGCGGTGGTTTGCAGGCATTATCCTGAAGTCGCAGCGCACCTTGCGTGGCTCAAGCAGCGTGGTGCAGCTCGGATGACCGGCTCTGGGGCGTGCGTATTTGCAGAATTCGGCAGTGAAGCCGAAGCGCGCGAGGTACTGGCAGGTTTGCCGCAGACGATGCGCGGAATTGTGGCGCGCGGCCTTGATCGCCACCCTTTGTGGGGTATGCGGGCGCAGGGGCAGTAACTGGATTATCGCCGCCGGTGCGTGTGCACCGCGCGACAGTGTTTACGTGTTGGGGAGTCGCCAAGTGGTAAGGCACCGGATTTTGATTCCGGCATTCGTAGGTTCGATCCCTACCTCCCCAGCCATTTTTTCAAACCGTGGTTCGCTTTCGGAAGGGTGACTGTGCCGTACGATCGCTTAATGGTGTTCACTGGTAGTGCAACGCCGAAACTTGCTGCGGATGTGGTCAAACATCTGAATATCCATCTCGGCAAAGCCAAGGTCGGTCGCTTTAGTGACGGCGAAGTCATGGTTGAAGTGCTGGAGAACGTGCGCGGCAAGGATGTTTTCGTGCTGCAGTCGATCTGCACACCGCCCAACGACAATCTGATGGAAGTGCTGGTGCTGGTCGACGCTCTTAAGCGTGCCTCGGCCGGCAGGGTAACCGCCGCTATTCCCTACATGGGTTATGCGCGTCAGGACCGCCGCCCGAGCTCGGCGCGGGTGCCGATTACGGCCAAGGTCGTTGCCAACATGCTCGATTCGGTCGGTGTCGACCGCGTGCTGACGATGGACTTGCACTCCGAACAGATTCAGGGCTTTTTCGATATTCCGGTCGACAATATTTATTCCGGTCCGATTTTGCTCGGCGATGTCTGGAAACAAAATTACAAGAATCTGGTGGTGGTGTCCCCCGACGTCGGTGGTGTGGTGCGCGCGCGCGCGCTGGCCAAGCGTCTGGAAGCCGACCTCGCCATCATCGACAAGCGGCGTCCGCGTCCGAACGTGGCCACCGTCATGAACATCATCGGTGAAATTGAAGGTCGTACCTGCGTCATCATCGACGACCTCGTCGACACTGCAAACACGCTGTGCGAAGCGGCTCGTGCACTTAAAGAGCGTGGCGCTGAAAAAGTTCTGGCGTATTGCACGCACCCCGTGCTGTCTGGCAAGGCGATCGAACGCATCGCCAACTCGGCGCTGGATGAAATCGTCGTCACCGACACGATTCCGTTGAGTGCGGAGGCCGCACAGTGTCCGCGCATCCGTGTTATCTCGATTGCAGGCTTGCTGGCCGAAACCATGTTGCGCATCAGCAATGAGGATTCTGTGAGCTCGTTGTTCGTAGAATAATTTTTTGGCGCGGCGTCAGGCGGAATATCGCAGGAACGCCGTATTTTGAAACCGGATCGACTGGTCGCGGCCGATTCGTACAGTGGGGACTTAAATGAAAATCGAATTCACAGCTTTTCCGCGCACTGCGCAGGGTACGGGTGCGAGCCGCCGTATGCGCATTGCCGGCAAGGTGCCGGGCATCGTGTACGGCGCCGACAAAGCGGCGACGCCGATCGAAATGGATCATCAGGCGTTGTTCCGTCATCTGAAAATGGAGGCGTTCCACGCCTCGGTGCTTGATATGAACATTGACGGTGGTAAGCAGCAGGTACTGTTGCGCGACGTGCAAATGCACCCGTTCCGCCAGATCGTTCTGCACGTGGATTTTCAGCGTGTTGACAAGAACCACAAGATCCACATGAAGGTGCCGCTGCATTTTATCAATGCGGAAATCTGCCCTGGCGTCAAAGTCGGTGGTGCGCTGGTCAACCACGTCTTCAACGAAATCGATATCCAGTGTCTGCCTGACGATCTGCCGGAATTCATCACGGTCGATCTCGCCAAGCTTGATATCGGTCATTCGGTGCACATTAATGACGTGCAGATGCCGAAAGGCGTTGAGCCGATTTCACGCTTGAAGAAAGACAATCCCGCGATCGTCAACCTGCAGCTGCCGCGTGCCGCCGTGGTTGAGGAAGAAACCACGGCAGCGCCGAAGACCGAGATCACAGGTCAGGCTGCTTTGGATGCTGCCGCGAAGGATGGTGACAAGAAGGATGCGGGCAAGAAAGACGCCGGCAAGAAAGACGCAGGCAAGAAGGCCTGAGCGTAGCCAGGCGCATGCCTACCGCCCGCCATGTTGCGCGCAATATGGCGGGCTTTTTCTTGTCCAATGTAATCGTCGGATAGCGGTGATCCATGAGACTGGTCGTCGGGCTCGGCAACCCGGGCAAAAAATACGAGCGTACGCGTCACAACGCCGGCTTCTGGTGGGTTGAGCAGCTGGCGGGCACGGTGCGCGCCTCTCTGCGTGACGACGCCAAGTTTCACGGGCGCGTCGCCAGGGTGAGTGGCGCGGCTGAAACCTGGCTGCTGTTGCCAGCCACCTTCATGAATAATTCCGGGCGTGCGGTCGCCGCGCTGGCGACCTTTTACAAAATTGCGCCGCCGGAAATATTGGTCGTCCACGACGAACTTGATCTGCCGCCGGGTGCCGCCAAATTGAAGCAGGGCGGTGGCAGCAGCGGACACAACGGCTTAAAAGACATCGCCGAATGCCTGGGCAGCCGTGATTTCTGGCGCTTGCGGCTGGGCGTGGGGCATCCGCGGGAAACCACCGCCAGCGAGCAGGAGGTGGCCGACTATGTGCTGCATCCGCCGCGTAGCGAAGAGCAATCGGTCATCGATGTGGCGATTGCGAAGAGTCTGGAGATCTGGCCGCTGTTGTGCGACGGCAAAACCGAAGCAGCGATGTTGAAGCTGCATACCAAAGAGAAAAAATCCAATGAGTCTTAAATGCGGAATCGTCGGCCTGCCTAACGTAGGTAAATCAACGCTGTTCAACGCACTCACCAAGGCCGGTATTGCGGCCGAAAATTATCCGTTCTGCACCATCGAGCCCAACGTTGGCATCGTCGAGGTGCCCGATCCGCGCATGCAGGCGCTGGTCAGTATTGCCAAGCCGCAGAAAACCATACCCGCGGTAGTTGAGTTTGTCGACATTGCCGGTCTGGTGGCGGGGGCTTCGAAGGGTGAGGGCCTGGGTAACAAGTTCCTCGCCAACATTCGGGAAACCGACGGCATCGTCAACATGGTGCGCTGCTTCGTCAACGACAACGTGATCCACGTCTCGGGCAAGGTAGACCCGATTTCCGATATCGAGACCATCCATACGGAACTCGCGCTGGCCGATCTCGACACCGTTGAGAAATCGATACAACGTGCAGGCAAAACCGCCAAGGCCGGTGACAAGGAGGCGATTCGCCTCGGCGCCTTGCTGGAGAAAGTGCGTGCCCAGTTGAATGAAGGCAATCCGGTGCGTGCGATGAAGCTCGATAAGGAAGACCTTGTGCTGTTGAAGCCGCTCTGTCTGATGACCGCCAAACCGGCGATCTATGTTGCCAACGTCGATGACAAGGGTTTCGAAAACAATCCGCTGCTCGATCGCGTGCGTGAATACGCAGCGAAGGAGCATGCGCCGGTGGTGGCCATCTGTGCTGCGCTGGAGGCCGAGATCGCCGACCTTTCCGACGAAGACAAGAACGTATTTCTCGCCGATGTCGGCATGACAGAGCCGGGCCTCAACCGCCTGATCCGCGCTGCGTACGATCTGCTCGGTCTGCAAACCTATTTCACCGCCGGTGAAAAGGAAGTGCGAGCATGGACGATGCACAAAGGCGACACTGCACCGCAGGCCGCTGGCGTCATCCATACCGATTTTGAAAAAGGCTTTATCCGCGCCGAGGTCATTGCCTACGATGACTATGTCAAATTCAAGGGCGAGCAAGGCTCCAAGGAAGCGGGCAAGATGCGTCTGGAAGGCAAGGAATACATCGTCAAGGACGGCGATGTGATGCATTTTAGATTTAACGTTTAACGGGGTCTTTTTTCGCGCTGCATTTTTTCTGCCCTGCCGGTTAAAAAGACGGAGTGTGCCAGATGTTGGTTACGCAAGAGCTTGCAAAAATTTTTGCTTGCCCGGTTTGTCTGGAGCACATCTCTGCTGGTGGGGATTGTATTCATTGTGGCGAGAGCTTCAACAAGCCGGAGACTCGGACTTACTCTTTCGTCTGTCGTGGCATGTATCCGTCAGACGCAGATTTTGATAGCGCCACGAAGGTGATCGACTTTTGGGGTAACGGTTGGAAGAAGCGCCTCGCAGAGACCGATCATAGTTTTCTTTTCGACATGGATGCCGCCCAGTTAGGAAGTTACGCGGACAAATCAATCGCGTGGTGTCGAAAAAATAAAACTTTGATGGGTTTTGAGGTTCCAATTGAAAGTTTGAAGAACAAGTTAGTGCTAAATATCGGCTGTGGTGCCGGCGACGAAGCGCTAATGCTTTCTCGGGCTGGTGCGACATGCTTCGCAATGGACATTACCTTGCCTGCGGCTCAGGCCGCCAACTCCTTGCTGGGAAAAGTCGGCGGTGGCATAGGATTTCAGGCGGACGCCAGACACCTTCCTTTTCCAAGCGGTTCCATCGACTTTGTCTATTCCAGCGGTGTATTGCATCACTCCGCTGATATCAAGAAATCGATATCCGAGATATATCGTGTTCTCAAGCCAGGTGGCACCGCCTATTTGATGTTGTATGCCAAGTGGTCGATTACCTTCATGCAGGAGAAGTTGCTTCGCTGGACTGGCGAGGCTGCATGGGAGACCGAAGGACGTAAGAATCCACTGACGACTACCCATTCCGCCAGAGATTGCAGAAAACTTTTTGCCGATTTTGAGCAGGTAAACGTGAATAAAAGAGGCGGGAGTTTCCGCAATATTGCGAAAATCGGTCGTTTTCTACCCCAGACATTCGATTTTCTTGTGGATAAGACGCTGGGCGCAAATATGAATATTGTTGCGATCAAGCCTGCAGTGTAGTTTGAGGGCCTTCTCTGGGAGCGATGCACTTTGTTTGATCAAGGTGGGCGCTACAACCAGAGGCAGCATGATAAAGATTCAATGTGGTTCTGGTGTTTACATCAAAGGGAGATACGTCATGCAGTCGTGGAAACTATTGGCTCTTGCAGTGTTGTCCGCTCTGACCGGCCTTGCTGCCGCACAAAGTTATCCGAACAAGCCGGTGCGCGTGATCATTCCTTATCCGCCGGGCGAAGCCGCCGACTTTATCGCACGCGTGATCGGGCCGACGTTGTCCGAACGTATGGGCCAGCAGTTCGTGGTGGAGAACCGGGCCGGTGCCAGCGGCCAGATCGGTATGGAGCTGCTGAAGAACGCGCCGGCCGATGGCTATACCATCGGGGTTGGTCAGGGCGGCAATCTGGTTGTTGCGCCGCACACCTATAAAAAAATTCCATATGACCCGGTTAAGGATTTCACCGGTGTCGCACTCAATGCCACCAATTATCTCGCAGTAGTCGCACATCCGACCGCACCGTTTAAAAATGCTGCCGAGATGATCAAATGGGCGAAGGCGCATCCGGGTCAGTTGACCCTCGCGTCGAACGGCGAGGGCGGTTATCCGCATCTTGCGTTCGAATTGCTGGCGTCGATGGCGGGCTTCAAGTTTTTGCATGTGCCTTACAAGGGCGCCACACAAATTGCCACTGATGTGATTAGCGGTCAGGTGCTGACCGGAATCGGTTCTTATACCGGTATGTCGACGCAGATCAATGCCGGCCGTATGCGGTTGATCGGTGTGACGAACCATGTTCGTGTGCCTAACAATAAGGAACTGCCGATCTTCTCGGAACTGGTGCCTGGCTATGACATGCGCGGCTGGTTTGGTTATGTCGCACCGGCCGGCACGCCGCGCGATATCGTGAAAAAACTCAACGAGGAAATCAATCGTGCGATGCAGTTGCCCGAGGTGAATGCAAAACTCACCGGCGCGGGCCTGATTGTCGTTAACGAATCGGCTGAGTATTACACCGAGTTCATCAAGACCGAATATGCCAAATACGGCAAGATCGTGCGCGAGATCGGCTTGAAGCCTCAGTAAGTAAACATATACCGCGCATCGCCTGATTTCGGGATGCGCGGCGCCTCTACCGCCGCGCGGGTTAACACCACGGCGATCCACGTCGCCTTTTGGGGAGCCCAACATGCAACTCGACAAACTCGTCACCGGTATTGATGTGCCGAACGATATTTATGTCGTCATCGAAATCCCCGCCAACGGTCCGGGCCTCAAGCTCGAACTCGACAAGGGCTCAGGTGCCTTGCTGGTAGATCGTTTCATGGCAACACCGATGCACTATCCGTGTAACTATGGTTTTGTGCCGCATACGCTGTCGCTTGATGGTGATCCGCTCGATGCATTGGTGATTTCGCCGATACCATTGATCTCCGGTGTGGTGGTGCGCTGCCGTGCCGTTGGCTATCTGGCCGCCGAAGATGATGCCGGCCCGGACGCCAAGCTGTTATGCGTGCCCGTGCCTAAGCTCACGTCTGTTTACGATAATGTGCAGGAAGTTGGCGACCTGCCGCCCTTGATCATCGAGCAGATCGAGCATTTCTTTACCCACTACAAGGATCTCGAGGCGGGCAAGTGGATGAAGGTGCACGGCTGGCGCGATGCCGCTGCTGCACGTACTGAGATTCTCGAGAGCGTGGCGCGTTACCAGGCGTCAAGCCCGCAGCCGAATTTCTAGGGGCCACTGGCGTCAGGACTTGGCCGGTATTGCTTCCGCTTTTAATCCGACCAGCAACACGCCGGCTAGCACCAGCACGGCGCCGGCGATCTGTATCGTCGTCACCGGTTCGTTGAGTATCAGCCAGCCAAAATAGATTGTGATGATGGGCCCGACTGCGCTGATCATTGAGACCTGGCTCGCCCCGATGCGTTTGACGCCCTCGGCCATCAGCCAGATCGGCAGTACCGTCGAGACCAGAGCCATGGTGAGTGACAGCCAGTAGACCTTGGCGGGCTGCACCAGCCCAGCCACGCCGTGACCGATGAAAAACTGGCCGGTGGCAAATCCGCAGGCAATGATCGAAGCGTAACCGGTGAAGCGCGCCGCCCCCAATCGCGGAATCACCGCGCCGCTGCCGATCAGGTAACAGGCGTAGGCCAGCGCGCTCAGAAATACCAATCCGCTGCCCAGCATGATGGTCTGCGGGTCCTGCGCGAGCGTGAGGTTGCTGGCAAAGACCAGCGCAATGCCGCCGTAACTGAGGACGATGGAAATCACGTGATGGCGGCGCACCTGCGTTTTGAATAAAAACGCGGAAAGCAGCACGACGATGGTCGGTTGCAGAAAAAGTATCAGGCGTTCGAGACCGGCTGAAATGTATTGCAGCCCGAGAAAATCAAAATAGCTCGACAGGTAGTATCCGATGAAGCCGAGTGCCGTTAGATTGCGCCAGTCGCGTGCGCTGAGGTTGCGCGCGCCGCCGCCAGCCATCCACGCCATCAGCAGAAAGAAAGGCAGCGAAAACAACAGGCGCAGGGCGAGCAGCGTTTCGGCGTCGATCGAGAATTCCGCATAGAGAACCTTGATCAGGATCGCCTTGAAAGCGAAGCCGGTTGCGGCAATCAGAACCAGTAATGGACCAATCAGGCGATGAGCAGGCGCGGAGTTGGGCATGCCTTAGCGCTTGCGGCCGCCGCCGAGCAGGCTGCCCAGCACGCCGCGAACAATTTCACGGCCAACCTGTGAGCCGATACTGCGCATCGCACTTTTCGCCACCGCATCGATGAGGCCGGGTTGCCGTCCGCCACGCGGGCCAGTGCTGCCGAGCAAGACGTTGCCGAGGACGCCGCCCAGTGCGCCGATCAAGCCGCCGTTGTTATCGTTGGTGCCGGGGTTTGTTGGTGCGGCGACCGTGCCGGATTGCGATTCGGCGGTGCGTCCCTTGAGTTTTTCGTAGGCTGATTCGCGGTCGATCGCCGTTTCGTAATGGCCGTAGATCACCGAGGCCTTGATGATGGCGGTGCGTTCAGCTTCGCTAAGCGGTCCGATGCGCGTGGCGGGCGGGAAAATCGCGGCGCGTTCAACCATTGATGGCCGGCCCTTCTCGTCGAGCAGCGAGATCAACGCTTCGCCCACCGATAGCTCGGTGATCGCTGTTTCAGTATTCACCGCCGGATTGGCGCGCATGGTTTGCGCGGCCGACTTGACCGCCTTCTGGTCGCGTGGCGTGAAGGCGCGCAGGGCGTGTTGCACACGGTTGCCGAGCTGGCCCAGTACGGTATCTGGAATGTCGAGCGGGTTCTGGGTGACGAAATAGATACCCACGCCTTTGGAGCGGATCAGACGCACCACTTGCTCGATTTTGTCGAGCAGGGGTTTGGGCGCTTCGTTAAAGAGCAGATGCGCCTCGTCAAAAAAGAACACCAGCTTGGGTTTTTCGAGGTCCCCGACCTCGGGCAAGTGCTCGAACAGTTCGGCCAGCAGCCACAGCAGAAAGATCGAATACAGCTTGGGTGCGTTCATGAGGCGGTCGGCAGCCAGAATGTTGATGACACCGCGACCCTTGTTGTCGGTCTGCATAAGGTCGTTGATATCGAGCATCGGTTCGCCGAAAAAAGCGTCGCCGCCCTGTTGCTCGACTTCCAGTAGCGCACGCTGGATGGCGCCGATCGAGGCCGCCGACACGTTGCCGTATTCGGTAGTGAATTCCTTCGCGTTGTCGCCGATGTGCTGCAACATCGCGCGCAGATCCTTGGCGTCGAGCAGCAGCAGGCCGTGATCGTCGGCGATCTTGAACACCAGCGAGAGCACGCCTTGTTGCGTGTCGTTAAGGTTGAAGAGGCGCCCGAGCAGCAGCGGGCCCATGTCCGAGACCGTGGCACGCACCGGATGCCCGGCCTTGCCGTAGACATCCCAGAACACGGTCGGGCAGGCGCTCCATTGCGGTTCGTCCAGATGGAGCGCGGCGAGTCGTTCTTTCATCTTCGGCGAGCTGGCGCCGGCGGCGGCCAGCCCAGAGAGATCGCCTTTCACGTCCGCCATAAACACCGGCACGCCGATCGCCGAAAAGCGCTCGGCCAGCACCTGCAGGGTGACGGTCTTTCCGGTGCCAGTGGCGCCGGCGATCAGGCCGTGACGGTTGGCGAGTGCGGGCAGCAGGGCGATCTCGCTCTTTGAGCGGGCGATGACGAGTGGTTCGGACATGGCGGCTCCGGGCGAGGGGTATGTTAAAATTTCAATTATATCAGCGCGATATTGCGGACATTCGTGGCGGACTTCCGCCGACTTGTCCGGCCGCGCGTATCTTCACGTTCAGACGAGCAGAGGTTGCAATGGCCGGTCACAGTAAATGGGCGAACATCCAGCATCGCAAAGGCAAACAGGATGCCAAGCGCGGCAAAATTTTTACGCGCTTGATCAAGGAAATCACCGTTGCCGCGCGCATGGGCGGCGGTGACGCCAATGGCAATCCGCGCCTGCGCCTGGCGATGGATAAGGCCTACGAAAACAACATGCCGAAGGATAACGTCGAGCGCGCGATCAAACGCGGCACTGGCGACCTTGACGGCGTGAACTACGAAGAGATTCGTTATGAAGGCTATGGCATTGCTGGTGCCGCGGTGATGGTCGATTGCATGACCGACAATCGCACGCGCACGGTGGCCGATGTGCGGCATGCCTTCGCGAAATACGGCGGCAATATGGGCACCGACGGTTCTGTGGCTTTTCTCTTCAAGCATTGCGGGCAGATGATGTTCGCCCCCGGCACCAACGAGGATAAGCTGATGGAAGCCGCGCTTGATGGCGGCGCCGAGGATGTGATCGCCAACGACGATGGCAGCTTCGAAGTCATAACCGCCCCTTATGAGTTGTCGAAAGTGAAGGCCGCGCTGGAGCAGGCGGGCTTCAAGCCGGAGATGGCGGAAGTGACGATGAAGCCGGGCACCGAGACCGAACTCAAAGGTGATGATGCGGCGAAAATGCAGCGCCTGCTCGATGCGCTCGAAGTGATTGACGACGTGCAGGATGTTTATACGACTGCGCTGATGGAGAGCGCGTGACGGCGACCGCCCCACGCGTTCGCATTCTAGGCATCGACCCCGGCCTGCGTATCACAGGCTTTGGCATCATCGACAAAACCGGCAACACCCTTGATTACGTCACCAGCGGCTGTATTAAAACGCGCGCTGAAGACGGACTCGCGCAGCGCCTGAAAACCATCCTCGATGGTCTCGGTGAAGTGATCACCGCCAACCGGCCCGAACAGGTGGCGATCGAAAAAGTTTTCGTCAACAGCAATCCCCAATCGACACTGCTGCTCGGGCAGGCGCGTGGCACGGCGATTTGCGCGGCGGTCTTGCAATCATTGATGGTGAGCGAATACACCGCGCTGCAAATCAAGCAGGCGGTGGTGGGCAATGGGCATGCTGCCAAGGAGCAGGTGCAGGACATGGTCAAGCGCCTGTTGCGATTGGGCGGAGACCCCAGCGCCGACGCCGCCGACGCGCTGGCCTGCGCGATTTGTCATGCGCATGGCGGCCAAGGCTACGGTCAACTCGCCACCGCCGGTTATCGTATGCGGCGCGGTCGTCTGATCGGCCCGGGGCCGGCGTGACGCGACCCTCGGAGCCAACTCCCGAGGCATTGCGTAACCCGCTGCTGCGCTACGGGCTGGCAACACGCCCGCCGTTTTTGCTGGTGACGCTGATCGGTGCGCTGATTGGTTTTGCCACCGCATATGCGGATGGCGCGCCGGCACAACCGCTGGCCGCAGTTTGTGCCTTGTTGCTGGGCCTGATCCTGCATGGCGCGGTCAATGTGCTCAACGACTATTACGATGCCCTGAACGGCACCGATACGATCAACACCGCGCGTGTTTTTCCGTTTACGGGGGGCAGCCGCTTTATCCAGAACGGCGTGTTGAGCGTGTCGCAAACCGCGTTGTATGGATGGCTATTACTCGCGGTTGCGGTGGCCGGGGGATTGGTGTTGACCACCTACGCCGGCGGGGGACTGATTGCGATCGGCCTGCCCGGCGTGCTGATCGGCTGGGCCTATTCGGCGCCGCCGCTGGCGCTTAACAGCCGCGGCTTTGGCGAACCCTGTGTTGCCGCTGGCTTTGTGCTGGTCGTGGCGGGTGCCGATTTTGTATTGCGCCATGCCTTGAGCGTCGTGCCGCTGGTGGCAGCCGCTTCGTTTGCCCTGCTGGTGACTAATGTGCTCTATATCAACCAGTTTCCCGATCGCGATGCCGATATGAAGGTCGGCAAGCATCATTGGGTGGTGCGGCTGGGCACACGCCGTGCCGTCCGCGGTTATCATCTTATCGCCGGGCTTGCTTACGCGTGGCTGCTGGCGGCGGTTTTATCAGGCGCGTTGCCAATGTTGGTGTTATCGGCGCTAGCGGCGGCACCATTTTCGTTGGCGGCGGCCCGCCGTCTGGCGCGCGATGCGGAACAACCGGAACGGCTCGCGCCGGCGATCAGGCTGACGATTGCTGCAGCGGTGCTGCATGGCGCTTTGCTGGCGTTGGCGATATTTCTACGGGGACACACATGATCGGTCGTATCAGCGGGCGCTTGCTGGAAAAAAATCCGCCACAGGTGGTGGTGGACGTGCACGGAATCGGCTATGAAATCGATGTCTCGATGGGCACTTTCTATCAGCTGCCCGCCATCGGACAGGAGGTGGCGCTCTACACGCATTTTGTGGTGCGTGAAGACGCCCAGTTGCTCTATGGTTTTGCCACCGAAGACGAGCGCCGGGTGTTCCGCCAGTTGCTGAAAATTTCCGGCGTCGGCGCGCGTACCTCACTGTCAGTGCTCTCGGGTATGAGCATCGCCGACTTGCACGACGCGGTCAGCGCACAGGATAGCGGTCGTTTGGTGCGGGTGCCGGGCATCGGTAAAAAAACCGCTGAACGCCTCTTGCTGGAATTAAAAGACAAGCTGGATGTGACGGTGTTGCCGCGTAGCGGCGGCGAACATGGCGGCGACATTCTCAATGCGCTGCTGGCGCTCGGCTACAATGACAAGGAGGCATCGTGGGCGGCGAAACAACTGCCCGGCGGTGTTGCCGTCGCCGAAGGCATACGCCAGGCGCTCAAGTTGTTGTCGAAGGGCTAGGAAGCATAAAAACCCATGGTGATAGAAACCGACCGCCTGATTTCCGCCGCCCCCGTCTCTCCTCAGGAAGAGGCGTTCGAGCGTGCATTGCGTCCGAAGGCGCTCGACGAATATGTCGGCCAGAAGAAAATTCGCGCCCAGCTCGAAATCTTTATCGAAGCGGCGCGCCGGCGCAAGGAACCGCTCGATCACGTCTTGTTGTTCGGGCCACCTGGACTCGGCAAAACCACGCTCGCCCATATCATCGCGCGTGAAATGGGCGTGAGTCTGCGCCAGACCTCGGGCCCGGTGCTCGAACGTGCCGGTGATCTGGCGGCGATGCTGACCAATTTGCAGCCCAATGATGTTTTGTTTATCGACGAGATTCACCGTCTGTCGCCAGTGGTCGAGGAGATACTCTATCCGGCGCTGGAGGATTTTCAGCTCGATATCATGATCGGCGAGGGGCCGGCGGCGCGCTCGGTCAAACTCGATCTGCCGCCGTTTACGTTGATTGGTGCCACCACCCGTGCCGGCATGCTGACCAATCCATTGCGTGATCGCTTCGGTATCGTCGCACGGCTTGAGTTTTATACGAATGAAGAACTAACGCAGATCGTGCAGCGTTCGGCGCGCCTGCTGGAAATCGAGACCAGCCCCGAGGGCGCGGGTGAAATCGCCAGCCGTTCGCGCGCCACGCCGCGTATCTCCAACCGGTTGTTGCGACGGGTGCGCGATTACGCCGAGGTCAAGGCCGACGGCAAGGTGACGCGCGAAGTGGCCGATGCCGCGTTGAAAATGCTCGATGTCGATCCGCTCGGCCTGGATGTGATGGACCGCAAGCTGCTGCTCGCGGTGATCGAAAAATTTGCCGGCGGGCCGGTCGGTGTCGACAACCTGGCCGCTGCGCTGAGTGAAGAGCGCGACACCATCGAGGACGTGCTCGAACCTTATCTGATCCAGCAGGGTTATCTGCAGCGCACACCGCGCGGGCGGATAGCCACGGCGAGCGCCTATCGTCACTTCGGTCTTGCCGCGCCGCGTGGCGGTGCCAATGCCGAACTATGGGATGGCGAACCGCCTGCGGTTGTGCCCTGAACCTGCAGAAATCGCGCGGGCGGCAACCATGATGTACCAGATCGAAGTCACTACTCACTGCAACTTCGAATGCTTTTACTGCGCCGGCCGCGCCATGCCGCAGCGGCATATGCCGTGGGATCTCTTTAAAAGCATTATCGACGGTATTCCCTCAGGGCAGCACATGGTCTCGCTGCAGGGCGAAGGCGAGCCGACCACGCATCCAAAGTTCCGTGAAATGGCCGAGGCGGTGAGCGCGCGCAGTCTGGTCCCCTTTACGATCACTAACGGTGCGCAAATCGATGCGGACTGGATGGCCTCAACCTTTCCGAGCATTGGCGTCTCTATTGACACGCTGGATGCTGCTGAAGCTGAACGCATCGGCCGGCACAAACTAGACCGAGTGCTGAAAAATCTCGAAGCCCTTGATGCGCGCATGGGGCCGAAGCGAATCCGCATCATGAGTGTCAACTATGGCCAGTCGCTGGATGCAGTGCGTGAATTTGTGCGCGCCCGCGGCTATCGCCATAGCGTACAGTCGTTGCAGACCAAACCCGACTACGCGCATCGTTATCCCGCGGCGTTTGATGCGCCGCCGCCGCGTTATACCTACCGTTGCCGCTACCTCGAACGCCCTCTGAAGCGTTATTACGACATCGAAGGCCGCGAATATCCCTGCTGCTTTATCAAGGATGCGCGTTTGCACGAGCCTATCGCCGCCATGCAGGAAAAAATGGCGGCTGGTGAAATTCCGCCGGCTTGTACGGGTTGTCGCGAGGTGCTCACCGCAGGTAGCCTGCCGATACCGCGGCTGGCTGCGGTCGCGCGGTCTGCTACGGACGTCACCGACACTGGTGACGCCGTGCCCGAACTCAGCATCATTACGACGTGCAAGGGGCGCCTCGCCCATCTCAAACAGACGCTACCTGCGATGGTGGCGCAGGCGGATACCGAGGTGATCGTGGTTGATTACGCTTGCCCGGAAGGCACGGCTGATTGGGTTGCGGCAACTTTTCCGCAGGTGCGCGTGGTGCGTATTGAGCGTGCGCCGTTTTTCAACGTGGCACGCGCACGCAATTCGGGTGCCGCGCAGGCACACGGACGCTGGTTGTGTTTTGTGGATGCCGATATTCTTCTCGCTGCGGATTTTGCGGTGCGTGTGCGGCCTCTTTTGCAGAACGACGCTTTTCATGTATTTGCCAATCCGCAGCCGGCGGTGTTGGGTGCGGTGGTTTGCCGGCCGGCGGATTTTACGGCGATCGGCGGTTATGACGATGTGATCGAGGGTTACGGCACCGAAGACCGCGATCTCTATCTGCGCTTACTCGCGCATGGCCGGCGGAGTGAACAGTTGCCGGGGGATATTGTGCAGGCGCTCTCTCACGATCGCGCTGCCAGTGTGCGTTATTACGAACTCAAGGATCACACGCTCAGCCAGCGCATCAACGCCACCTATGTTCAGATCAAACAGGATCTGGCCCGCCAGTTCGGGGCCCATTTTCTTGGCGTCGATACGCGCAGGACAATTTATGCCGAGGTCGGGCGCGCCTTTCGGCAGGCCGCCGCGTCCGGGCGGCCTGCAACTCGCGTTGAAATCACTTTGCCGGCCGCTCTCGACGTGCGCCTTTTCGACTGGCAGATGACGCGGGTATGGACCTACCTGCTGAATCCTTTGCCGCCGCCACTGCGCGTGCCCGAAGAATAGTGCCGCTTGCGCGCTTGCGCGGATTGCGCGATAACCCCGTTGATATTGCATCAACGTTAATACTGCCGGACTGGAGGCGTGAAATTGAGTGCCCAGACATTTACGGAACAAACAAGCGTATTTCGCTGGCCGGTGCGTGTCTATTACGAAGACACCGACGCCGCCGGCGTGGTTTATTACGCGAACTATCTGAAGTTTCTCGAACGCGCGCGCACCGAATGGCTGCGTGCGGCCGGTTTCGAGCAGACGGCGTTGCGCGATGAACATGGCATCGTGTTTGTGGTGCGCGCAGTCAATATCGACTATGCGGCGCCGGCCCGTTTCAACGATGCGCTTGAAGTCACGGTGGCAGTGAATTTGGTCCGCGGTAGCGTGATCGAACTCGCGCAAACCGTGTGTGGAGAGGCCGGTGTGTTGGTGACCGCGCTGGTCAGGGTGGTCTGTGTCAACACGCTGACATTCAGGCCCGTTAGAATACCGACGTTGATTGTCGAAAAACTCGCTGTGAGGTGCGCATGAATGTCACTCATGACATGTCCGTCCTGAGTCTGATCACCGGTGCGAGTGTGCTGGTGCAGCTGGTCATGGCCGGGCTGCTGATCTGTTCCTTGTTCTCCTGGTACTACATCTTCGTCAAGGTGTTCACCTTCCGGCGCGCGACGCAGCAATCCGAGCAATTCGAAAAGGATTTCTGGAGCGGCGGCGATCTCAATGAATTGTTCCAGCGTGCGGTCAATTCGCGTGAGTCGGCCGGCACCATGGAGCGGCTCTTTGAGTCGGGCTTTCGTGAATACACCAAGCTGCGCAAACAATCAGGCCATAACATCGCCGCGGTGATGGACGGCACGCGGCGGGCAATGCGTGCCACCTATCAGCGCGAGATGGAGGGGCTGGAATCGCATTTGTCGTTCCTCGCTTCGGTCGGCTCGGTTAGCCCGTACGTGGGATTGTTCGGCACGGTGTGGGGCATCATGAATTCCTTCCGCGGGCTGGCCAATGTCGCGCAAGCGACGCTGGGTACCGTTGCGCCGGGGATCGCCGAGGCGCTGATCGCCACGGCGATGGGGCTCTTTGCGGCGATACCGGCGGTGGTGGCGTATAACCGCTTTGCCGGCGATCTGAATACCCTTGCCACCAAGTTTGATTCGTTCACGGAAGAGTTTTCCAACATCCTGCAGCGTCAGGGTTGAGGCAGCGATGAAACCCGGTGTCAAATCATGATGATCGAGAAGCGCGGTAACCGCCGCCTGATGAACCAGATCAACGTCGTGCCGTATATCGACGTGATGCTGGTGCTCTTGGTGATTTTCATGGTGACTGCGCCGCTGACCAATCCCGGCCAGGTTGAATTGCCGTCGATCGGTAAGGCCTCCAATCCACCGGTGGCGCCGATCGAGGTCTCCATCCATACCGATCAGACGCTCTCGTTGCGTGATCGTTCGACCACGGTCGACGATCGTAAACTGTCGCGCAATGATCTGCTCGCGGCCATCCGCCAGAAGCAGGCCAAGAACCCCGAGCAGGCCGTGGTGATCGCCGCCGACAAGGATGTGCGCTACGAGGCGGTACTCGACATCATGGATATGCTGCAGCAAAACCAGGTCAAGAAGGTCGGCTTGCTGGTCAAGCCGCGCGGCCAGTAGGCGGCCATACGCAACGCGGCATGTACGCCCACGCCTCACAGCTCAATGCGCAGGAGAAGCTGATCTCCGGTGCGGTTGCGGCTGGCATGCATCTACTGTTTCTGGCGCTGCTGGTGTTTGGTGTGAATTGGCAGAAGCACATCGAGCCACCGGTCAATATGGTTGACTTATGGTCTCCGCCCGCGCCGGTCGCCGAGGCGCCGCCGGCACCGCCCCCCGAACCGGCACCGCCGCCTCCGCCGCAGGAGGTCAAGCCTGAGCCCAAACTGCGCACGCCTGCACCGGTCAAGGCGTTACCGAAACCGGAGGCGGTCAAGCCTGATATCGCCTTGAAAGACAAGAAAGATAAAGAACGCGAAAAAGAACGCGAGAAGGATCGCGAGAAAGACAAGCGCGCCGAGGAGAAAAAGCAGCAGGATGCGCGCAAGAAAGAGCAGGAGGCGCAGCAGGCGCAGGCGGCCGAGGCGCAGCGCGTCGCCAACGAACAGGCCGAGGCGCAGCGCCGGGTGGCGGAGCAGGCGGTGGCGGCGCAGGTTCGTTTGATCGACGAATACAAGTCCAGAATCCAGGCGCAGATTTACAAGACGATGCAGCCCTTCGATGATCTGCCGAAAGATACCTTCGCAGAAATTGAAATCACTGTATTGCCTGACGGCAATGTACTCAGCACAGTGGTGAAGAAAAATAGCGCAAGTGCGCGCTTCAACGAAGCCGTTGAGCGCGCGGTGCTCAAAGCGCAACCGCTGCCCGTGCCCAAGGGCAAGGACGCCGCCCTGTTTGCCGACAACTTTCGCCGGATGACACTCGTGTTCCGACCCAAACAGTAAATATCCGGCTGCATGAGCTTCTGTGCCGGTTTGCAGCGCGGAACCAAAGCCGGCGGTATGTGCCGAACAGTGTTAATAGCGGTCAACCCTTATAATACGCGACGATGAAAACACAAATTTTGCGTGGTCTTTTGAGTGCTCTGTTGCTGGTGGCGACGTTTGCCCAGGCGCAGCTCCGCATTGAAATTGTCGGTGGCGGGGCCAGTCAATATCCGATCGCGCTGGCCCAGTTCAAGGGCGAGGAGCGTCTGCCGCAGAAGATCAACGAGGTGATCGCCGCCGATCTGTTGCGCAGCGGTTTGTTCAAAATCATAGACGGCGGTGGTCTTGCTGTTGTGCCGTCAGAGCCCTCCGAGGTGCAATACCCGGCGTGGAAAGCGCGCAGCGCTGATTATCTCGTCATCGGCAGCGTGTCGCCCGCCGCCGGCGGCGCATGGGATATCCGTTTTCGTCTGCTCGATGTCGACAAGCAGACGCAGTTGACCGGCTTTGCCTATCAAGTCTCGGCTCAGCAGTTGCGCGTCACGGCACACCGTATTGCCGATGCCATTTACGAAAAAATTACCGGTGACGCGGGAGTGTTCAGTACGCGTATCACGTACGTGATCAAAAGCGGTAGCCGCTTTGAATTGCAGGTTGCGGATGCCGACGGGCAGGGTGCGCAAACGGTGCTGGCTTCCAACGAACCGATCCTGTCGCCGTCATGGTCACCCGATGGCACGCGTATCGCGTATGTTTCGTTCGAGCGCAAGAAACCGATTGTCTATGCGCAGTCGCTGTTGACCGGACAGCGCAGCGTGGTCGCGAATTTCAAAGGCAGTAACAGTGCGCCGGCATGGTCGCCCGACGGCAAGCGTTTGGCGGTGGTGTTGACCAAGGACGGTAACTCCCAGATCTATCTGGTGACGCCGGACGGTGGCAATGCAACGCGCCTGACCAATAGTTCGACCATTGATACCGAGCCGAGTTTTTCGCCTGATGGACAGTGGGTTATTTTCACTTCCGATCGCGGCGGCAGCGCGCAGATATACCGTGTCGCGGTCAGTGGTGGTGTGCCGGAACGGCTTACCTTTGAAGGTAGTTATAACGTCAGTCCGCATTACGCGCCGGACGGGAAATCGTTTGCCTTTATTCAGCGCAACAACGGTCGTTTCAGTGTCGCGGTACAGGATTTTGCCAGCCGTCAGGCTCAGGTATTAACGGAAAACAGTGCCGATGAATCACCAAGCTTTGCACCGAACGGACGCATCATCCTCTATGCGACCGAGGTGAGGGGGCGTGGTATATTAGCCTCTGTATCAAGCGATGGCCGAGTGCGCCAGCGTTTCAGTATCGAAGCCGGTGATGTGCGCGAACCGGCGTGGGGCCCGATTCTCAAGAGTCAGTAATTCAAGGAGCGACGGCGTGAAAATATTTTTGATCAGATTCGCAGCAATCGTCACGGTCATCGGCCTCTTTGCTGGTTGCGCCAGTCAGTCCGCCAAGGAACAGGAACCTGCCCCTGTCGTCGATGGTAATCCTGTGGGTACGGCTGTTGTTGCCGAGCCTGCGGCAAAAACAACGCCGGTTATTACAGTCGCACCGAAGGCGACGCCGGTGAAGCCCGAGGTGATCTCGGCCAATCCGTTGAAAGATCCGGGCAGCATACTGTCCAAGCGCAGCATTTTTTACGATTACGATAGCAACGTGGTCAAGGAAGAATATAAGCCGCTGATCACCGCGCATGCGCGTTTTCTGACGCAGAACCGCGGCCGCAAAGTGGCGATTCAGGGTAATACCGACGAGCGTGGAAGCCGCGAATACAACATCGCACTGGGTCAGCGTCGCGCCGATGGCGTCAAGCAGATGATGATTCTGCTGGGTGTGCAGGAAGCCCAGATCGAGGCTGTCAGCTTCGGCGAAGAAAAATCCCGTTCGTCTGGCAAGGACGATGCCGCCATGGCGGAAAACCGTCGCAGCGATATCGCTTACGACGGCGAATAGAACTTAGGCGGCGGGCACGTTCGGTATGTTGCAGCGAATGAAAAAATCCGGAGCCTGTTGGTGCGCCTTGTTGCTGCTTTGTGTGGTGGCCGGCGGTGTGCAGGCCGGGATGTTCGACGACGAAGAGGCGCGCAAGCAGATTGCTGCGGAAAGAAAACGCCTTGATGCGCTCTCTACGGACATCAAAAATCAACAGCAGGCTGCGGATACGCGCTTTGCCAAGGTCGAAGAGGCGCTGAAAAGCCAGGCCTTGCTTGATCTGTTCACACAGATCGAGGCGCTCAAAGCTGATTTGAACAAATTGCGTGGTCAGATCGAGGTGCTCAACAACAATGTTGAAAACAGCGCCAAGCGTCAGCGCGATATGTATACCGACCTTGATTCCCGTCTGACGCGGATCGAGCAGCATGGTGGTGCCGTACCGCCAGTGCCGACAGCAGCTCCTGCCGCAGTGACAGCCCCTGTGGTTGCGAACCCGGCTCCCGCAGCCGCACCGGCAGCTAGTGCAACGGCTACAACAGCTACAACGGCCTCGCCGCCGGCCTCGATACCCGGAGATCCTGCCGCTGAGGCGCGCAACTATGATGCCGCGCAGGCACAGCGCCGTCTGGGTAATTATCAGGGCGCCATTGTCGCCTTCCAGAATTTCCTCGCGCAATATCCGAAGAGCAACCTCGCACCGCGTGCCCAATACTGGATTGGAGACTCGTATTTCAATCTGCGTGATTTCAGGCTTGCCATCGCCGCCCAGCAAACGCTGGTCAAGACCTACCCCGATAGCGCGACGGTGCCGGACGCGATGTTGAACATCGCCAGTTCGCAAATTGAAATGGGCGAGACCATCGCCGGTAAAAAATCCCTCGAAGAGATTTTGCAAAAATTCCCGATCAGCGAGGCTGCCGGAAAAGCCAAGCGCCGTCTGGCGGCGATGAGCGCTGTCAGTGGCGCGCCGGCCGCCAAGCAATAAGCTTGTGCCAGGGTTCGGTGTGGGTGTGCACAAATCAGGCGGTTACGACAGTGTCGTGGAGCGATCTGTGACTGGGGCGGCGCGCCCTGCCGATACGCTCCGTATCACCGAGATCTTTCATTCGCTCCAGGGTGAAACCAGCCGTAGCGGCCTGCCCACGGTTTTCATACGTCTGACCGGCTGCCCATTACGCTGCGGGTATTGCGACACTGCCTATGCATTTACCGGCGGCCGTCTCCATACCTTTGATGAAATATTTTCTACGCTGCAGCAATACGCTACGCCGTACGTCACAGTCACTGGTGGCGAACCGCTGGCGCAGAAGGCCTGTCTCGTATTGCTGCGCGAACTGTGCGAGCGTGGTTATTCTGTTTCATTGGAGACCAGCGGTGCGCTCGATGTCTCGGCGGTTGATCCGCGGGTTTCGAAAATTCTCGATATCAAAACGCCTGCCTCTGGCGAGGTTGAAAAAAATCTCTGGGGCAATCTCACGCATCTGACACCGCATGACGAAATCAAATTCGTCATTTGCAGCGAAGCCGATTACGACTGGGCGAAGCAGCAGCTTGTAGCGCACCAACTCGGCGCCTTGTGTCCGGTGCTGTTTTCGCATTCCTATCACGATCTGCCCGCGGCGCAACTGGCGGAGTGGATTCTGCGCGACCGCCTCGCCGTCCGTTTTCAAACCCAGCTGCATAAGCAGTTGTGGGGCGAAAAGGCGGGCGTATGAGCATGCCGGCGGTGGAACCCATGAACGCGGTGGTACTGCTCTCGGGCGGTCTGGATTCGGCTACCGTGCTCGCCATGGCACGCCAACAGGGTTACGCCTGCTATTGTCTCTCGCTCGATTACGGCCAGCGTCATCGCGCCGAACTCGATGCGGCGGCACGCGTCGCTGCGGCGCTCGGTGCGCGCGCGCATCGGGTGGTGAAGCTGGATCTGGCCGCTTTCGGTGGCTCGGCGCTCACCGATACTTCGATTGCCGTGCCCGTGGATGGTATCGAGCCCGGCATACCGGTGACCTATGTGCCGGCTCGCAATACCATTCTCTTGTCGCTGGCGCTGGCATGGGCAGAAGTTCTCGCAGCACGGCATATATTTTTTGGTGCCAACGCAGTTGATTATTCTGGCTACCCTGATTGTCGTGGTGAATTCGTCAGCGCTTTTCAACACATGGCGAATCTGGCTACGAAAGCGGCGGTGGAAGGTGCGAGCCTCACCGTGCACGCGCCCATTATTGAATTGAGCAAGGCGGAGATTATCCAGCGCGGTACTACGCTGGGCGTCGATTACGGCCTGACGGTGTCGTGTTATCAGGCGGATGCGGCGGGGCGCGCCTGCGGTGCCTGCGATTCCTGCCGTCTGCGTCGTGCCGGGTTCGAGGCCGCCGGGGTGACCGACCCGACGCATTATCGCTAACCGTGTTGCCGTTCTTGCAGATGCGCTCGATTAGAATAACGTTTTCTATGGCCGGAGTTCTCTGATGGAAGGTGGTGCGCATACAGCGTCGCTGGTGGCATGGAGTGGCTTTGCACTGGCGCTGATTTTCGGCGTGGTTGGCAGCAAGACTAATTTCTGCACCATGGGGGCAGTCTCCGATATCGTTAACATGGGTGACTGGTCCCGCATGCGTATGTGGCTGCTGGCCATCGCGGTGGCTATCGCCGGGGCCTATCTCTTGCAGGCGGCCGGTCTGGTTGATCTGTCCCGCTCTATTTACACTTCGCCGAACTTTGCCTGGCTGTCCTTCATTACCGGTGGTTTTATCTTTGGCGTCGGTATGACGCTGGGTTCCGGTTGCGGTAGTAAGACGCTCATACGCATCGGCGGCGGCAATCTGAAGTCGGTGGTGGTCTATGTGTTTCTGGCGATTTCGGCGTCGATGACCCTGCGTGGTCTGTTTGGCCAGTTCCGGGTGTCGGTGTTGCAACCGGCGGCGGTGAACCTCGAGGCATACGGTTTTAAAGGCCAGGATCTGCCGTCACTGTTGGCGGGGACCGGCATGGAAATGAACCTGCTGCGTCTGGTTGTAGCCACTTTCGTGGTTTCGGCGCTGCTTGGTTTTGTTTTCAGGGATCGAGAGTTTCGCAGCAACCCGAATTATGTGACTGGCGGACTGGTGGTCGGCTTGTTGATCGTCGCTGGCTGGTATGTCACCGGACACCTTGGTTACAAGGAAAACACAGAGACCCTCGAAATGACCTTTTTTGGCACCAATTCGCGTGCTGCTGAATCATTTTCTTTTGTTGCGCCACTGGCCTACACACTTGAGCTGTTGATGCTGTGGACGGATAAATCGCTGACTGCCACCTTCGGTATCATGACAGCGGCAGGTGTTATCGCCGGGTCTTTTCTCTATGCCAAGGCCAGCGGGGGATTCCGTTGGGAAAGTTTCGCCAACGTGGAAGACCTCGCCAATCACATCATTGGCGGCATCCTGATGGGATTTGGCGGCGTGACCGCGCTTGGTTGCACGATTGGGCAGGGCCTCAGCGGGTTTTCGACCCTGGCCCTGGGCTCCATTTTGACCTTCGCGGCCATCATCGCCGGCTCCGCAGCGACCATGAAGTATCAATACTGGAAAATCATGCGTGAGCCTTGAGCGGGCGCAGGCAGGCCCTGTTTAATTTTTGGGCGCATAAAATTGACCCGCTTCTCGTCAACCGGTAAAATTCGCGCCTTTCGTAGTACCGGGCGGTTAGCTCAGCCGGTAGAGCAGCGGACTTTTAATCCGTTGGTCGCGAGTTCGAATCTCGCACCGCCTACCAATAAAACAATGGCTTGCAGTCTCGCGACTGCAAGCCATTTGTCTTTTGGCGTGGGCATCCAACGCAGTACCTGCTTTGCTCGTTGGTAAATCCTGGGATCAACAAAATACCAACCTATCGGCACTTAGCCCCTGGCACGCTGCTAGCTTCAGCGACGAGCTGTCAGTCGCGATGCTATTGATTCAAATCATACGTGCGGAGGCGGGCTAATTTAACGCGGCGGTATGGCCGTCATGATGACCGCCACCATAATCACGGCCGCCACTATCAGGATCAAAATAAGCGAGGTACGGTCTTTTTGTGGGGGCCCGGAGGATTTTTTTGGCTCTGGAAGGCCGGGCATGCGGCGTTTGGTGCTTCGGATGATCGACTGCACTATGGCTGAAAACATGATGTGTGTTCCTTTGACGCGGACGTTAACTATGTTTCAGGTTGCTGCCCGATGGTTTGTCGTGGCTGCCGCGCCGGTACGGTCTGCGCGCATTGGCAGATCAGAAAAACCTGACGCCACTGCAGTGCAGAATAATACAAATGCCGCGTCTATGCATGCAGAGGCATCTTAACTTCTTGGGTATTGGCGCATTGTCAACGCGCGATCAACCGGCAGGGGGTGCGGATTGCTTTTTGCTGTCGCTCCGTTTCGCAATAGCGCATGGCGCGGCGCGCGCCTTCATTTGAGATTTTTATATGGATCGAGCAGTTGAGATTCATTAGGCGGGGGTCAGTGGTGCTGTCGAAGGCGGTCGCGCACTGGCTCGCCGGGGTCATGTCGGGTGCGAGTTTGGACCATTCCTGTTTGAGCGGATCAGGCAAATCCCGCAAAGAGATCGTTGGCCAGGGTTCCGCCGCCGACAAGCCGGTTATGGTGAGTGCGCTGTAGGTGAGCGCTGTCATCAGGTGTGTCAACAGGCGGGGCTGGATGTGGTTTTTCTTGCTAGAAATAAACATATGTAGTTGAATTTATATATTAATTTTAAAAATTGGCGCCTCCCGTCAGCATCCCGGTGCCGGTTTCGAGAGCGTAGTGTGTGACCTCAGGCGTGCTCGTAGATTGAGACAAATCAAATAAAATGTATAAAAATAATAACAAAAGTGGTGGAAGTTGGTATTATGTGTTCGAGCCGATCAACTTTCGCATTGGTTTCAGGTGCGCAAATGAACAAAGACTATTACGCGATTCTGGGTGTGCTTCCATCGGTGGAAGACTTCGTGATCCGGGCTGCTTATCGTGCATTGGCACAGCGTTATCACCCCGATAAATTGCCAGATTGCCGTGCGACAGCGGAAGCGCGCATGCGCGAAATCAATGAAGCCTACGCGATGCTCTCCGACGAGCGCCTGCGCGCCCAATACGACGCCCGGGGCGCATCAGTTCGCTCATCATCGATTACGCGCGCAGCAGAAGATTCGGTGCCTGTTGGGCATCGCCAGCCACCACAAAACGATGCCCTGGTGATCGCCAATCGTTTGCGCCTGAACGAAACCTTCGGCTACGCGCAAGTGCCTCTTGCCGCCCGCGCCCACACCTTCGCCGTGCACCACATCAGCGAATTTGCCTAACCAGCGCCATACCCCTTGAGTCGATCGCGGGGTCCTGTCATCCGTCCAAAACTCGTCAAGCTGGGGACCGTCATCCTCATCGTTCTCGCGCCAATCGCTATCGCGCCTTTGGCAGAGCGGATTTGCGCCATCGACGCCCTGGCGGGCTGGAGCCTCGTCGCTGAGGCGCACGCATACAAGGTTGAAAAAATCTGCGAGGAGATCACCAACAAATACGGCAAACAAGAGAAGTGCCGCAGCGTGTTGGTGAAGGAGGACGGCATTCCGAAAAAAGAAGAGAAAAAGGCTGATGAGAAGAAGCCGGCTGGGCATCATTAATCTCGTAGAGACTGCCAGCGAAAAAAACACTGATCGCTACTTCCAGAAACAAAAAATACAGCCAGACCAGTATGCCGCCGGGCAATGGCTGCGATTCATTAAAAAGACCCAATGACGAATCGCAAGCGATATCGCTCTTAATCCACCAACAGATTATTTGCTCTTCAGCGGCAGGCTGGCAAACACGCCAACCGCCACCGAGCTGCTCTATCCCTTCGCATCAACACCACCGCGCAGGCGCAATTAGGCGGCAGCCTGTTAGCCGACGGAAAGACTATCGTCAGTTTTCTCAAGCAGGCTGTACAATCCCGCGCGAGGGCAACACAACACAACCGTTATAAGGCTTCCAAAATGAAATACCAGTTCCTGACTGCAACCGTCTTGTCGATGCTTGCTGGCGGCGCCATTGCTGCGAGCGATTTCATCGATACCGCACAGGTAATTTCTGCGAAACCGAAAATTGCCCGGGTCACTGAAAAACGCCAGGATTGCGACCCCGCGGCTGCACCTGCTCCCGCACCGGCACCCAAGAAAGAGAGCAACATCGCGGGCACGATACTGGGCGGCATCGCCGGTGGTTTGCTCGGTCATGAGGTCGGCGGCGGCAGCGGCAAGACCGCGGCGACCATTATCGGCGCCGCCGGTGGCGCGGTTGCAGGCGGCATGATCGGGGATCATTCCAGCACGAGTGCGGCTCCGAATGTGCCGCCACCACCGCCGCAGCAATGTCGCACCGTAGAAACCACGCGCGAGGTTGTCGAAGGCTACGATGTTGTCTACCGCTACAACGGTCGAGATGTCAGCGTGGTCTTGCCGAGCAATCCGGGAATCACCGTTAAGGTTGCGATCAGTGCAGTTGTCGACGAACCTCCCATGGACGCTCCTCGTCGTGGTGTCGAAACCAGCGCGCCGAAGGGCGCTGAAGTTAAGGGCCGGCGCCCCCGTGAGCCGCAGGGCGGCAACTACCAGTATCGTTACTAGTGTCACTCGTCTGAACAGCGCCAATCGATTCTTTGCCCCGTACGCGAAGACGGTTGGCGTGCCGGACGGATGGCAACAACGGTGCCGCTATGGCGGTTCGGGTCTAACGAATTGAAACCGATACGTTCAAGTCAGCCATGTTGTCACGCCTGATTGCGGCCATCAAAAGCAGACGTAAAACGATCGCGCCCCCGCCGGCTGGAAACTATGTCGGTTTAATGGGCGGACTGGGCAATCAGCTCTTTCAATATGCCTATGCCCGCTATCTGGTGGCGAACGGTGTGGCGGTTAGCGCACTTGCCACCAATTTGTTTGACCACGATCCCTATGCACGCAAACCGCTTGTGCAGCGTATCTCGCGGTTGCCTGCCATCGTGTTGCAGCGTAAGCAAATTGCCGCGCTGAAGATCATGGCCGACGAAGACGGCGTTACGATGGGCAACACCTTGCGTGAGTCCGGTGAGACCGGTGTGTTCTGTCGAGGCTATTGGCAGGACCCTCGTTATGCCAGCGCAGTGTCTGTCGAACTTGCGGCGGATTTACAGGCGTTTGGCGCAGATCATTGTTCCGCTGTGACGACCCCCTGTGTGTTGCATGTGCGCCGCCATGACTACGGCCATCACGGCTTGCTGCCGTTGCAATATTATCGTGCCGCGCTTGAGCAATACGGTGACCCGGAATTCCAGGTGGTCACCGATGAACCGAATTTTTGCGAGTATGCGTTCTCCAAAATACCGGGCTATAGCGGCGTTGTGCGTGGCAACACCCGGGAGCCGTGGGATGATTTTTTTCTCATGTCGGCGGCCCCCATGCAGATCATCGCCAATTCGTCGTTCAGCTGGTGGACAGCGTGGCTCGGAGAAGTCAGCGGCGTGACCAAAAAAATCATTGCGCCGGCTGAATGGTCGCTGCTGGGGCAGCCCGCCGCTTGCCCCGTCAGCTGGCAACGCATCGAGATGCCGCTGCAGCGGCCATGAATACGGGACTCTGAAGCAGCGCATGTCGGAGACACCCCTCTTAACCGTCATCATCCCCGCATTCAATGCCGGCGCCTTCGTGCGCGAAGCGATCGAGTCGGTGCTCGAGAATGGATTTTCCGATCTCGAGCTGCTGGTGATCGACGACGGCTCGACCGACAACACCGTTGAAGTCGTCAATGCTATCCATCACCCCGCGCTTAGATTGGTGCGGCAGCAGACTAATCAGGGGGTCGGTCGCACGCGTCGACTTGCCACCAGCCGCGCCCGCGGGCGCCTGCTGGCCATGCTGGATGCGGACGACATTGCGGTGCCTGGTCGTTTCGCGTTGCAGGTTGAATATCTAGAGGCTGCGGAAGCCCCGCATATCGTCGGCGGTGCGATCGAAAACTTTGGCGATCGCGCGGGAGTTGTCGAATTTCCGCTGCGTGATGCGGAAATTCGCGCCGGCTTGTTGTTTCACGATCTGCCCATCGCCAATCCCGCGGTGTGCATGAAGCTTGCCGCCTTGCGTGAGGCCGGCGTTAACTACGGTGAGCATCGGGGTGCGGAAGACTATGCGTTGTGGGTCGATGCGCTCTGTGCCGGACTGCGTTTTGCCAATCTGCCGACGGTGGTCACGCGCATGCGGCGGCACGCGGCGTCGCTGACGCGTCTCAAGCAAAGTGAAGCGGAAGCGCCGGCGCGTGCCTTGCGTGCGCGCATCGCCGAGCGGTTTTTTCCGCACATGACGCCACCTCAACGCGCAGCGCTGGTCGAGGCGTTATCGGTCAATATCGGTGGCGGTCAGCGCTGGATCGACGGCGTGTGCGCGCTGGCGCAGGCTGCACGCTGCGCGGATGCCGTGACAGGCGTTGATGCAGCGACCCTGTGCCGTCTGCTGAAAGATAACTTCCTGCGTATGCTGCGATATGCCCTCGATCATCAACTGATCGATAATGATTTGCTCGAAATGCTCACCGAGACCAACGCTGATTTTGAACACTGGCGCATGGCCGATGATGGCGCACTTGATCTGCAGATCGTCGAGCTGGTGAGCGCTGCAGGATAATGTGTGAGTCCCTCCAGCAGGCGCCCAATGAGCATACGTGCTGTGGGCGCGGCGGCGGCTAACTCGTACAGGGTTTTGACCAAGGTGCATCCTTCAAGTGAGTGAACAAATTGCTCGCGATCACCGCTGCCGGACAACAAGGTGCAGGTCTGGATTAATCACGATGGTGCGCAGACGGCGACGCTGAAAACGCACCCGCGTATTATGATGAGCTCATCGTATCCTTGAGAGGAATCACAGGCGCCGGCCGATACCTGCCCTTTTTTCGCCATGCTGCGCAGACTCTTACAACGCTGGTTCGGACTTTCGACGCATGCGCCGGTAGAGGCAGGCCCGCAGGCGCTGGTGCGCGAGGGCGATCGACTTGCCCGCAGCGGCGCATTGACGGTGGCGCTCGAGCGCTATCACGCCGCGCTTGAAAACGATCCGCGCTGTCTTGATGCTTGGCTCGGCATTGGCAACACGCTGGTGGATGCCTGGCGGCTCGATGAAGCGATGGCTGCTTATGCGCGCGCCCTCGTCATCGCGCCGCAGGCGACGGCCATTCGTTCTGCATTGTTATTTCACCAACACTATGCGTCTGCGATCGACGGGCCCGCCTTGTTTGCGGCGCATCGCGAGGCTGCCATGTATTGGCCTCCCGTTGTAGTCGATGCTGATCAACGCACAGTTCGCTCGCCAACTGGCCGGCGTCTGCGCATCGGTTATGTCTCGCCGAATTTTTCTCGGCACTCGGTGGGTTATTTCATCGAGCCGGTCATACGCAATCACGACCGCGAACAGTTCGAAATTTTCTGTTACTACGCGCATCCCAAAGCGGATGATGTCACCGCACGTTTTCGCGCCATGGCTGATGCGTGGCGCGAGATTGCAGACACCGACGGCGAGGCACTGGCCGCGCTGATCCGCAATGACGCCATCGACGTGCTGGTTGATCTGGCCGGACATTCGAAGATGAACAAGCTCGCCGCTTTCGCGCACAGGCCGGCGCCCCTGCAAATCACCTGGCTTGGTTACCCTGATACCACCGGGCTGCCAGCGATGGACTTGCGTCTCACCGATACGATCGCTGATCCGCCGCCGCAGGCCGATCGGCTCAACAGCGAGCGACTCGTCCGCATCGACGGCGGTTTTCTCTGTTATCAGCCGCCCGCTGACAGTCCGCCGCCGGCGGCCCAGGTCAATCCGGCGACGGCGGTGGTGTTTGCCTCCTTCAATAACCTGGCCAAAATCAATCTCCCCATGGTGCGCCTCTGGAGCGCGATCCTGCAGGCGGTGCCCGGTTCGCGGCTGGTGCTTAAATCGGCAGCGCTTGATTTCACTGAAACCGCCGATCGGGTGCTCGAAGCGTTTGAGGAATGCGGTGTCGCCGCCGGGCGGGTCGAGTTGCGCGGTTGGATCGCACAACGCGGCGCCCATCTGCAAATGTATGAGGGTGTGGACATCGCCCTCGATACCCATCCCTACAACGGCACCACCACCACCTGCGAGGCCCTATGGATGGGGGTGCCAGTGGTGACGCTGGCCGGTGACGTGCACATGGCACGTGTCGGCGCTTCGTTGTTGCATAGCGCCGGCCTCGATGAACTGATCGCGACCGATAGCGAGGCCTATGTCGCGATTGCCGTGGCGCTCGCCAACGACGAAGCGCGCCGCCGTACAATACGCACGGGCGTGCGCGAACGCCTCGCCGCCTCGGCACTGCTCGATCATGCCGGCTTCACCCGCAAGCTCGAACAGGTTTATCGCGATTATTTGTCGTCGGCTCGAAACGGTACTCAGAACGAGGCTGTTGTCAGGCTGACGTGAATGTTACGAGGCGGTTCGTCGCTATCCGGCGTTTTCCCCAACAAGGGGGCAGTGTCACCTCATGAGATAAATATACGCATGCGGAGGAGATGGCGGCTAAGAAAAAGTCGGATGTGGGAACGCCTACACTGAAAATGATGTGCCTGCCAGATCAACGGGTGGCATAAACATTTTTGAGCACGCTCCTGAAATCTTTCGGCAAGTAACTCCATCCCTTTTCGGCGATCTCTGCCGGAATGCCATGCAAAGCTTCGGCAATTCCGCCGGCGATGGCGGCGATGGTATCGCTATCGCCTCCGATGGATATAGAGTTGCGTAGGGCGTCTTCAAAGCTGGTGGATTTGAGAGCGCAGATAATGGCCTGCGGCACTGAACCTGCTGCTTTCTCTGTGCGCTGGTAGTTAGGACGGATTTCGTCCGGCGAAGGAGAGAGATCGTATGCAAATCGTTCACCTAGTTCAGCAGCGATTTCGTCAGGACGTTTTCTGGCTCTCGCCCAATAGATGGATAGCGCAACGGCCCGAGCAGCATTCATCGCGTCGGGGTGGTCATGCGTGATGCGGGTGAAGACGTCTGACCACTCCAAGGCTTGTTCTTCGGTCTCTGCTAGAAGACCTACCGGGGAGATACGCATAGCGCCACCGTTCCCCCAACTGCCGTATGGTTTTGGATTTTCGTTAACAATCCAGAGCGCGAAGCGTTGGCCCCAACCGCCGTTATTTTGGTAACGACGACACCACATCTGCAGCGTACTTACCGGTTCTGTGCCGCTGGTCAGGGCGTCAGCTACCGCAATCGTGCAAACCGTGTCGTCAGTGAATTTTGCGTGATCGTGAAAGAGGGGCGAGAAATCCTTACGCCTCATATTTTTGAACTCGTAGACAGAGCCCACAATGTCACCGATGATTGTGCCGAGCATTGACAGGAGCCTGTTAAATTAAGCCTTGTAGAATAAGAGAGGAGGAGCGTGCCGTTTCGCTTAACTCGCCCCTGCACCTAACCAGCCGAAATTCAATAAAACGCTGTAGCCAAGTTAACGACATCTACGCTATCACTTGGCGCCGCAACTTCAATCATCGTATTTATTAAATAGATACGGTTTTCTTAACACTAACAGTCCCCGCTATATTTGTGTTCATGATCTCCTGGATTAATAGCGTAAGGTTTCAACCAATTGATTTGCCATTGAGCGAGTCGACCCTTTGAATGACCCCGCTTTGTGTAAATAGCATTAGGGTATTTTTCACGACAGTATTCAGTTAATTTGTCATGCGGGAATAGATACCATTGGGAGTGATACTTATCCTCAAACATGATGTATATGTCTTTAGTCTCATAATCAGGGCTTGTTGTTAGCCTTCCCTTAAGCTGGATTTTTAACCAATCCCCATCGATATGTTGCGCTAGAAAATCAGCGCCCATCCAGTCATATTTTAATAAATTGGTAACAAAGCCGAACTCTGCAAGTAGGGCTGATGCCTTTTGAAAGTTATAAGCCTCTTTAGCTTTGCTGGGTAAGTCAGCATAAGAAATTTTTTGGTATTTTTTAAGCAGCATTTTTCACCGAACCTTTACGAACTACTTTTATTAGTTCTTACAGCGTGCTGTTAAATACGGACCCTTTTTAGAATCAGTATTTTCGGCGTCAGGCAAAATATTCCTAGGAATCAGTTCGCTTTCAAGGCTAGCAGCGAGCGTCTTTAAATTTCATGGTTCTCCGTTTGAAGCGTGATGTCAAAAGGTGTCATGCCGTCTAGGAAGCATTCATACTGAGCGACGTCGCCGTGTCTGCAGTCCTAAGCGATCTCCTCACTGGGGTGACTGTATCCCAAGCCTATCGCAGGGATGATCTGGCAAATATCCAGAGGGTCCATGCGTTTCCGTTGCCGCTTGACACGGTTCTTCTGGGTCTGCAAGTTAAAATCGGTGGACCAGTTCTCAAACGTATTCTTGGGGGCAGCCCCGCCGGATGCCCCTCATTCCAGACGTAATAAGGGCGGGGCAGACAGAATTATTTCGCCGGGATCACCGGCAGCAGAATATACGAAGCCTTGTCGCCGCCGGCGTAGATGGTGTTCTTCGCGCCGGCGTTGTATTCGGCATGGTAGTGCGTATACGGCTCGCTGCCGATGCCGTCACGCGGCTGGATATCAACGCGCAGCTTGTGGCCCTTCTTGATGACGATGGAGGTCGACCACACTTCGACGTCACATTCGACCGGTTCGTCTTTCTTCAGCCACCAGCGTTCATTGTGGGCGTGAAACGGACGGTACGGCAGTGACTTTGCCGGATCGAGTTTGCGGTGCGAGGCGCGCAGCCAGCCTTTGGTCAGGCAGGGTACCGGCTGGCCGTGCTGGCCGACTTCGCAGACGTCCTTGCCGTCGGGTCCGATGTTGCGCAAGGTGATGAAGATGTCCATGTCCTCCGAGGTGCTCGATACCCACAGCTTCATCGCCATCGGGCCGGTGAGCTCCATGTCCTGCGTCATCGCCGGCGTTTCAAACGACACGCCACTGCGACCGACGTTGCCGTGGGTGGTGGACAGCGACGAGCCCGAGGCGACGCCGGCCTTGGTCACGCCGCTGGCGCTGTAGGTGAGTTTGGCGGGCTCTGTTGGCGCGCTGGTGGTCAGCGTGCCTTCGGCGCTGTGCGGATCGCTCGACGGCTCGCGCTCGATCTTGAGATAGTGTTTGCTCCATTGCGTGCGCGCCAGCGGCCATTCGTTCTCACTGCGGAACGGATAACGCTCGGTACTGCCGCCGGTGCGGATTTCGAGTTTGACCGGCGGTTCTTCCATCAGGCCGGTGTCGATGCCCTTCAACCAGTGATCGAACCAGCGCAGTTGATCCATGCGGCCTTCTTCCGAGTGGAAGGGGTGGAAGTGGGTGCCGGTGTGGATGCGCAGCTTCTTGTTTTTGGAGGCGGCGTTCATATAGCCCTCGGTGTTGCCGCGCAAATGCATCGAGAAGCCGCCCCAGTTGCCGACGCTGTAGATCGGCAGGGTCATTTTGTCCCACTGCCCGCCGCTTTGCTGCCACCAGCCCGAGTCGAGGTCGTGGCTCATGTACTGCCACATCATGTCGTTGTGAAACGAGTCTGGATTATAGGAACGCGGATTACCGAGCAGATGGTGCGCAGTGTGCGTCAACCACCAGTTGCCGATGAAGCCGAGCGCGAAGATGCCGCCGTGATAAGCCTGATCGCGGTACTGATCGGCGCGGCCCTCCCACGGCATGATGCATTTGAGCGACGGCGGTTGCTGGTTGGCGGCGCGCCATTGCGAACTGGCATGGTAGGAAATACCGAGCATGCCGACATTGCCCGAGCACCACGATTGCTTGGCTACCCATTCGATGACGTCATAGGTGTCGAGTGACTCCTGGTAAGAGCTCGGCTCCGAGCGCCCCGGTGATTTGCCGGCACCGCGCGAATCAACCCGCACGCAGGCATATTCACGCGGACACCACCATTGCGGATTCACCGTCTCCCAATTCATGTGCGGGTTGGCTTCCTCTTCGAGGTCGGCCGGCGGCACCCACAGTTTGTCTTTTTGATAAACGCTGGTATTGAGGATCACCGGCACGCGGGTGGCGGTCTCCGGTCTGAAGATGTCGGCGTACAGCACGGTGCCGTCACGCAGCGGGATTTTGACGTCTTTTTCGACGATGAGTTGATGTGGCTTGGGCTGCGATACTTGTTCTGCGACGGACATGCGAATCTCCAATGGTCGGTGGTTGGACGGGCGGCTGTGCGGGTTCTGATCGACTATGCGGGATGCCTCGATCGATCCGTCGCCAGCCGTTTTGTTTGTTTTACTTATAAGGCAGCGGCCGGCGTGGCGTCAATGGCGCCGCCGCCTCATGCCGTGCGCGCTACAATAAGCGCCGACCGATGATTGCCACACCCATCGACACCACGACCCCACGGAGGACTGCAATGGCTCACGCAATTCGCATCACGGAATTTGGTGGTACCGACAAACTGCGCTGGGAAGAAGTCGCCGTCGGCGAACCCGGCCCTGGCCAGGTGCGTGTGCGCAACACCGCCGTCGGCCTGAATTTCATCGACACCTATCATCGCACCGGTTTGTATCCGAACCAGCTGCCGCTGACGCTGGGCATGGAAGGCGCGGGCGTGGTCGAAAAGGTCGGCCCCAAGGTCAAAGACTTCAAAGTCGGCGACCGCGTGGCGTACGCCAACCCGATCGGTGCCTATGCCGATGTCTTGCTGCGGCCGGCTGAGCGGCTGGTGAAGATTCCCGCCGGCGTTGATGACAAGGTCGCCGCCTCCGTCATGCTCAAGGGCATGACCGCCTGGTACCTATGCAAGCGCACCTATAAAGTGAAAAAAGGCGACACCATTGTGGTGCACGCCGCCGCCGGCGGAGTGGGGCAGATCCTCTGCCAATGGGCGAAGGCGCTCGGTGCCACCGTCATCGGTACCGTCGGCAGCGATGCCAAGGCGGTAATCGCGAAAAAATGCGGCTGCAAGCATGTCATCGTGATTCCGCGTGAAGACTTGGTGGCACGCGTCAAGGCCATCACCAAGGGTAAGGGCGTGCCGGTGGTGTATGACGGCATCGGTAAAGACACCTGGGACGCTTCGCTCGATTGCCTCGCACCGCGCGGCATGATGGTGAGTTTTGGCAACGCTTCCGGTCCGGTGACACAGATCAATCCCGGTATCCTCGCCGCCAAGGGCTCGCTCTTCCTCACCCGCCCAACCTTGTTTCATTACGTCGCCTCGCGCCCCGAGCTGTTGGCGGCGGCGCGTGATCTGTTCTCGATGATCAAGAGCAAGAAGGTCAAAATCTCGGTTAACCAGACCTATCCGCTGCGTGACGCCGCGCGCGCGCAGGCTGATCTTGAATCGCGCAAGACCACCGGCTCGACGGTGCTGATTCCCTGAGTTCTAACCGCGTCGCGCCGGCGTGAAGTTGGCGCAACGTCGGAATACTGGTGATAAAAAAACGGCCCTGTGGGGCCGTTTTTTTTGCTGCTGTTACCGGAACGGTACGGTAATTTCTGTTGGCGTTGATCCGCCTGCCACCCTTACGCTTACAGAAACCCCGCCATCTCCGGACGTGCGGCGCGACCAACCACCGCTTCCACCGCCGCCGCCAATGACAAGAGCTTGGCGTCTTCAAGACCGCTGCAGTTGATCTGTAAGCCGACCGGCAGGCCGCCTTCCGCCGCCGGCAGCGGCAGCGATACACCGCATTGCTCTAATACATTGCCGATGCGTGTGTTGCGTAGCGCACGCTTGTTCCATTCGAGCGCCGGCATCAAGGTGTCATCATCTGCAAGCGGGCCCGGCACCAGCGGGGTGGCGGGGCTGAGCCAACCGTCAATACCCGTCATCTTGGCGCGTACCAGATCGCGCAATTCGAGCTGACGTTTTTTTGCATCGGCCAAACGCTGCGGCGGATATTTGGTGGCGGCGATGACGCGCGATTGCGCAATCTCATCGAAGAGGTCATGGCTTTTTTCGATGCGCTCACGGCCGAGAATCTCGACCAGTTCACCCGGCACGATGCCGCCAAACACCGGATCAAACTCGGCGATTTCCGGCACGCTGACGGCGGTGATCTGGGTGCCGGCCGCACTCAATGCCTGTAATGCGGTGTTGATCCGCGTGGCGACTTCCGTATCGAGATCGTCAAAGAACACTTCTTGCGGTTTGCCAAATTTGAGCTGTTTGGCCGACGGCGCTGGCGGGACTTTTTTGCCGGTCAGCGCATTGAAGATGAGTGCGGCGTCGGCCACCGAAGCGGTGAAGGTGCCCACGCTGTCGAGCGTGGGCGAGAGTGGGAAGATGCCGTCGAGCGCAAAGCCACGGCTGGAAAATTTGTGTCCGACCACGCCGCATAGCGCCGCCGGCAGGCGTACCGATCCGCCGGTATCGGTACCGGCGGAAAAGGCGCAGAGGCCGGCCGCCATCGCCACCGCTGAGCCGTGGCTGGAGCCGCCGGGCATGCGCTGCGTTTGCGCATCGCAGGGATTCCACGGCACGGGATGTTTGAAGTTGATGCCGCCCAGGGCGAATTCACTGGTGCGCGTTTTGCCGAGAATGATGCAGCCGCTGCGCTTCAACGCTTTGACGAAGCTACCTTCGGCCGGCGTAACGTCACGCACATCAAGACTGGAGCCAGCGTTCGTTGGCATGCCGTCGACCACATACAGATCCTTGAGCGCCACCGGCACGCCCATCAGCGGGCCCAGATCGGTGCCATCTTTTATCTGGCGGTCGATCTCGCGCGCAGCGGCCAGCGCCGGCAGGCGCGCCACGTGATGAAAGGCGTTGAGTTTGGGGTTCAGCAGCTCAATGCGGTCGAGTAGTGCGGAGGTCACCGACTCGGCGGTGATTTCGCGTTTGCGCAGGCGCGCGCCGTACTCGGCCAGGGACATTTTTGCGAAGGGATTGGGCGGGAGTCTTTTCATGATTGTGCCTACGCTTGTTGGTTGATACACGCTAATACACGCGGTTGCTGACTGTTAAGGCTTGCGAAGATACCATAGCGCTTCATTCATCGAGAGGGAACACATCATGGCGGCGCAGGAATTCAAGATTTCGTCGATCGGCAGCGTCAAGTGCGCGGTGACCGAAATGTCAGAGGGCGGCTGGGGCAAGATCGATTCGGAGATTCATCTCGATCCCGTCTACGCCGACGGCCTGCAGGGGCTCGCCGGCTTTTCACATGTGCTGGTCTTGTTTCTGCTCGACCGTGCCCAGGGTTTTGACATCGGCAAGCAGCTCTTGCGTCGTCCGCGCGGCATGGAAGATCTGGACCCGGTCGGCGTCTTCGCCCAGCGCACCAAATACCGTCCGAATCCGCTTGCGGTGACGGCAGTCAAACTGCTGGGGATCGAAGGTAACGTGGTCAAGGTGCGCGGTTTGGATGCACTCAACGGCACGCCGGTGCTCGATATCAAACCGTACATGCCGCCGTTTGATCGGATGGAGGATGTGACGATGCCGCCGTGGGTGTCGCATTTTATTGAGGGGTATTTCTAAGGTTTGTAGCGGAGTTACTTCCTGTTCTTTATGTCGGCGCGGTGCTTCAACTTCGCCGGGGGCAGCCCGGCGGCTGGTTACTTTTCTTGAACCGCCAAGAAAAGTAACCAAAAGAAGCGGCCCCTGGTTCGCCGGTCCTGCGGACTCCCCTGTGCTGCTCGCCCTGCCGGGCGGCTGCGCAACTCGCCCTCGCAAGCGAGGGCTCAGACAGTGCTCGCCGACTGCCCCCGACAGGGCTGCGCTGCTCGGCGGCTCTTAAGGGGAAGCGAAAACCAGGCGCAGGCGAAACCTTCAGGCCCGTTTCATTGCGTGGGCGGAGTCCCTTGTGAGACGCCGAGTAACGCAAACGAATCTGGGGGTGTCGGCGAGGACTGTCTGAGCCCTTGCCGCGCAGCGGCAAGGGCGAGTTCCGCAGCCGCCAGATTCGTTGAGTAACGCAGGGAACCCCCGTCAGGGGGCGTCTCACCAGGGCGGCCTTCTCTTTGCTTACTTTCTCTTGGCCGCCCAAGAGAAAGTAAGTAGCTGCCGGGCTACCCCCGGCGACCTTGATCTTGAAGCACCGCATCACCCAAACCAAAAACACACCAGCGCAATGCGCTGCGCTTGGTGCGCACGACAATACTAACCACGGCCAACGCGCAGCCCCGCATATCAATCTACAAAATCGCTGATTAAGGCGAAACAGTGGAAACCTCCACACCTTCCGCCCCCTTGAACTGCACCAACGGTTCCGCGATCACCGACAGACTGATCGCTGTATAAACAATCATCAACAGCGTCAACGGAATCGAGGCAATCACGGCCCGCCGCGGTGTGCCGTATTCGCGCAGCGCCACGCGGTGCGCAAGCCAGACGGAAATGACGTGGCCGATGACGATCGAGCTGATGGCTACGTACCAGGTGATGCGCGCGTCGATGATGCCGATGTCGGGTTCGAAACCTGCGCTGCCGAACAGGTCCCACTTCCAGCCGAGCGGATTGGAGGCCAGCGGGATCATCAGCTGTCCCTGGATCAGCAGGTTGGCGAAATTATGTGCGACCAGATAGGCGACGGCGATGGGCACCAGCGTCAGCACAAAGAGCCTGGCAATGGTGCGCGGACTGCGGCCGCCGGCGAAGTGCCGGGTGATCGCACAGATCAGCAGGTAGGCGGCGAGAAACAGCAGCCAGGTGGCGATGAGGCCGATGCTGCCGGTGAAGTAGCCGCCGTCGTCAGCCCAGTGCGGAAAGCGCGCGTTGAGTGCGCGTTGTGTGACCGACCAGAGTTGTCCGCCGAGCAGGCCGTCAAACAGCACGGTCGAGAGCATCGCGATGACAAAGGCCACGGTGCCGGCCGGCGGCGCTGCAGCACCGGTCAGCGCGCGGCCCCAAGGGCGCAAGGCGATCTCGCGATCGCTGCCGGCTTCCAGTGCGACCGGCGCGAAGCGGCCGAGGGTGGCGAAATAGACGGCGAATACATCGGCATTGCGTTGCCACTGCTCACGTCCGAAGAGCAGCATGCCGCCGAGTGTGAATGCGCTCCAGCACAGCGCGACGGTGGCGATGTGCGACGGGATCGAAGCCTTCAGGTAAATCACTTCAAACCATGAGAATAGCAGTAGCAGGAAGGCCGCCGGCCAGACGCCGAGTGCTGCAGGGTAACGCCAGTGCAGGGCGATGCCGTCGCTGCGGCCGCAGCAACGCGCAAGGGCCTCGGCCAGATCGAACAGCGTGCGCCAAGGGTCGAAGGCCGGCCACAGATTGCCGACACAGGCGACCGTTAGCGAGAGGCCGATCCACCAGATCAGCCAGACCAGCGTCGGCGTAATGTTGGCCTCGGGGCTGCGCGAGCCGTAGAGCCCGGCGATGATGGCGATGACAAAAAAGGCGAGGCCGATGATGCGCGCCACTACACGCAGCGCCGGCAGCAGCGCGCCGGCCGAGATTACGAACGAGTGTGCCGCAGCATGACCGGGGTGGGCGCGCGCGAACAATGCCGCTGCCACGAACGAGAGGGCGACCACCGCGGCACCGCCCGCCATGAAATAGGTCAAGGGTGCCGGCAGGTCGTAACGCTCGCCAAAGGCGTGTGCGAACGCAGTGAGAGGCAGGCCGGCGAGCGCGAGGCATGCGATCAGCCAACGCGTACATTCCCGTCGTCCCGCGTGCTTCGCGTAAGTGCGGCGCGTTTGTAACGCTGGCGCATCAAAGGCGGCGTCATCACGCCGAGCCACAGTTGTGCCGCAGTACGAGTAGCCCGGCGTGCTGCGGCGTGGTTTCATTTCGGCCGGACTTCCAGCGTGGAAAGTGGCGGGCCGTGATGGTCGCCGGCTTTCGCCTTGGCGTTTTCGGCATGCCACTCAAAGCGGAAGCGACCGGTGGCGCGGGCGTTGAAGGCGAGTTCCACCGGGGCGCCGGGGGCCAGATGGGCTTCCATTTTGTAAGCGTGCAGATGCAGGCTGCCGGCACTATCACTGCTCACGCGCAGTTTCACCATGGTGCCCTTGTCGACACGGATCAGCCGCTGTTCTTTGGGCACGTTGCCGTTAGTGATCGTCAGGTCAAACAATTTTTCTGTGATTTCGGCGGCCTGCGCCAACGGCAGCCAGGCGTTGGCGAGGATACAAAGAGTCAGCAACAGCAGTTTGCGCATGGTCGACCCTCGGCTTTCCGTTATTTGGCTTCGTAAACGATCCGGCCACCGGCCATGGTCATGACCGGTTTGATGTTGAGGATATCATCGAGCGCTACCGTCATGTAATCACGGTCGAGCACTACCAGATCGGCGAGTTTTCCAGCCTCCAGCGTGCCAAGCTCCTTTTCCATGAACAGCAGATAAGCGTTTGAGCGCGTGTGCGCGATCAGCGCCTCTTCCCGTGTCAGCAGCTGATCGTAGGCCTTGATCGATGGAAAAATCCGGCCGGCGGTGTATTCCCAGATGGTGTGGAAGGGGTTGATGGTGGCGACGATGGTGCCATCGGAGCCGAGACCCCAGGGAATGCCACTGTCCTGAATCATGCGCGCCGGCGGACGGTCAGCGCCGACCATTTTCGGCTTCACCGTGTGATTGTGCAGCGCCATCACCCAGCCTGCGCGTTTGGCACGCTCCAGCAGCTCCGGCGTGAGGAATTCGACGTGGGCGAGCACCCAGCGGAGATCGCGGATCGGATATTGTTTGGCGATGTCGTCGCCCATATCGATTAGCTTGCGGATGGTGGTGTCCACGGCGGTATGTTCGTGGATCTGCCATTTATATTGCGCGGCGGCGGTGGCAAGGATACGGAACTGGTCATAGTGTTCTTCGGCGAAAACCTGTTTCGGTAAAAACGCCGAGTCATGGACCGGGCCGTAGACATGTTCACCCATGCCGAGCACGCCCAGCCAGTGGTTACGGCTCAACGGTTTCTCGCTGCGTATCATGTCGAGCACGCGCGGCACTTCTTTCGGTGTGCGGATGTAGTACTGCAGCGGGTAATAAACGCGCACCGTAAGATCGTTGTTTTTCAGCAGGCGTTCGAGCGGTTCGTAGGGGCCATCGAGATAGCCCATATCGTAGACAGTGGTGAGGCCCAGCGCATTGAGTTGGGTATTGAAATCCTGCACTTCACGCATGCGCCGTGGCATATCGTTGACCACCCACTCCTCGATACCGTCGTACTCGCTGCCCGCCTTGCCGGCAGGCGCTTCTTCGGTGGCGGCGCGCGGCATGTACTTTAGTGCCGCATACAGCACCTTGCGGCCGTCGAAGTTACTGGTGCGTACATGGGCCGAGCCCTTGTAGAGGTTGCCAATGGCCGGTGCGATCAGCTTGATCGCCGGCGCGTTCATATAAAAATCCGAATAGGTCTTCTGAATGTAGACCGGGTTATGTGGGGCCGCGGCGTCAAGTTCTTCCTGCGTGAAGCCACCGGGTTTGTCGGCGAACTGTTGTTCATGCCAGCCGCCCAACACGAAGATCCATTTACCCGATTCGCTGCCGGGGCCGAGTGCCTTGGCGCGTGCGGCGATTTTTTCCAGTGCTTCCTTGCGCGAGAGCACGCCTTCGAGCCGCAGTTCATAGGGCATGAAGTTGGAGCCGCGCAGGTAATGCAAATGGTTGTCGATCAGGCCGGGGATGACGGTGCGGCCCTTGAGATCGGTCTGCGCGGTACGGCTGTCGGCGAGTTTGCGGATGGCTTCGTCGGTACCGACGGCGACGATGCGTTCACCACGGATGGCGATCGCCTGCGCAGTGGAAAACTTTTCATCAACGGTGAGAATTTTTCCGTTGTAGAGAATGCGATCGGGTGACTGCGCCGCAACGACAGATGGCAGCAGCAGCGCACAGCACAACAGCACTAATTTTTGCATGACCCCCCCCTATTTTTTATTCGAGTTTGTGGACTGCCGGTCCGCATCTTTGGCGGTTGAAGGCTAGTAATACGAAATGGTTTCGATACCGCTGCCGCCTTCAAACCAGCCACTGATGAGGCGTTGTTCGAGATCGACCGCAGTGACGATACCGCTGTCGTGGCTGGCGATCAGCACCGAGCGGTTATCCTGCGCAAACGCCGATCCCATCGGACCCTTGGCGAGGATCATCACCGTCTGCTTGTGCAGGTTGCCGGTGTCCATCACATGCACGGTGGCCGAGGCGTAGTTGGTGACGATCAAAAAACGTCCGTCGGGCGAAAAGCGCGGCCGCATCAGCCGGCTGCGTTTCGGGTGCGAGGGCGGCACGCCGTCGAGCGGCACGCGGGCAACCAGACGGTCGCTGACGGCGTCGATCACGTGCAGGTCGCCGCTGGCGTTGTCGGCGGTGACTACATGGCGGCCGTCGGGCGAGGCGGTAATGCCTTCGCTACCGTGGGGTAGCGTGAGGGTGGTGGTGAATTTTCGTTGCAGTACATCGAACACGCCGAGATCGTCGCCTTTGTTGGAAACATAGATCTTGGCGGCGTCTGGTGTCATCGAGATGAAATGGCTGCCAGTCGAGCCGGTATCCCAGGCCGCTTCGATCTTTCCGCTCGCCGCGTCGATGCACAGCAGTTTGGCCGCCGAGTCGCAGCCGACCCAGAGTTTGCCGCTGGCGTCGAACATCATGCCGTGCGGTGCAAAGAAAGGTTCGACGGAAATGGTGCCGGTGCGTTGCATTGATTCAAGGTCATAGACCTCGATCGATTTTCCCGGCTCCGGGTTGTTGCCGAAGATGCCCATGCCGTAAATCGACACGCAGGCAAAACGGTGGTCGGGCGAGATCGCCAGTTCATGCGGAAATTTCGCGGTATCAATCGCCTTGATTTCGGCGTGGCTTACAGCGTCGTAGAAGCGCACCTTGGCGGCAAGTTTGTCGACGGCAATGATGGCGCGCGCGCCGGAGGTGTTGTTGATATCGCGCGAGACGGTCTGTGCGGCCACCGACACGGCGGCATTGCTGGAGCTGGTTGTCATGGCAGGTGGCCCGATGGTTACCGTGGGTTTACTGGGGTTGCAGACCGATCTTGCGGATCAGCGCACCCATGCGTTCATGGCTTTCACGCACGATACGACCGAGATCTTCCGCGCTCGAGCCGATGGGGTCGAGCGCGCTCTCACGCAGTCTTTCGCGCGTAGCCGGATCGTTAACCGCTTTGACCGCCTCGGCGTTGAGCTTGTCGATGATCGGCTTTGCTGTGCCCTTGGCGGCAAACAGGCCGGCCCAGGTGAAGTATTCAAAGCCCGGCACGCCGGCTTCAGCGATGGTTGGTACATTGGGCAGCAGGTCCGAGCGTTTGGAACTGCCGACACCCAGCGCGCGCACTTTGCCGTCACGGATGTTGCCCAGCACGATCGAGGTGGCGGTGAACATCACGGGGATCTGACCGCCGACAACATCCAGCGCCGCCTGCGTTGCGCCACGATACGGTACATGGTTGAACTTCAGATTGGTGCGTGCGGCAAATACTTCCATCGCGATGTGCTGCGGGCTGCCGTTGCCGCCGGACGCATAATCGATGTCGCCGGGGCGCGCCTTGGCCAGCGCAATGAAATCCTTGATGGTCTTTGGCATGCTGGGGTTGGCGATCAACACCCAGTTGATCTGCGCAATCAGACTGATCGGTTCAAAACTGTTGAGCGGATCGTAATTGACCTTCTTGTAGAGATGCGGCGTCATCACGAGACTGCCGTCGTTGACGCCGGCGATGGTGTAACCGTCGGTCGGCGCGCGCGCCGCACGCTCCATGGCGATCAGGCCTGCCGCGCCGGGCTGGTTGTCGAGCACGATCTGCTGCTTGAGGTTGTCCGACATCTTGTTGGCGACGATGCGCAAAATCGCATCCGCGCCGCTGCCGGCCTGTACTGGCACGATCATCTGGATCGGCTTGCTTGGATAGGGTTGCGCCGAGGCCAGGGTGGCGCTGCAGGCGGCGGCAATGAGAGCGGTGCGTAAAGTGTTTTTCATGTTTCCTCCACAGAGAGCTTGATCACAGGACTTGGCAATACAGCGCCACCCGGGCATAGCGGTCCACGCAGCGTTTACGGGATGGGTTCGAAGCGCGTATACAAATCGAAGCCAAGGGCGCCGTGGCTAATGTGCATGCGCACGCTGCTTTTTTTATCGAGTGCCTCGGCGGCTTCTTTGGTCAGCTGGTAGCGCTGATACATACCGTCGCTATGCTTCACCGAGAGCTGCCAGCGGTCGTTCTTGCCTTCTTTGAGGCTGTCGATTTCGGCGACGATGCTGCGTTCGGTGGGCGTCGTGTATTGACGATTGAGCCACGAGCCGCCGACGGTGAAGATCAGGGCCAGCGCGAAGGCGGCGATCCACGGTTGGCGGTCCGCGGGTTTGAGGCTGAGTGTCGGCACGATGTGGAAGGTTTGCGTCCAGCCGAGAAAGCCGACCAGCGCACCGATAAAAAAAGCGGAGTTAAAAAAACGCCAGCCTTCGAGCACGTTGTCGTAGAGGGGGGCCTCACGCATGAGGCCGATGGCGCCGAGTATCACAGCGGCCAGCAGCAGGCTGGTGAGGGTTTTTTCGTCGGGGTGGGCTTGCGGTTCGCTCATGTGGATGCTTTCAGTGTGGTGAAGCCGCGCTCAAGGTCGGCGATCAGATCGTCGCTGTCTTCGAGGCCGACGTGCAATCGCACCAGCGGTCCGCCGGGATTCCAGCCGGTGGCGGTGCGCATGTTTTTCGGATCGGTACGGATGGCGAGGCTTTCATAACCGCCCCAGCTCGAGCCGATGCCGAACAATTCATAGCTGTCGATCATCGCCCCCACCGCCTCCCAGGCGAGCGGTTTCAAGACCACGCCAAACAGTGAAGCGGCGCCGCTGAAATCGCGTTTCCAGATGGCGTGGCCGGGATCGGATTCAAGCGCCGGATAGAGCACACGCAGCACTTCGGGCCGTTGCTGTAGCCAGCGCGCCACTTTCAAGGCGCTCTCCTGCTGGTGGCGCATGCGCACACCGATCGTGCGCAGGCCGCGCAGCGCGAGATAGCAATCATCGGGGCTGACCGAAAAGCCGTAATCAGCGACGGCGCGGCGCACCGGCAGCCAGTATTTTTCGTTGGTGACAATCAAGCCGAGCAGCACGTCGGAGTGGCCGCCGATGTATTTGGTGCCGGCGTGAATCGAGACATCGACACCGTGTTCAAAGGCGCGAAAGAAATAGGGCGTGCCCCAGGTGTTGTCTGAGAGCACCGGAATGTTGTGAGCGTGAGCCGCGGCGGCGATTGCCGGGATATCCTGCATTTCAAAGGTCAGTGAGCCGGGCGCCTCGCAATACACCAGCGTGGTGTTCGGCCGGATCAGTTTTTCGATGCCGGCGCCGATCAAGGGGTCATAGTATTCAACCTCGACGCCATAGGGCGTGAGGCGGCGTTTGCAAAAACTGCGCGTCGGTCCGTAGGTGGTATCGACCATCAGAATGTGGTCGCCGGCTTTGGTGAAGGCGGCGAGCGCGGCGGTGATGGCGGCCAGCCCCGAGGGCAGGGCGACGGCCTTGTCACCGCCTTCGAGTGCGGCCACCGCCTCTTCCAGCGCAAAGGTGGTCGGCGTGCCGTAGATGCCGTAGCGCATCACTTTGTAATCGTCGGGATGTCGTCCTTCATAGGTGGCGACATCATCGAAGAGCACCGTCGAGCCGCGATACACCGGCGTGTTGACCAGACCGGCATGCTGTTGCGGATCGCGGCCGAGATGGCTGGTCAGCGTGTCGCGCCGGAATCTTTTTTTGTCGATCACAGTGGGGGCGGCGGCAGTGCCTGAAATCAAGAGAGCGCTATTCTGAGGGAGGCCTTGCGGGCACGCAACCGCGTTGCCGGGGGGCGGCTGCTGTGACATCATCGCGGCACAAAATTTACGGGATGGTCAAGATGGTGAATGCGCGCCTGTTGTTGTTAATGATGTCGTCGTGTCTGTTGTCTGGCGTGGTGTCGGCGCAAACCTGGCCGACCCGGGTGGTGCGCATGGTGACCGGCTCGGTGGCCGGCGGTGGCGCCGATATCACCGGCCGCCCGATCGCGCAGCGCATGAGCGAGCTGCTCAAGCAGCAGGTCATCATTGACAACCGTCCGGGGGCGGCGGGTCTGCTCGCCAATGATCTGGTGGCAAAGGCCGCGCCCGACGGCCATACCTTGTTGCTGACACCCGGTTCCTTTCTCATCATCAGCTCGTATCTGAACGCACGGCCTCCGTATGATCCGCTGACGCTGCTGACGCCGATTGCCCAGGTCGATAGCTATAGCTTCGTGCTGGTGGTGCATCCTTCGGTGCCGGCGAAAAACGCGAAAGAGCTGGTGGCGGTGGCGAAGGCGAAGCCGGGTGCGCTGAGTTTTGTGTCGTCCGGGGTGGGTAGCAATTTCCATCTCGCCGGTGAACTCTTCAAGCTGCGTGGCAACGTCGAACTTTGGCACGTGCCGTATAAAGGCAGCCCGCAGGCGATTGTCGATTTGCTGGCGGGGCGTGCGGATGTGATGTTCGTCGGTCTTCCAGCGGTGATGCCGCACATTAAAAGCGGCCGCCTGCGCGCGATCGGGGTGACGGGGCCCAAGCGCAACCCGTTGTTGCCGGATGTGCAAACGGTGGCCGAGTCTGCGCTGCCCGGCTATGAGGTCATCGGCTGGGAGGGTGTGTTCGCGCCGCTCGGCACTTCGCGTGAGATTGTTCATCGCGTTAATGCCATGATTAACGAGATTCTGATGACGCCGGAGATGCGCGAACTGTGGGCGAGCAAGGGGGTGGATTTCATTCCCAATACCGCCGAGCAGTTTGCGGCCAAAGTACGTGAGGATTACGAAAACGTTGGCCGATTGATCAAGGCCGCGGGTATCAAAGCCGAATAATAAGTCCCGCGCACGGCGCGTTTTTCTCGCGGCGCTGCTTGGCGCCGCAGCGCGGGCAGAACAGGTCTTTGCGGCCGACGGGCGCATTGCATTCGTGACAGTGGCGCAGGAGGTTCACGCCGCGTGCTGGCCGGTTTTCAGTTGGCTGTCGTGGCATCGTCCAAGGTTCGTGCGTTGGCGGTGGCGAGTGCGGGCTTGTGTGGGATTATGCGGGCTTGATGAGGATCAAGTTCAGGGGGCTGTCGACCTGATAACTTGTCTGCATCCTTGCATAAAGACTTGCCCCCGGAAAATCGCTGACGCGAACCGCCGCCTCCTCATGACGCTCCAATATATTCCCTATACCCGTAGCAAAAGCAGCGTGCGCCGAACGCGTGAGTTGGAAACCGTGCGCGTGATGGTGCGCCTGTATTGCCGCGGCCACGGTCACCACGGCGCGCACGACTGCAGTGAGGGGTTGTGCGCGGATTGCGGCACCTTGATGGAGTATGCAACGCGCCGTCTTGCGCGTTGCGTGTTTGGTGACGCGAAGCCGACCTGTGCCAATTGCGTTGTGCATTGCTACAGCGCGGCGATGCGTGAGCAGGTTCGTATGGTGATGCGCTGGGCAGGGCCGCGCATGTTGTTGCGCCATCCGCTGCTCGGTATCAGGCATCTGTTCGACGGGCGGCGACCGGTGCCGGTGTTACCGGCACAGCCAGCAGTAAAGCCCGCTAATGTGAATAATGATTCCTGATCACGCGGGAATTGAGCAGCAGGCCGGCCAACACGGTAAGTAACACAACCGCACCGAGGATGACCGCAGATGTAGTCCAGTCGCGGCCTTCCGATATGCGTTGATTGACCAGATGAAGCGCGGTGACAACCCAGATCTCGGCTGCGCCATAAGCCAGCACCTGCAAGACGATCGGTACCCAGCGTCGTTTCCACAGAAATATCAGCGGCGCGGCAGCGCACAGCGCCACCGCGACGAGATTGGCGGCACGCAGAAAATGCGCGCCCAGCAGCAGCGCGGCGGCAGTGTAGAGACTGATGCGCAGGACCATGGGCTGGCCGGGTTGATGGCAGCTTATTTCAGCGTGGCGGCGATTTTGCGGATTTCGTCCGCCGAACGTTCACCCGCCAGCGGCGTGCCGGGGATCAAATACTTGCCCATGGCGGCCAGTGTGCCGACGAGTACCGGCTCGTAGCCAACATCGCGTATCAGTGCAGAAGCAATGCCAACCGCGCTGGCGTCGTCGCTAGCGATAGGCATGCCAATGCGCTCGCCGCCCTTGTTGGCGGCCTCGGCCATTTTGGCGGCACCGATGGCGTTAAAGGCGCGCACGATGCGCGTGCCTGGCAGATATTCTGCGGTCGCAATGCCGACGCCCTTCTCACGTGCTGCGGCGGCGACTTCGCCATCGCGCGCGACGATGGGGTTGGAGGTGTCGATGATGATCTTGCCTTTGATGGCATCGCCGAGTTCGCGGCCGATCGCCGGGATCGCGGTATAAGGCACCGACACCAGCAGCACCGAGCCAAAGGCCGCCGCCTCGCGTGTCGTGCCGGCACTGGCCTTGCCGCCGAGGCTGGCGGCGAGTTTCTTGTCGGCTTCGAGATCGAGCGAGGAGAACATCACTTCATGGCCGGCTTTGATCCAGGCGCCGCCAATGGCACTGCCGACCTTGCCCGAGCCGATGATGCCGATTTTGTATTTTGTGCCGGCCGTCTGTGCGAAGGCGGCAAACGGCAGGCTGCCTATCAATGCGGTTGCGGCGGCGGCTTGCAGAAAGGCGCGGCGCTGGGTCGGGTGGTTGTGGCGTGTGGTCATGTTGATCTCCTCCAAATGGATTGATGCAGCATTCATGGCGGTTCGCGGCGGATTCTGCCTTGTAAGCCCGGGTGTGGCAATGTCGTTTCAAAATGACGCGGGGTGGGCGTGATGCGAACCGGAAGTCGCACCTAGAAGCGTAGCGTGCGCAGCTTTGTTTTCAGCGCCACTTACTCGGGGCTTAGGCCGATCTCGCGGATGACTTTTGCGTACATCGCCGACTCGCGACGCATCAGGTCGGCAAGTTGCTCCGGTGGGCCGGCAATCGCCTCGGCGCCCTGACCGGCGAGCCGCTCGCGCATGTCGGCGCGTTTGACCACCTGGATAAAGTCGGCGCCGATTTTGTTGGCCAGTTCGCGCGGCGTACCTGCGGGCAGGAAGAGTCCCATCCACGCCGTGACATCGAACTGCGGATAAGTATTGGCGACGGCAGGAACTGTCGGCAGCAGCGAGGACCGGCTGGCTGATGACACGGCAATCGCGCGCAGACGCTCGCCTTTAATGTGTGGCAGTGCGCCGACGATGTTGGCAAACATCAGATCAACCTGGCCGGCGATCAGATCAACGAGTGCTGGCGCTGCGCCCTTGTAGGGCACGTGATTCATTTTGCTGTGCGCCATCGACAGCAGCAGCTCCATGCTGAGGTGCTGCAGATTGCCGACGCCGGCTGAACCATAATTGATGCGGCCGGGTTTTGCCGTGGCCAGCGCCACAATGTCGCGTACCGATTTCACCGGCATTGACGGATGCACGACCAGCACCATCGGTGCCGACATGATGAGCGTGATCGGCATGAAGTCGCGCTGGGTGTCGTAAGGCAGTTTTTTCTGTAGCAGTGGGTTGATCGCCATTGGCCCGGCGTTACCAAGCATCATGGTGTAACCGTCGGGCACGGCTTTGGCTACGAAGGTCGCGCCGATTGTGCCGCCGGCGCCGGCGCGGTTTTCCACCACCACGGTTTGGCCCCAGATTTCGGTCAGGCGCGGCCCCAGCGCGCGGGCGACGTCATCGTAGGGGCCGCCCGCCGAGCTGGAGACGACCAGGCGCACCGGCTTCAGTGGCCAGGCACCGGGTTGCGCCTGCGCAGATAACGCGGGCAGCAGGCTGAGGCCTGCTGCGATGCACGGCCGCCACCACCGCATCCATAAGCTACGCAATCTAACTGGCATGGGATCTCTCTCGTTCAGTAGATCATGTTGCAATGAAAGCCGGATGTGGCAGTGGCCGGTTTTGTAATGCCTTACTTCGCCGGGATGATCGGCAACAACAAATACGTCTCCTTGTCGCCACCCGAATACACGGTGTTGGTGGCGTTGATGTTGTAGTCGGCACTGTAATGCGAGAAGTGGGCCGAGCCGACACCGTCGCGCGGGCCGACGTCGAGGCGGATCTTGTGCCCCTTCTTGAAGACCATGCAGGTCGGCCAGACTTCAACGCGCAGCTCCACGCTTTCGTTCGGTTTCAGCCACTGCCGTTCGTCATGGGCATGATACGGCCGGTAGGGCAACGACTTCTCTTTGTCGAGCTTGCGGTGCGAGGCGCGCAGCCAGCCCTTGGTGACGCCCGGTTGCGGTTCGCCACGCTGGCCTGCTTCGAGCACGTCCTTGCCGTCCGGGCCGATATTGCGGATCGTCGCGTAGACATCGCAGTCTTCCGAGGTGCTCGAGACCCAGATGTTGAGCACGATCGGACCGGTCACTTCAGTGTCTTCGCTCAGCACCGGCGTTTCGAACGTAATGCCGCCGGCCGGGTTGTGGCCGTGGCCGGAGGTCGCGGAGTACGATGCGGTCGTTGTTTTGGCGAGCGGTGCTGTGACGAGTTCACCTTCGACGCCGTCCGGATCGGGCAGCGGATCGCGGTCGATCTTCAGGAAGAACTTGGTCCACTGCGTGCGCGCCAGCGGCCATTCGTTTTCAAAGCGGTACGGATAACGGCCCTTGACCTGGCCACCGGTACGAATTTCGAGTTTGACCGGCGGTTCGTTCATGATGCCGGTGTCATTGTCTTTCAGCCAGTGATCGAACCAGCGTAGCTGGTCCATGCGGCCTTCCTCGGCGTGGAAGGGGTGGAAGTGTGAGCCGTTGTGGATACGCAGCTTCTTGTTTTTCGACGCTGCATTCATGTAGCCCTCGGTGTTGCCGCGTAAATGCATCGCGTAGCCACCCCAGTTGCCGACGCTGTAGAGCGGCACCGTGATCTTGTCCCACTTCGCACTCTTGGCGCGCCAGTATTCCGAATCGAGATCATTGCGCATGTAATTCCACAACAGATCGTTTTGGAAAGAGTCCGGGTTGTAACCGCGCGGACGGCCGAGCAAATGGTGCGCGGTCTGCGCGTTATGCCAGGCGGCGAGAAAGCCCATGGCGAAGATGCCGCCGTGATAAGCCTGATCGCGGTACTGATCAGCGCGGCCTTCCCACGGCATGATGGCTTTGAGCGACGGCGGGTTAAGGCCGGCAACTTTCCATTGAAATGCCGCGTGATACGAAATGCCGAGCGTGCCGACCTTGCCCGCCGACCACGGCAGCTTCGCCACCCATTCGATGCAATCGTAGGAATCGACTGCTTCCTGCATCGAGCTCGGTTCTGATTTGCCAGGTGATTTGCCCGAGCCGCGGGTGTCAACGCGCAGCAGGCCGTAACCGCGCGGGCACCACCATAGCGGGTTGGCCGTTTCCCAGTTCATATAGGGGTTGGCCGCTTCTTCGACGCCCTCGGGCGGCGTCCACACCTTGTCTTTTTGGTATGGGCCGATGTTCATGATCACCGGCACCTTCTCGTCGCAGTCGGGGCGATAGATGTCGCCGTACAGAAAGCCGCCGTCGCGCAGCGGAATCTTCACGTCTTTTTCGATGATCAGTTTGTAGTCTTTGGGTTGTGAGACTTTTTGGGCGTAGTCAGGGGCGGTGGACATGCGGTTTCTCCAGGTCAAATCAATTTACGTAACACGGACGTACAGAAACCCGTGCTTCTGGTTTGCTTCTTCCCCCATTGAGGGAGAAGGTTGCGATGGGGGAGGCTGACAGTGACATGTTTTGAGGCGGCAAAATTCGCGCGTGTGCCTCCTCACCCCCACCCTGTCCTTCCCCCTCAAGGGGGAAGGAACCTTCAAATAGCGCCTTTCGGTTGAATAGTCCGAAATCTACTTTGCAGGAATAATCGGCAACAACACCGCCGACGGACGTTGCGGCCCGACATGCAAGGTGACCTTGCCACCGAAGATCGCCGGCGGACGGTCGGTCTCGTCGTCGTGCTCGAAGGGGCCGCAACCGCGCATCGGGTTCTTCATGTTCGACAGCGTGGCGATCTCGCCGTCATACACATAGTCCTTGCCGCGTAACAGCAGTTTCACCGTGTAGCCCTTGGGTACGACGATGCAGGTCGGCCAGATTTCGACGTCGAGTTCATAGACTTCGCCCGGTGTCAGCGGCTGGTCTTCGTCGTGCGCGTGATACGGCCGGTAGGGCAACGTCAGTTTCGGATCGAGCTTGCGATGCGAGGCGCGCAGCCAGCCTTGCGCGACCGGCGTATGCGGATCGAGCGCGCCCTTGAAGACGACTTCCTTGCCATCTGGATCGTAGACGGTGATCACGGCAAAAATGTCGGTGTTCGATGTCGCGGAGGATACGAACACTTTCAATGCCGAGGGGCCGGTAATTTCCGTTTCCTGTGCCAGCGGTCCGGTCGAGAAGACGAGGCCGTCGCCCATGGCGTCATAAGTCAGCGTTTGTTCGCTGGTGACCGGCGTCGGTGACAGCTTCATGCCGTTGGGGTCGAGATAGAAGTTGGTCCACTGGGTGCGCGCCAGCGGCCATTCGTTTTCATGGCGGATGACGAACTTCTCGCCAGGGTGGCGCACGTTGAGTTGAACCTTGGGCTGTTTGTCCCAACCGTTTTGCTCGCCCTTGAGGAAGTAATTGAAGAATTTTTTCTGCAGGCCGACGCCGTAGTCGGTATAGAACGGCGCCCAGTGCGAGCCGCCATGCGCTTCCAGCCATTTTTGATCGGACGCTGCGCGCACGAAGCCTTCGAAATTGCCGCGCGTGTGCAGGCCCTGGCCACCCCAGTTGGCGGTCGAGAGCAGCGGCACTTTGACTTTTGACAAATCGCCGGTGCGTTCGCGGTAGTAATCGCTGTCGAGCGGACGGCTCAGGTACTCGCCCCACATGTTCTCGCGGTTTTTCAGCAATTCTTCTTCAGAGAGGGTTTCCGGGCCGCAGAAGTATTCGCCGGTCAGCTTGCTCTTTGCGCCGCGTTCGCCAACACCGTGCTGCACGGTCTTGACCTGCATGTCCTGCCAGTTTTTGCGGAACACGCAGATGATGCCGCCGTGGCGTGCCGAGTCGCGGTAATTGTCGACCCAGCCTTCCCACACGCAGATCGCGGCGAGATGCGGCGGTTGCGTCGCCGCGGCGCGCCACTGACTGGCGCCAAAATAGGAAATGCCGTTGAGTCCGACCTTGCCCGAGCACCACGGCTGCACCGCGGCCCATTCGATGCATTGATGAAAGTCGTCGTTCTCGCGTTTGTTGTTGTGCTGCAGATAACCGGGCGAGCGGCCGGCGCCGCGCGAGTCGACGCGCACCAGCGCGTAGCCGTCGGGTACCCATTTCTCCGGATCGGAGACTTCCCAGTTCTGGTATTTATTCGTCGTGCCGGAAACCGCGTCGGGGTTCTCCTTGCACATGATTTCCCAGGCGGTTTTGTAACCGTCCTGGAAGGCCAGCCCTTTGCCGTAGGGGCCGTAGCTCATGATCGCCGGATACTTGCCGTCGCCAATCGGGCGGAAGACGTCGGCGCGCAGTACGAGGCCGTCGTCCATTTTGATCGGCACATCCCAGTCGATTTGCATGCCGTCGCGAATTTCGCTTTTGTAATCGCTCATTTAATTATCCTGTGTCATTGTTACTTCTGGTTTTTTCCATACCTTGCGCGCGAGGCGCGAGGGGTGGCGCGTAGGGTGCGCACCGCGCACCGTTTACGATCGTCCCGCGTGCGCGATGCGCGCCCTGCACTTTTCGATTTACGTTATTTGGCGCGAACCAGCTTCTCTTCGAACCAGTTCCACATATCGGCGACCACCAGCGTCAGGTAATCGCGCTGGCAGTGCTGCGAGCCGCCTTCTTCAGCGGTGTAGACGCGGAAGGTCTTGTCCTGTGAACCGCAGGCATCGAATTGCTTTTGCGCGTCGGCGAGCGGAATTTGTTCGTCTTCGGCACCGTGCACCAGCAGGAAGGGGCAGCGCATTTGCTGCATGATGCCGTCGAGCTTGAACGGTTCGAGCGTTTTCAGCGCTTGATCGAGGGTGTCCACACCGAGAATCCAGGTGATGTGATGACCCGGCACCGACAACGAGGTTTTGAATTGCGCGTCGATGCGTTTCTTCCAGGTGTCGTGGTAATCCCACTGCGCGCCCCAGGCGATACAGGCGGCGTAGCGATGATCCACCGCGGCGCAGCGCGGTGAATAGTAACCACCGAGGCTGATGGCGACGATGCCGATTTTCTTGGCGTCGACGTCGGCGCGGGTTTCGAGGTAATCAATACAGGCGCTGCCGGCGACTTCGTAGTCGTAGCGCAGGAAGTGATTGCGAAAGCGGATCGCTTCGCCGGTGCCCGGGCCGTCCATCACCAGCACGGAAATGCCGCGCTTGATCAGATCGGGCACGCCGCGCATGTACTGGATTTCTTTGGTCACATCGAGACCGTCGAAGAACACCACGCAGGGTGTCTTGCCGGGTTTGGCGTTTTGCGCATGCACGAAATAGCCGGGCAGGCTGCCGTCGACAAACGGTACCTCGACTTTTTCGATCTTTACATCGGTCAGGCCGATAAAGCGGTGAAAGCAATCGACCCCGGCCTGAAAGGCGTCGAGCGCCTTCTTGTCTTTGGGCGTGCGGAAGCGCTCGGCCATCTGGTAATAGTTACAGGCGCGCAGATAGGCGTGACCGGCCGAGGGGCGGAAGTTACCGGCTTCAAATTTTTCCGCGTAGGCGCGCACCCCGTCGGCGACCGTGACGCAGGCATCGAACCACGCGCCGTCGTCATCCGGCGCCTTGCCTTTGAGCAGGGTACCGATCTTGTGCAGTTCACCGATTTCGGAGCCGCCATAGGGAGCCGAACTGATCATATTGATAAAGGCCGCCGACCAGCGGTAGTTGCCGGGAAAATACATGAAATACGGAGGATCTTTTTTTTCAGCCATGACCGTTCTCTTTCAGGTTGGAGGGGGTGTTTGTAATCTGCACGTTTGTTGATACGGGGTCGAGCAAAGCTTATTCGCGGATGTTGGCGGCCTTGGCCACCTTCGCCCATTTCTGAATTTCCGCACGAATGAAGGCGCTGTATTCCTCGGGGTCGCCGCCGCCCGGTTCGTGGCCCTGGCTGGTGAACAACTCCTGCCCCTCGCGTGTGGCGAGTTGTTTGGACAGCACCTCGTGGATGCGCGTGATGATGGCTTTTGGCGTGCCGGCCGGTGCGAGTACGCCGTTCCAGTTGTAACTGACAAAGCCAGGCACGCCCTGTTCGGCCACCGTCGGTAGATCGGGCAGCAGGTGCGTGCGTTTCTCTGAGGTCGCGCCGATCGCGCGCAGGCGGCGTTCTTTGATCAGCGGTGCACAGCCGGCGAACTGGATGATGGCGAGCTGGATGTGGCCGGCGATCAGATCGATGGTGTAGAGCGCGGCCCCCTTGTAAGGCACATGGTTCAGTTGCACGCCGATTTGCGTGGCAAACAATTCGGTGGCCAGATGACCGACGGTGCCGACTCCCGGCGAGCCGTAATTGATCAAGCCGGGCTTGCTCTTGGCGAGCGCGGTGAAGTCCTTCACGCCTTTCGTCGGCAGGCTCGGGTGGATGGCCAGACAGCTGGCGCTTTTGGCGATCAGCATGATCGGCACCAGATCACGTAGTGTGTCGTAGGGAATGCGCGGATTGATGGTCGGCGAAATCGTCAGCGGGCCCGGATTACCGGCGAGCAGCGTATAGCCGTCGGGGGCCGCTTTGACCACCGCCTCGGTGCCCGGCACGCCGCCACCACCACCACGGTTGTCAACGATGACCGGCTGCCCGAATGCCGTGTTGAGCTGTTGCGCCGCCCAGCGCCCCTGCACATCGGTTGGTCCGCCCGGGGCGAACGGTACGATCATGCGGATCGCCTTCGCGGGATAGTTTTGCGCAAACGCAGGTGCGGCAATCAAGCCGGCGCCAAAGACGAGCAGGGCCGGCAAGCGTAGCGGTCGGGCGATCATCGGGGTCTCTCCAGAGCGCGCGATTATTTGAGGGTGGTTGATTAAAACCGGGTCTGCGCGCGCCCCGAGACAATAGTAGAGCCCAGCGGCGCTGTCAACGCGAGTGCCGGCTGACGCGGTGCCTCGCGGGAGCTGCGGCCATTCTGCTAAAATCGATCGCTCGGCAGCGCCCAAACGCTGTGTCGACAGCTTACCAATCAAGGGGACCATCATGGCAGTAAAGCGCAAATCCACCGCGAAGAGCACCGGCAGCCGCAAATACGGCGACATTCTTTTTGAAGTCAAAGATCAAGTGGCGTGGATCACGATCAATCGTCCGCGTGTCTTGAATTCCTTCCGTGAACAAACCCTCGACGAAATGATCGACGCGCTGAAATCCACACGCGAAGATCCGTCCATCGTTTGTGCGGTGGTGACCGGCGCCGGCGAAAAATCGTTCTCTGCAGGTGGCGATTTCTACGCCATGAAGCGCCTCAATTTCACCAACGCTTACATGTGGAACGACCGCATGCTGGGCCTGGCGATGACTATCCGTGGTTTGCCGATTCCGGTGATCGCCATGGTCAACGGCTGGTGCATGGGCGGCGGACACGAACTCGCACTGTGGTGTGACGTGGTCATTGCCTCGGAAAACGCCGTGCTCGGTCAGACCGGTGCGAAAGTCGGCGCCTGCCCGACCGTCGGTGCGACGCAGTATCTGCCGCGCATCATCGGCGAGCGCCTTGCCCGCGAAATGATTTTCTGCGCGCGCCGCTTCACCGCCAAGGAAGCGGTCGAAATCGGTCTCATCAACAAATGCGTACCGCAGCCCGATCTGCTCAAAGAAACCCTGAAGTGGTGTGAAACCATGAAGGGTCACAGCGCGCTGACCATCCGAATGACCAAGCGTTCGCTGAACTTCGAGTCGGATAATCTCTACTCGTCGTGGCAGCAGGGCATGGAGTTGCTGGCCCATGTGTGGGGCTCGCCGGAAGCCAATGAAGGTATGGAAGCCTTCCTTGCGGGGCGTAAACCGAACTTCCAGCAATTCCGCATGCGCGACAAGCGCGAGCTGGCGAAATACATGGACGGTTTTAATCGTGATCTGAACGAGCCGCCGTACATGCGCAAGAAAAAGGCGGCCAAGTAATCACTGCAGCCGTTACGAGTACCGCCCCTTCACCTTGACGGGGCGGTGGCGGGGGTGACATCCATTGGCGAACCGTCACCCCACTCCATCCCTCCATCCTCAAGGGGGGCGATTTGGAAAGTTGTGAATTCATATGACTACTGAAAACACCGGCGCTCTCGCCGGCCTGCGTGTCCTCGATTTGACACGCATACTTGCCGGCCCGTTGTGCGCAATGATGCTGGGCGACATGGGCGCTGATGTGATCAAGGTTGAACCGCCCACTGGCGACGATACGCGTAGCTGGGGGCCGCCTTTTGTCGGCACCGAGGCCGCGTATTTCCTCGGGCTCAATCGCAACAAGCGTTCGATGACGCTGAATATGGCCTGCCCGCCGGGACAGGAAATTCTGGCTGCGCTGATCAAAAAATGCGATGTGCTGGTCGAGAATTTCAAATCCGGCACGCTGGAGAAGTGGGGTTTTTCCAACGCCTGGCTCGAGGCCAACGCACCGCAGGTTATTCGTTGCTCGATCACCGGTTATGGCGCCAATGGTCCGAAGGGCGGACTGCCCGGCTACGATTTCATTCTGCAGGCCGAGTCTGGCCTGATGAGCATCACCGGCCCGCAGGGCGGTGCGCCGACCAAGCACGGTGTTGCGCTGGTCGATGTCTGCACCGGCATGCTGGCTTCGAATTCGATTCTGGGCGCGTTACAGGCGCGTCATCGCACCGGACGCGGTCAGCATGTCGAAGTTTCGCTGTATGAATCGAGTCTCTTCATGCTGGCCAACGTCGGCGCCAATTATCTCGGCGCCGAACGCGACGGTGGGCGTTTCGGTAACGGCCACCCGAGCATCGTGCCCTACACCACCTATCCGGCACGTGACGCCATGATGGCGGTGGCGGTTGGCAATGACACCCAGTTCGTGAAGTTTGCGCAGGCCGTCGGCCACCCCGAATGGAGTGCCGATCCGCGTTTCATCAAAAACAAGGATCGTGTGGCTAACCGTGAGGTGCTCGACGCCGCGATCGCCGACACGCTCAAAACGGATGACGCGCTGGCATGGATCGAAAAGCTGAAGAAGGCCGGTGTACCGTGCGGCCGCATCAATACGGTCAAGCAGGCGTTTGAAGATCCGCAGACCGCGGCGCGCAAAATGATCGAAACGGTCGAGCATCCGACCATCGGTCCGGTCAAGGTGATCGGCACGCCGTTCAAGTTCTCGGATACGCAGACGTCGGTGCGGCTCGCGCCGCCGCTGCTCGGTCAGCACACCGAGGAAATTCTGCAGGGCGAGCTTGGTTACGATGCGGCGCGGATTGCCACGCTGCGCAGCGAAAAAGTTATCTAGTCGTCACGCCGCCGCCGACGTTGCACGTCTGACATCCCACGGAGTTCGCCTATGTTCACCGGCATCAGTCATGTTTCCATCGTAGTGCCCGATCTGGATGCCGCCGCCCGCGGGCTTGAACAGAAATACGGCCTGAAGATCGGTGCCATTGAAGTCAATGCCGAACAGGGCGTGCGCATGGCGTATGTCGAGCTGCCGAATGCGAAGATCGAATTGATGGAACCCTCGCGCGCGGATTCGCCGGTGATGAAGTTTCTGGAGAAAAATCCGCATGGCGGCATTCATCATTTTTGCCTCGGCGTTGATAGTGTCGACGCGGTGAGTGCGGCGCTCGGCAGTGCCGGTGTGCGCGTGCTGGGCGAGGGCAAGAAGCAGCTCAACGTGCACGGCGAACGCATCGCCTTTGTGCATCCGAAAGACTTTCTTGGTGCGTTGGTCGAGCTTGAAGAACACGCGTCCAAACATTAACGGAGCTCCGGTATGAGTGAA
>CAIWNB010000400.1 GCA_903913965.1 uncultured beta proteobacterium
CACGTATGGTCAAACAGGGCCTGGTGGCACGCGACGCCCGCGCCTTGGTGGTGCAGGATGTCGCACGCCTCGAAACATTGGTGGCTGCGGTGCGTCGTTCCGGCTGATTGGTCGCAGCCGGTCTCGAGCGATCGATCAGGTGATCACCGCTTCCTGATCCACCCCGATGATCTGCGCGCTGCTGCCGTCCCATACCACACGCAAAACCACCGGTTGAAAATCCGCCCGCGGTGCCCCCACGGTGTTCGGGATCGGCTGATCATCAACCGTCAGACCCAGGCGCCGCGCTGCAATCGTAGCCTGCAAACGGCTATCGACATTCAACGCCCGCAAAATGCTGGAGACATGGATTTTCACCGTCGCATTGCCGATGCCAAGCGTACGACCGATATCCTTGTTGGTCATGCCACGACACAAAAGCGCCAGCACATCGAGCTGGCGTTTCGTTAGTAATTTTCGCGCCGCACTTGGGCGTGAAGCCGGCGCGTTACCAGCGACCATCTCAAATGGCTGGCGTCCTGCCGCGGATTGAATCGCGTTTTGCAAAAAGGCTTTTGTCGCTTCTGAAATCACCGCATCTTTCATTGCATCCCCCCGTTGATAGCCCAGTTTCGATGGACCATTACAGGCGTGCCCACTGGGGCAAGCTTGTAACGGCCTAGTCCTTACGACTGATACGCCTTGCAGTCTAGGGAACATGCAACATCGGGTATGTGCGTAAACGCACATCATTTCACCGAAAGTATGGATGACTTGAATACAGCAAGATCGAACCGCCGCCACCGGAGAGCTGTGGCCGGCGGCCCACAGCAAGCGCGCTATGCCGGCAGCAAGGGCGCGGGTTGCGCCACGCCGAGGGTTTCAAACAACGCCGCAGCCCTGGCATGGGCGACGGTAGCCAGACTCCCTTCGGCGTAGCGCGCTAGCGCCTGCCAGGCCAAGGCCTCGTCACGCGGCATACTCAACGCTGCCGCCGCCTCGCTGCTGCGTTGCCAGCAAGCCAGTGCCCGCGTCGGCTTTCCGGAGACATGCCAGCAATAACCTTCCTGCAGCAAATAAGCGGGGCGCGCCACCGGAAAAATATTCGCGAAGCGTTGCAACAGGCTCAGTGCACGCCGCGCCTCGCGCTCAATCACATCAGGGCGATCCACCGACACGCCCAGACGCGCATGCATCCACAACGCGATCAGACTCTCCGCCACCCCGGCCGTTCCCGTCAACGCGGTAAAGGAGACGGGGCGCGCAGCGCGCAAGATGCCGAGCCCGGTGCGCGCCGACTGCCAGGCCTGTTCGAATTGTGCGGTGCGTAAATGCGCGAGTGCATACATGCCGTGCAATTCGATCCCGCCCAGACTGTCGGTGATAAAGGGGGCAGCCTGCGCCAGCGCCAGCAATGCCGGCTCCGCATGACCGCAGGCAAGCTCGACCCGGGCAGTGCCCAGCAAGCCCCAGCTGGTGGTCTGGCGGTCGCCGCGCCAGTGCGCGGACTCTGCTGCCGCGGCATAACACTGGCGGGCCGCCGCGATATCACCCGTATGCAGGCGCATATAGCCAGTGATCACCATATGTTCCTCGGCGCGGCGTAGATCGCCGATCGCGCGCGCCAACTGCTCCCCCTCGCTGAGGCGGGCGATACAGTGTTCCCACTCGCCAATGCCGCCTTCATAGAGGGTCAGAAATAACAGCACCTGCGAACGAATGCCCTGTTCGCCTGCAGCCGGCAGTGCCTCCAGGGCAAAGTCGCGATAGCGGCGCGCCAGCCGGTGCAACGGTATCGCCCCCGCCGCCGACGTCAACACAGCATAAATAAGCGCGGTCTCGGCCGAATCTTCTGCGCGGCGGGCCAGATTCAGAATGCGCAAGGCGACATAAAAATTCAGCGCCACATCGGCA
>CAIWNB010000401.1 GCA_903913965.1 uncultured beta proteobacterium
AGCGGCTGACCGCCGCGCTTGCGCACCAGTTCGACCATTTGTGCGCCGAGCCGGTTTTCCAGAATCGCGACGATCTGCCCGTTCATTCAACGCTTGGCCGACGGCGTGCGTTTTGTCAGCGGCGCGGTGAGGAATTCAAAATCGCAGCCCTTGTCAGCCTGCTGCACCGTATCCATAAACAACTTGCGGTAACCACGTTCGTCGCCTTTGCGCGGCTTGGGCGCCTTCCATTTTTTGCGCCGCACTGCCAGCTCTTCATCCGACACCAGCAATTCGAGTTTGCGATTCTTCACGTCCAGACGAATGCGATCGCCATTCTGCACCAGCGCCAGCGGCCCGCCCACCGCCGACTCCGGCGTGATGTGCAAAACAATAGCGCCAAACGCCGTACCGCTCATGCGCGCATCCGACATCCGCAGCATATCCTTGAGCCCCTTCTGCGCGAGCTTCTTCGGGATCGGAATATAGCCAGCCTCCGGCATGCCCGGCGCTCCAATCGGCCCGGCATTACGCAGCACGAGAATATCGTTCGGCGTCACATCAAGATCGGGCGAATCAATACGTGCCGCCATATCTGGCAGCGAATCGAACACCACGGCGCGACCCTCGTGTTGCATCAGTTTGGGCGAGGCTGCCGCCTGTTTGACGATGGCGCCATCGGGTGCGAGGTTGCCGCGCAACACGGCGATGCTGCCGCCCTTGAAAATCGGATTATTAAACGGACGCACCACCTCCTGCTTCCAACCCGCCGGCGCCGCTTTGATGTTCTGGCCCAACGTCTTGCCGGTGATGGTCAGCGCTTTTAATTTCAGTTGCGGCATCAATTCGCGCAGGATGGTTGTCACGCCACCGGCTTTATCGAGATCTTCCATGTAATGCTGGCCGGTCGGTTTCAGGTCAACCAGCACCGGCGTGTCGCGCCCCATGCGATCAAAACCCTCAAGATCAAGCTCGATACCGAGACGTCCCGCCATCGCCGCCATATGCACAATGGCATTGGTCGAGCCACCGATCGCAAGTAGCATACGCAAACCGTTTTCGAAGGCGTCCGCGGTCATGATGCGCGACGGCGTGAGTTTCTCCTTGGCGATCGCCACCGCGCGAGCACCCGTCGCTTCGGCGTTACGCAGACGCTCGGCCATCACCGCCGGAATGCAGGCACCACCCGGCAGCATCATGCCCATCGCCTCGGTCACACAGGCCATAGTGCTCGCCGTACCCATCACCATGCAGGTGCCGGCACTCGGTGCGAGTTTCGCTTCGATCTCCTTCATTTCCGGCTGATCGATTTCACCGGCACGGAAACGCGCCCAGAAACGACGGCAGTCGGTGCACGCGCCCAGGCGTTCACCTTTGTGGTCGCCGGTGATCATCGGCCCGGTCACCAGCATGATCGCCGGCACATCCGCACTCGCTGCGCCCATCAGCAGCGCCGGCACGGTTTTGTCGCAACCGCCGATCAGCACGGTCGAATCAACCGGCTGCGCACGTATCATTTCCTCGGTATCCATTGACATCAGATTGCGCAAAAACATCGAGGTCGGATGGGCGAACGACTCATGCAAGGTGATGGTCGGAAACTCCACCGGCAGGCCGCCGGCGAGCATGACGCCGCGCTTCACGGCCTCGATCAGTTCGGGCACGTTTCGATGGCAGGCATTGAAACCGCTGAAGGTATTCGTGATGCCGACAATCGGACGATCAAGCGCATCATCGCTATAGCCCATCGCCTTGATAAAGGCGGTGCGCAGGAAGAGCGAAAAATCCTCATCGCCGTATGCAGTGAGCCCACGACGCATGCCGCGTTTTTCTTTTGCCATCATTGCCCCGTTAAATCGATTGTTCGTCCTTCACGATAAACGAAACTAATCCGGCGATGCAACCGATATATTTGCTATATTTATTGCCCTTCGATCACGAACAAAAAATCATGCCAAACGCAATTCACACCGCCCCTTTCCGCGCCGACCAGGTCGGTAGCCTGTTGCGGCCCGCGCACCTGATCGAAGCGCGCGCGCAAATGAAAAAAAAGCTGATCTCCGTTGCTGAACTAACGAAGATTGAAGACGCAGCGATTCGCGAAGTCGTGGCACAACAGGAAGCAGCGGGCCTGCAGTCG
>CAIWNB010000402.1 GCA_903913965.1 uncultured beta proteobacterium
TGCCCCGGTGTGTTCAGTTATATGGATCAGAACGCGATGAGTCTGGCGTACTCAGTACAGGCGCAGGGCAAGAACAATGGCTTGATCGCGAATTACTCGGCCACACTCAGTTACTCACCGCTCGCCACCGTTTCATTGGTCGCTGAAAACAATAATGCCGGTGTTAATTTGGGCGCTCGTTTCGACAATTTGGCGCTTGGTGCCTGGGCGAACGGACAATTTCTGGTGAACGCCACCAAGGTCGGCAGCTTCGCGCGTTTTGCGCGCGCCGCGTCGCCTGACGGCCCCTATGACGCGCTGGCGATTGGTGTGAAAACGGTGGATGCCGCCGATGGAGTCAATCTGACTGCACTCGACATGAATGCTGCGACTACCGGTAACTGTGCAACGGGTTCGACCTGCGATGCACGCCAACTTGGCGGGGTATCGACGACCACTCGTGTGCGTTACGGGCGGTTGTGGTTACAAAACGCCAACGGTTCGGAGTTGTTGGGCTTGCCGGTGCCAATGGAAACCCAGTACTACAACGGCAATGGTTTTTTGACCAATACGCTGGATAGTTGCACCACGATCACAGCGGCCAATATCGGCCTGGGCAACTATCAGGGCAATCTGGCGGCCGGGCAGACGACGGCCACGCTCTCGGCCAATACTTTTGCGGCTGGCAAGACTACCCTGAAGTTGTCGGCACCAGGTGCTGCCAGAAATGGCGCGGTGAGTGTGGTCGCCAACGTGGGTACCACCACAACCATAGACAACAATACGACTTGCCTGACATGGAACCCGGCGCTAGCGCCTGCCGCGGCCGCCTTGCCTTGGCTTACGGGACAGTGGTGCGGTGCCAGCGCCAATAAATCGCCAACGGCACGCGCGACTTTTGGCACCTACCGCAGCACCAATAAATTTATCTTTCAGCGCGAGAACTACTAATGGCGCCGCATTGCAATGATTTAGCCTTTGAGACACCCCGGCATGCTGCTAAAATAATGCACAGTTAAAACGGATATCAAATTGTTATTTAAGAGAAAAAAGCAATCCGGGTGGATGGCAATCGTGCCGACCTCTGCGCAAATAAATATTGCGCATGTGCGGCGCAGCGTCGGTGCCCGGCCCGAGGTTGTGTTTTGTGATTCCTACCGTAAAGAGGGTAGCGACGCCGAGGCTCTCGCACGTCTGCGCAAAGAGCTCAAACTCGATGAGTATCGCTGCACGACCCTGCTGAAATTTGTCGATTACAAAATGCATACGCTGGATGCCCCCAATGTGCCGTCGGCGGAACTCAAGAATGCCGTGCGCTGGTTGATGAAAGACGTGCTGGATTTTCCGTTGGAACTGGCGACCATCGATGTGCTTGACGTGCCCGTTGATGCGAACGGCCCGGTGCGCAGTCATTCTGTTTACGTGGTGGCGGCGCACAACGATGTGATTGCGCGTACGGTGGCTGCCTTTAACGAATCCAATGTGCCGCTGGAGGTTGTCGATGTGCCGGCGTTAGCCCAGCGCAATATCGCTGCGTTTTATGAGCCCGAGGGGCGGGGTGTGGCGATGCTCGGCTTTTACGAGGATTGCTGCAAACTGACGATTTCCAGCGGTGGTGAGTTGTATCTTGCGCGCCGGATTGAAATCACTTTGTCGCAGTTGCTGGAGGCCGACGAGACGCGTCGCGCCGATCTGTTCGACCGCATCGCGCTGGAGCTGCAACGTTCACTCGACGGCTTCGATCGCCAATACAGCTATGTGCCGGTGGCCAAGCTGATGCTGGCGCCCATGCCGAAGGACGTCGGCTTGCAAGCCTATCTGGCGGCCAATATTTATGTGCCCGTCGAAACCATGGATCTTGCCGACGTGCTTGATTTTCCGGCGGTGCCGGCACTCAAGTCGCCCGAGCGACAGGCCGAGTGCCTGGCGCTGATCGGCTGCGCCTTGCGCGTTGATGAAACGGTGACGGCATGAGCCAGCAGATCAATCTTTTTAATCCGATCTACCGCAAGAAGGGGTTCTCGTTTACGTCGGCTGCGGCGATGCTCTATGGCGCGGGCATTGCGGTGGCAGTGATGGCGCTGACGGTGGTTTATGTTGAGCGCGATTTGAATAGCACACGCGCTCTGGCGCAGGCGGTGGATGCTGAGTTCAAGGCGGCAACGGCGCAACGTGACAAGCTCGTCGCCGAGGTTTCATTGCAGAAGCCGAGCCCGCAAATTGAGAAAGAAGTGGCCGATCTGGATGTCTTGCTGCGTAGCCGTCAGGAGGTGGTCGACACCCTGAAGAGCGGGGCGATCGGCAACACGCAGGGCTTCTCGGATTACATGCTGGCGTTCTCGCGCCAAAGCGTGAGCGGCTTGTGGCTGACCGGGTTTGATGTGGCGCTGGCGGGTAATGAGCTGGCGATACAGGGCCGCGCGCTAAACGCCGATCTGGTGCCTAAATATCTGACGCGCCTGACGCAGGAGAAGGCGTTGAGTGGCCGGCAATTCGGTGCGATGCGGATCACCCGCCAGCTGCCGCCGCCGGTTGTTGCCGCCACAGCTTCTGATCCGGCGAAAAAAGGTGACGCGCCGGCGGCGAAAGACGCTGCTGCACCGGTCGTTCCTTATCTTGAGTTCAGCGTATCGACGATCGAGTTGCCTGAATCTTCAACATTGGCGGCCAAAGCCGAGGCCTTGCCAGCGCCGCTGCTGGGTACAGTGAATGCCGCTCCTGTGCTGAATGCGGCGAAGGCGATCGCGGCAGGGGCACAAAAATGAAATCTGATTGGCAAAAATACGCAGCGAAGATCGATGCGATGTCGTCGCGCGAACGAATTATTTTGTTTGGCGGTCTGCTGTTGGTGATTGTTTATATCGCCTTTATGGTTTTTATCGATCCGGCACAGCAGCGTAAAAAGGGGCTATCGGCGGAGCTGGAGAAGCAGCGCGCTGAAATGCAGGTCCTGCAAATACAGATCGCCGATCTGGCGGCGAAGCGCGGCGACCCGGATGCGGCCAATCTGGCGCGTCGTAACGGCCTCAGAGAGCAGATTGCCGGTATCGAGGTGTCGCTGAAGGATATGAACCAGACGCTGGTGCCGGCGCAAAACATGAAGGCGCTGTTGCAGGAGATGCTCACGCACCAGCCGCGCTTGCAGTTGGTGGCGCTGAAAACCTTGCCAGTGACGCCATTGGTTGAGAAGAAAGAGAAAGCTGAAAAAACCGATGCGGCGAACGCTGCCGCGCCGGCCCCTGCAAGCACGCCCCCTGCTGAAAGCAATGTGTTCAAGCACGGTGTCGAAATCACCCTTCAAGGCAGTTACGCCGATCTGTATGAGTATCTGACGCGAGTCGAGAAATTGCAGTGGCGCATGTTCTGGTCGCGCGCCAGTCTGAACGCCGAAGACTCTCCGCGCTTGAAGCTGACAGTGACGATTTACACCCTGAGTCTGGATAAAGCATGGCTGGTCGTATGAATACACCGACCTTTGCACGCGTAATGCGCACGCTGTTTTTTATCGGTGGTGCATGTGCGCTGACTGCCAGTGCCTGGGGCCAGGGGATATCCGATCCGACGCGGCCGCCGGCAGCGCTGTCGGCGGGGGCCTCTGCGGAGAGCGGTGCGGCGCCGGCGCCGGTGTTGAGCAGCATCAAGATTACGCCGACTGAAAAAACCGCCGTCATTGGCGGCGAGACGGTGCGTCTGGGTGGCCGTTACGGTGATGCGCGCGTTATCAAGATTACGGACAGCGAAGTCGTATTGCGGACATCTGCGGGTAACGAGACCTTGCGTCTATACCCGGAAGTGGACATTCGGCCGGTTGTGGTGGAACCCGCGGCCGTTAAAAAACCTGTTACAAAAAAGCGCCTGCCCGCGCCAACCAGTCAAGGGAAAACGGGATGAGAAGCCTATACATAATGTTGTTACTGCCGCTATGCCTGACGGCATGCCAGTCGCAACGGATCAAAGATAATGTCGTGCGCGAGCAGGCGGAAAAGGATATTGCGGCGGCGACCCAGGCGCGGACGTTACCGGCTTCGCCTGACGCGGTTAATCAGGCCCTGCTGCCGCAGTTGAACATCGAAATGCCCAAGGCTGCCGGCGTGGTTGAAACCCGGTTCGATTTGACAGTGAATAATGCGCCGGCGAACCAGGTGTTCATGGCGATTGTTTCCGGCACGCGTTACAGCATGCTGGTCCACCCGGATATCAAGGAGACGCTGTCGGTCAACCTCAAAGACGTGACTGTCAACGAGGCGCTGGAGGCGATCCGCGAACTCTACGGTTATGAATTCAAGTTTCAGGGCAATCGCATTTATGTGCAGCCGGTGACAGTGCAGACGCGTTTGTTTCAGGTCAATTATCTGGCGGGCCGGCGTGTCGGCCGCGCTGACGTGCGGGTGACCTCGGGTTCGATACAAAGCGGTGCGGGAGCCGCGCCGACGGGGGCGGCGACTGCCGGCACTACGGCGACGCCGACCAGCCCGGTTGGTGGGGGGGCGGTGTCATCCCTCGAAAGCAGCAGGGTGACGACGACCTCCAATAATGACTATTGGACGGAGGTTGCCGACTCGATCAATTCGATTATCGGTACGACAGCGGGTCGTAGCGTGGTAGTGAATCCGACGGCTGGCGTGATCCTGGTACGGGCACTGCCGGCAGAGTTACGCTCGGTCGAGCAGTATCTGAAAGCGATGTCGCTGGTGGTTGAGCGCCAGGTGATGCTGGAAGCCAAAATCATCGAGGTCGCCCTCAATGATCAGTTTTCTACCGGCATTAACTGGGCGGCGTTTAAGGGCAATTTCGGCGTCGGCGTGGTGCAGCCGGGCGCGACGATAGGTAATAGCGGCACGCTGTCGGCGTTTACCGGCAGAGCCTTTGATGGCTCGCCGCTGCCTAATTCCAATCTTTCTGTGACGACCGGGGCGAGCGCAAGTCTCGTCGGGGGCTCGACGATGGCGGGGTCGGTGGTTGGCCTCGCTTTTCAAACGAGCACCTTCGCCACCTTGCTGAGCTTCCTCGAATCGCAGGGCGCGGTGCAGGTCTTGTCGAGCCCGCGGATTGCCACACTGAATAATCAGAAAGCTGTTATCAAGGTGGGTACTGATGAGTTCTTTGTGACGAACGTATCGACCACCAGCACCTCGACCGGTACCACCAGTACCGTATCGCCGACCATCACGACCCAGCCGTTTTTCTCCGGTATTGCGCTCGATGTCACGCCGCAGATTTCCGATGACGACCAGATTACCCTGCATGTGCATCCTTCGGTCAGCTTGGTTACGGACAAGACCAAGACGCTCAGTCTGGGCTCTCTGGGCACGTTCACCTTGCCGCTTGCTTCAAGCAATATCAATGAGAGCGATACCATTGTGCGTGTGCGCGACGGCACGATTGCAGCGATCGGTGGTTTGATGAGGCAGCAGCAATCCAACTCCGATTCGGGTTTGCCCGGCGCCTCGAATTCCCCAATCCTCAGTGGTATTTTCGGTAGCCGCAGTCGTCAACTGGCCAAGAGCGAGCTGGTGATTCTGCTCAAGGTGACGCTGATTAAGGGAGATGCCGCGTGGCAGCAGCAGGCGCAGGAAGTCAACGATCGCGTGCAGTTGATGCGCCGGCCGGAACCGTCCAACGCAGCCAAACCCTGATTGGGATGGCCGCGTGAACTGTGACATGATCCGGCGTCACGGAGAGCGCGCGGGCCAACCTCATGTATAAGTCTCACTTCGGCTTGCAGGAACAACCCTTCGGCATCACTCCCGACACCAGTTTTGCCTACGCCTGTGCAAGTCATCAGGAGGCGCTCAACACGCTGCTGGTGGCGGTGAAGAACGGTGAAGGCTTTATCAAGATCACCGGCGAAGTCGGCACTGGCAAGACGCTGCTGTGCCGCCGCTTCCTGGCGACCTTGGACGAAACCTTTGTCTCGGCGTACATCCCGAACCCTTATCTTGAACCACGTACCTTGTTGCTGGCGCTGGCCGGTGAGCTTGGGGTTGATCTCTCGCCGGAGGCCGACCAGCATCATCTGATCAAGGGGCTGACGCAGGCCCTGCTGCAATTCGCGGCGCAGAATAAATCGGTGGTGCTGTGTCTTGACGAGGCGCAGGCGATGCCACTGGAGAGCCTTGAGGCGCTGCGCCTGCTGACTAATCTGGAAACGGAAAAGCGCAAGCTCTTGCAGGTGGTGCTGTTTGGTCAGCCCGAGCTCGATGAAAAGCTCAGTCAGAAATCGGTGCGCCAGTTGCGTCAGCGCATCACGTTTCAGTATCACCTCGATGCGCTGGGTGGCGAGGAGCTTGATTATTATCTGGCGCACCGCTTGCGGGTCGCCGGTTATGTCGGTAACCGTTTGTTTACCACGCGTGCGGTGGCTACCTTGCATCGCGCTACCGGTGGGATTCCGCGTCTGGTGAATGTGTTGTCACACAAGGCCATGATGCTAGCTTTTGGCGAGGGGCTCGCACAGGTCTTGCCGCATCATGTGCGTGCTGCTGCGAGCGACACGCCTTCCATCCAAAGACGCCGGTGGCGCTGGTACGTGACGGCCCTGTTGCTTGTTGTGGCGGGCAGCATAGGCTGGGTGGTGACTCAATGAATGTGGATGCGCAATCATGAGCCTGATTAATCAAATGCTCCAGGATCTGGAGAAACGGCGCGCATCCGCCGCTGAACGCGGTGCAGTGCCGAATCAAGTCCGCGTCTTGCCGTCTACCGAGAAAACACGTTTAGGTGCGTGGATCGTAATGGGTGGTATTGCACTGACCGCATTGGCAGGGTGGCAATATTGGCTGACACAGCAACGAGTGGCGATGTCGTCCCCATCACTGCCAGCTCAAGCGCAGGGGGCGGAATCTGTCGCTGCGCCGGGAGTGAAATATCTGGCCGAAGGCCCGGCAACCCTGCTCGCCCTTGATCTTGCGGTATTGCCGGCACCCAAGGCAGTGCTTGCGGCGCGTCTACCAGTAGCGCCATTGGCCGGCGCCCCCCCCAGTACCGCCGCGAGTGCCGAGGCGCCTGTCGCTGACCCCAAGCTCAAGCCGCCTCTTGCCATGGCTGCCGTGATTGGAACGGAAGCCCCCGCTGCGCCGGTCGCAAGCGCTGCCAGGATTGTGCCGCCGGCGGGTGACGCCAAGGCGGCGTCTGCGAGCGCTGTGAGCGGTATCAGTATTATCGCGCCGGTGCCGCCGGTTGCGCCCAAGCCGCGTAGCGCGGACGCAGGCGGCGAGCCGCGCGTGCAGCTTGCTGCGACTGGCGCGCAAATCGACAAGCGTATGCAGACGCTGACACCCGCGCAAATGGCGGAAAATGAATATCGCGAGGCGGCAAATTTTCTCGGTCAGGGCAGGCTGGTTGAAGCGCAGGATTCGTTCAGGCAGGCGCTGCAACACAACCCGCTGCATGCCGGTGCGCGTCAGGGTTTGTTTGGGCTGTTGGTTGATGCCAAGCGCACCACTGAGGCCGAGCAACTGCTCAAGGATGGGCTCAAGCTCAATGCCAATCAGCCGGGTTTGGCGATGGCACTGGCGCGTTTGCAACTGGATCGTGCCGATGCCAATGCGGCCATCGAAACTTTGCAGGCATCGGCGGCCAGCGCGCAGAACAGTCCCGACTATCTGGCTTTTTTTGCCGGGTTGTTGCAGCGCCAGTCGCGTCATCGCGAGGCTGTCGAGCAGTATCTGGCGGCGTTGCGTCTGGCGCCGAATTCGGGTGTCTGGTTGATGGGGCTGGGCATTTCTTTGCAGGCGCTCGGCAGGAATACTGACGCGCAGGACGCTTTTCGTCGTGCGCGGGCCAGTAATACGCTGAATCCGGATTTGCAGGCCTTTGTCGATCAGCGTTTGCGTCAGTTGCAATGAGATCGCCGCACCTTCTGGTGCTGAAGGCTTAACCCTGTTTCAGCGTTCTGCCTACCATCCAACCGTGGACTTCTGTTGCGCCGGCTTTGCGTAAGGTGCGCGCCAGTTCATTGAGTGTCGCGCCGGTGGTCATGACATCATCAACAACAGCGACGCGCAGGCCCGAGAGGTTGGTGTTGTAAACAAACGCACCACGAATATTTTTGGCGCGTTCGCGCCACGGCAGCATCGCCTGCGGCGCACGATCCTGCACGCGCCGGCAGGCGTTTGCACTCAGCGGAGTGTTGGTCAACACGCTGGCGACCCGCGCGAGTTCCAGCGCTTGATTGAAGCCGCGTTCGCGCAGGCGGGCCGGACCGAGTGGCATTGGCACAATCAAATCGACGGGGGTGGGGCGGCTCGCGCAGAGGGCTTCGGCCAGCATCGGCGCGAGCGCCAGATTGCCGGCGTATTTAAATTGCTGGATCAGCGTGCTGAACGGCCAGGCATATTGATACGCCGCCGAGACGCTGGCATAGGCGGGCGGGTTGGCGATGCAGGCGCCACAGAGTTGTGCGGCGGTGGTGGGCGTTGCGCATTGCGGGCAGCGCGCAAGGGTTAACGCCGGTAGTTGCGCATGGCAGTCGTCGCAGAGCGGGCGCAGTGGCGCCGCGGCGGTACAGAGCAGGCAGCGTTGCGGCAGAATTGCATGCACAAAACGCGTGCAGTAGTCGAATATCGCCTCTTTTGAATTTGACAGAGGGCGGGGCATGACTGATGATGCGTCGCGCATGAATTAACGCCTTTTTTTGTCCGCAGCGGACAACCATTTTCGGGCCATTCCATGGATACTATTAGTCACAACGCAGCGACCGCTGTTGCCGCCGACAGCGTCGTCGCAAACGACAAGATTTCACGCTGGAGCGTCGAGCAGGTCGAGGTCTTGTTCAACCTGCCGTTTAACGATTTGCTGTATCGCGCCGCCGGCGTGCATCGCGAACACTTTGATCCGAATGCCGTGCAGATGTCGACCCTGCTGTCGATCAAAACCGGCGGCTGCCCCGAGGACTGTGGTTATTGCCCGCAGGCGGCGCGTTATCACACCAGCGTTGAAAACGAAGACATGCTGTCGGTTGATGAGGTGGTGGCCGCCGCGCGCGCCGCGCGCGACAAGGGCGCCACGCGTTTTTGCATGGGTGCGGCCTGGCGCGGTCCCAAACAGCGCGAACTCGATCGCGTGCTTGGCATGGTGCGCGCGGTGCGCGAACTGGGCATGGAAACCTGCGCCACGCTGGGCATGTTGAAAGAAGGTCAGGCCGAACAATTGAAGGAGGCCGGGCTCGATTACTACAACCATAATCTGGATACCGCGCCCGAGTTCTACGGCAACATCATTTCAACGCGCACGCAGGACGATCGTCATGACACGCTCGACAAAGTGCGCGCTGCCGGTCTTAACGTCTGCTGTGGCGGTATCGTCGGCATGGGTGAAAGCCGTCGCACGCGCGCAGCGCTGCTGGTGGAAATCGCCAACCTTGATCCGTATCCGGAAAGCGTGCCGATCAATAATCTGGTGCAGGTCGAAGGCACGCCATTGCACGGCACCGATGCGCTCGATCCGCTGGAATTTGTGCGCACCATTGCGTGCGCGCGTATCACCATGCCGAAGGCGATGGTGCGTTTGTCGGCCGGCCGTCAGGCCATGTCCGATGGCATACAGGCGCTGTGTTTTCTCGCCGGCGCCAACTCGATTTTCTACGGCGACAAATTGCTCACCACTGGCAACCCCGAAGCGGAGCGCGATCGCGAACTGATGCAGCGTCTGGGTTTGCATGCCATGGGGAGCGGGGCCTGATCCATGTCGCGTGAAGAGGCCGGCGCGGAGGCCGGTTCTTCCGCACAATTGCCAGCAGCGGTGCTGGCGCCACAACTTGAGGCGCTTGCCTCACAGGGACTGTTGCGCAGCCGGCGGCTTTTGCAATCGCCACAGCAGGCGCAGGCCACCGTTGACGGTCGCCAACTGGTTGCGTTTTGCAGCAACGACTATCTGGGTCTGGCCGCCGATCCGCGTTTGCGCGACGCTGTGATCGAGGGCGTCCATCGCTATGGCGTGGGGGCCGGTGCCTCGCATCTGATCCTCGGGCATTCCACCGCCCATCACCAACTGGAGGAGGCGCTGGCGGCATTTGTCTCGCTGCCGCGCGCCCTGCTTTTCTCGACCGGCTATATGGCCAACCTGGGTGTGGTGACGGCCCTGGTGGGGCGCGGCGACGCGGTGTTTGCCGACCGCCTTAATCACGCTTCACTCAACGATGCGGCGCAACTCTCACGCGCCGAGTTCAAGCGTTATGTGCACGGCGATCTGGCGATGCTCGAACGCGCGCTCGCCGCGCATCCCGCGCGGCGCAAGCTGGTGATCAGCGATGCCGTCTTCAGTATGGACGGCGATATTGCGCCGGTGGCCGCCTTGCTCGAGCTGTGCGAACGGCATGACGCCTGGCTGTTGCTCGACGACGCCCACGGCTTTGGCGTTTTGGGTAAGACGGGCGGCGGCGTGCTGCAACACTACGGCATTGCTTCCGAGCGGATCATTTACATGGCAACGCTGGGCAAGGCCGCGGGTGTGTCTGGTGCCTTTGTGGCTGCGGCTCCTGCTGTGATTGAATGGCTGGTGCAGCGTGCGCGGTCCTATATTTACACCACGGCAACGCCACCGCTACTGGCGCATGCCTTGTTAAAGAGTCTGGAGATCATCGCCGCCGGCAGTGATCTGCGCGCGCGATTGGCTGCGTCGATTGCGTCTTTCCGGCAGGGGTGTGACGGCCTGCCCTGGCGCGTGATGCCTTCGGACACGGCGATCCAGCCGCTGGTGATTGGCGGCAGTGAGGCGGCAGTGCAGGTTGCCGAGGCATTGGCCGCGCGTGGATTACTGGTGCCGGCGATTCGTCCGCCAACGGTGCCGGATGGTACGGCGCGTCTGCGTGTTTCACTAAGCGCCGAGCATCAACCCGAACAGATTGATCAGCTGTTGCGCGCTTTGCATGCCATAGGCGCTGCGTCATGAGTGTGCGCGTGCACGTCGAGGGTAGCGGCCCCGCGCTGGTGTTGTTGCACGGCTGGGGCATGAATGCGGCGGTGTGGCGTGATCTGAGCGCGGCGCTGGCGCCTGACTTTTGCGTGCATGCGGTGGAGATGCCGGCGTTTGGTTGCGGTGACTTCGAATCGGTTGATGCCACCCCCGCGGCGATCATAGACGCGCTGGCCGCTGCCGTGCCTGAACGCCTGACCGTCTGCGGCTGGTCGTTGGGCGGACAGCTGGCACTGGCGTGGGCGCAACGTTATCCAGATCAGGTTGCGCGTTTGATCCTGCTGGGGACGACACCGCGCTTTGTTTGCAATGACAGTTGGGCGCATGGCATGGAAGACGAAACGTTCGAAAGTTTTGCCGCTGATGTCGTCGCCAGTGTGCCGCGCGCCCGCATGCGTTTTTTGACGCTGCAGGCCAATGGTGACCATGCCGCGCGCGAAGTGCTGCGTGAACTGCGCGAGGCGATTGCAAGGGGGGGCGAAGCGGGCGGCAAGGCGCTGGCTGCGGGTTTGGCGCTGTTGCGCGAGATGGATTTACGCGCTGATCTGGCGCAGATTGCGCAGCCGGCGCTGGTGATGCACGGGGTTAATGACGCGTTGATCCCGCAGGCGGCGGGCGAGTTTTTGGCGCAGGCGCTACCGCAGGCCGAATTTGAAAGCATGGCTGGCGCCGGGCACGCATTATTTCTAACGCGCGAAGCGCAAGTGGCAAAACGCATTCGGGAATTCCATGGCAGACACTGATACGCTCATCGATAAACGCTCGGTTCGCCGCTCTTTCGAGCGTGCCGCAGAAACCTATGATGGTGCGGCTGTTCTGCAGCGCGAAATCGGTTCGCGCATGTTGTCGCGGCTTGATTATGTGCGTCTGCAGCCGTCGATCGTGCTCGATGCGGGTTGCGGTACCGGGCACGCCACGCAGGATTTACAGCAACGTTATCCGGCCGCGACTATCTGTGCGCTGGATCTCGCGTTTTCGATGGTCAGCCGCGCCTGCGCGCGCAGCGGCTGGGCGCGCCGCTGGAGCGGACGCGGTTTGCGCGGCGTCTGTGGCGATATTGAAAGCCTGCCGCTGCGGCCGGCCTCGGTGGATTTGTTGTGGTCGAATCTCGCCTTGCAGTGGGTCAATGATCCCTTGCGTGCATTCGGGGAATTTCGTCGTGTCATCAAGCCCGGTGGTTTGCTGATGTTTACGACTTTTGGTCCCGACACACTCAAAGAGTTGCGCACCGCCTACCAGGGCACCGATCAGCACACGCACGTCAACCGCTTTGTCGATTTGCATGATCTGGGTGACATGCTGGTGCAAGCGGGGTTTGCCGACCCGGTGATGGATATGGAGCAGTTGACGCTCACCTATCAGGATGTGCGCGCGCTGATGCGCGATCTGAAGGCGATTGGTGCGCACAATGTCACCGCAGGGCGTCCGCCTGGCATGAGTGCGCGCGCAACGCTGGCGGCGGTGGAGCGTAATTACGAGGCGTGGCGTCAGGAAGGCCGATTGCCGGCGACTTTCGAGGTGATCTACGGTCACGCCTGGGCGCCGCTGCCGCGCAAGACGGCCGACGGCCGGCCGATTATTCCGATCAAAGCTGGTTGATCTCTAAGATGCCTGTTGTTGCGCCCATCGCGCCGCGCGGTTTTTTTGTCACCGGCACCGATACGGGGGTCGGCAAAACGCGGGTCGCTTGCGCGCTGTTGCGTGCGCTGGTGCGCAGCGGCGTGCGTGCCGTCGGCATGAAGCCGGTGGCCGCCGGTGCGGTGCATGATGCCGAGGGGCTGCTGAATGAAGATGTGGTTGAGCTCAATGCGGCCAGCACGTTTGTTGTGCCGCGTGCGCTCGTCAATCCATATTGCTTTGAGCCTGCGATTGCGCCGCATATCGCTGCCGCGCGTGCGGGCGTAAATATCGAACTGGCGCGGATTGTCACGGCGTTTGATGCCCTGGCGCGGCAGGCGGATATGGTGGTGGTCGAGGGCGCAGGCGGCTTTTGTATTCCGCTGGGCGACGCTTTCGATAGCGCCGACCTCGCCAAGCGTCTGGACCTGCCAGTGATTTTGGTGGTGGGTTTGCGGTTGGGATGCCTGAACCACGCGCTGTTGACGGCGCAGGCGATCAGGGCGCGTGGATTGAGGCTGGCCGGCTGGATCGCTAATCGTATCGATCCTGCCATGGAGGCGGTGGACGAGAACGTCATCGCGCTTGCTGACCGTTTGGGTGCGCCGTTGCTGGCGGAATGGCCCAACGCGCCGGCCGGGGCATTGGAGCTGACCCTTGAATGGCTTGATGGCGCGTGAACGGATACGCTCGACCGTGGTCTATACAGCGTGCGGGATTGGCTGTTAAGGGGAGGGCGAATTGCTCAAAAAATAGGCAATTAAAACACTAATCCCGAGGGGATTAGGCGGGTATTCGGTTGCCTATGGTAAGGCCACTATGATAAATTCCACCAAGTTTTTCGAGTGTTAGCTCTGATTCATATCAACCTATATCAGGATAACAACAATTCGAAGGGGGATTTAGGCGGTTGTCGGGTTTTATAGCCCCGCAGCGCGTCACCCGCGGCGAATTTCAGACGGGTGGTTCCTCAACCTGTTGTGGCACTGTTCCCTGAGCTCGAGGGAAGCCGGGTCTGGCGTAGTGGTTGTTCGCCATGGCTTCCTTAGGAATTTAACGCACCGTTGGAGTGAAGCATGATCAGTAAGTGGGCACAGTGTTTTCTGGCAGTATTGATTCCGGCGCTGACGCCGGCCGTGGCGGGGGCCGAGCGCTATAACCTGCAGGCGCCGCAATCCATCATTGCACATGAAATTTATGACTTGCACACGCTGATCTTCCTGATTTGCTGTGTGATTTTCGTGGCGGTGTTCGCTGTGATGACGTATTCAATCATCAAGCACCGCAAATCGGTCGGCCACAAGGCCGAGCAGTTTCACGAAAATACCCTGGTTGAAATCATCTGGACCATCGTGCCCTTCATTATTTTGATCGGCATGGCGATCCCGGCCACGAAGACGATCTTGTCGATGAAAGATACTTCGAACCCTGATGTCACCATCAAGGCTACCGGCTATCAGTGGAAATGGGGCTACGATTACCTGCATGAGGGCGTGAGTTTTTACAGCTCGTTGGCCACGCCGCGTGATCTGGTGACGGACAAGTCGCCCGAAGGTGCGAAAAAGCGCGCCGAGCGCCCTAATTATTTGCTGGAAGTTGATAATCCGGTAGTGGTGCCGGTCGGCAAGAAGGTACGTATTATTACCACTGCCAACGACGTGATCCATGCCTGGTCGGTACCGGCGTTTGGTGTCAAGCAGGATGCGATTCCGGGCTTTGTTCGTGATACCTGGTTCCGTGCCGACAAGGTCGGTGTTTATCGCGGTCAATGCTCTGAACTGTGCGGCAAGGAACACGGCTTCATGCCGATCGTGGTTGAA
>CAIWNB010000403.1 GCA_903913965.1 uncultured beta proteobacterium
CACAACACTGACTCTCGACATCGCCGCAAACGTGCCCGAGCAGGTGAATACCGATGCCACTGCGCTCAAACGCGTGATGCACAATCTGATCGCCAACGCGCTCAAATTTACCAAGGCCGGCGCGGTAAAAATACGGGTTGGTGCCACTGCCAGCCACATTCGTTTTGAAGTTTCTGATACCGGCATCGGTATTTCCCCCGAAAACCAGCTGAGACTATTTACCAATTACACCCAGGTGCATGATTTTGAAACCCGCGAAACGCCCGGCACCGGCCTCGGCCTGGCGCTCGCCCGCTCACTGGTCGAATTGCTCGGTGGAAATATCGGTGTTGAATCATTACTTGGCCAGGGCAGCACATTCTGGTTCACGATTCCAAGGAAGAACACCACCATGTCCGCCACTAAAGTCCCCTTATGACCGCGCTCACCGTACTGGTGGTCGATGACAACATCGACAACCGCAGCCTTGCCGTGCGCATGCTCAAGGTGATCGGCACGGCGTGCGCTGACCAGGCGGGCAATGCCGCCGAATGTCTGGAGGCGGTAGGCGAGAAGCACTACGACGCCATTCTGATGGACATCAGCATGCCTGAGGTGAGCGGTGTCGATTTGTGCAAAACGCTGCGCACCATGCCCACACAGGATGGGGTGCGCATCATCGCCTGCACTGCGCACGCGAGTCCACGGGACACCCAGCAATTTCAGCAGATCGGATTTGATGCGGTCTTGACCAAACCGTTCCTGATCAGCGATTTAAAGTTTGCCCTGGCAATCACTGCGTGACCGATCGAACGTGCTAACCGCTCCCGCCCCCCCAGCCACAGACCAGGGTTAGCGGGCGAGCGGCCTGTTACACACACACCAGAACTGCAGCGTGGTGGCAATTAATTGCGAAAACTCAAGAAAATCGACCGGCTTCTGCAAATACCCGTTGGCGCCTTTTTCGTATGCGCTGCGCAGATCGGCCTCACGCGCACTACCGCTCAGCATGACCACCGGCGTTAAGCGGGTTTTCACATGCGCACGCAGGCGTTCCACCATATGGTCGCCACTCATCGCAGGGGTATTGAAATCGAGAATAACGAGAGCCACCATGCGCAGCGGATCAGACGCATCGTCGTGCAGAAACTGCAGCGCGTCTTCCCCACTCTCAAAAATCTTGAGATCAACCGCAACGGGCGCAGAATCCACCGCCATCTGCAGCAATTCCCGCTCCCCGCTATCGTTCTCAACTGCCACTACCGTAATTTTGGATTGCGCCATGACCACCCCGAGGTTCAGAACGCCGAGATTATCAGACGATTCATCAGCCAATTGATAACTTTTGTAAACCCCGCCCCGCCATACCGCAATAAACACTAATCTTGACCCGGCAAGGCAAGGCAACACCGCAGCCCGGTTTTAAATAAACAGACACATGAAGACTAATCGAACATTTTGCCCGGCAAGACCCGAACCTTTTAGATAACGCCCACCCATGCCTACGCCGTCCTCGCTGGAACTCCAGCAACAGTCCAAGGCCACGCCCACCCGCGCCGGAGGCGCCCCTGCGCGCAGTGCGATGTGGATCGTGGTCTTTGGCCTCATTGCGGCCGTTGTCACGCTCGCCGCCTCAGTGACCACGGTCTATCTGATGCGTGAAAACGCGTTACGCAAGGAAATGCAGGCGCTCGATATCGCCTCGCTGCTGTTGGCCGAGGATGCCGATCAAAAACTGTTAAACGCGCAACTGCTGCTCGACGTCATCGCCGAACGCGCCTCGGCCATTGCGAAGAAAACTACGTCGGCCGGGTATGACTTGCAGCTCTCGCGCGCCGACGCCTTCCAGTTCCTGCGCGACCGGGTAGGCGCCAACGAATTAATTGACGTCGCCACTTTCGTTAGTAACACCGGTAACGTCCTGAACTTCACGCGGGCCTATCCACCGCCCAAAATCTACCTCGGGGACCGCGATTACTTCGCTGCGCACAAGACCGATCCATCGCTAAAGATTTTTTACAGCACGCCAGTGAAAAACCGTGGCAACGGCAAATGGGTGTTTTATTTGAGCCGCCGCATTAACCGGGCGGATGGCGAGATGGCCGGACTGGTTTTGGTCGGACTCTCGGTGGAAAAATTTTCTGATCTCTATGGCCGCATTGGCGAGTCTATGGGCGCGGGCAGCTCGGTATCGCTTTACCGCCTCGACACCACGCTGATGACGCGCTGGCCGGCCAAAGATGACTTAATCGGTAACAAGAATGAAAACAGTGCGACCGGCATTGCGATTTCACGCGGACTCGCCCATACCGTGACCGCGACCGACAGTCCCCGCTATACCGAAAACGATGCGCCGCAACCACGGCTGGTGGACGTCCGGCGCCTTCAGCATTTTCCTTTCGTCGTTTCAACCATCGTCCCCGAAGCGGTTTATCTGGCCGAATGGCAACACCAAACCAGGCTGCGCATCGTCGCCACCGTACTGTTTTTAGTGTTGATCGGTATCGGCGTTTGGCGCTCACTTGCCTACGCCCGCATGCGCGAACAACAATTGGTTGAGACCAGCATATTGAATCTGCGCAACGAAAAAATGGCGGCCAGTCTGCTGGCCTCGCAGAATCAACAAATTCTCGCCAGCGAACAGTTAAAGGAATTGAACGCTTCATTGGAAAAACGCATCACGCAACGCACCGAAGCGCTGCGGGTCGCCAATGAACGGCTCGAATCGTATAACTACACCGTAGCCCACGATTTACGGGCGCCGTTGCGGCTGATCGTCAGCTACTCGCAGATTCTACTGAGCCGCTTTCAACAACAGCTACTGCCCGAAACGCTCGATTACGTCGAGCGGATTGCCGCTGCCGGAAAAACCATGGTGGCGCAAATTGAGGGCTTGCTCGGCATCGCCAATGCCGGCCAGACCCCTTTGAAGCGAATAACCGTTAATTTGAGCGTGATGGCGGACGACATCTGCGAGGCCCTACTGCAGACAACGCCATTGAGCGACAAGGCGGTGATCAGGTTACAGCCGGGGATAGAGGGAAATGCCGATCCGGCACTGATCCGCCTGGTGCTGCAAAATCTGCTCGCCAACGCCTGCAAATACAGCGCGAAGAACGCCGCACCGGTGATTGAATTCGGCTGCCACGAAGAAAACGGGCAACGCTCTTATTACGTGCGCGATAACGGTGCGGGTTTCAACATGGCCTACGCCGGAAAGCTGTTTCGCCCGTTCCAGCGTCTGCATGCGGTCTCTCAATTTGACGGCATCGGCATCGGCCTGGCGACCGTACGGGCCATCATCGAACGGCACAACGGCAAGGTCTGGGCTGAATCAGTCCCTGATGTTCGCACCACGTTTTATTTCACACTGGGCTGAACCCCTGGCCTCGGCGGCCTAAGCTGCGCGACTCGCGACCAAGCCCTTCCTGCTTAGTGCGCATCCCTTTTGACGTCAAACGCCTTGAGCACCCGCACAAAAGTTTCACACAATGCGTCAACCTCGCTGGCCTTGAAGACCACCTCTGAGACTCCGGCCAGGGCGGCCTGTCGCGGCAGGTCTTCCTCGACAAAGCCGGTCGCGATGACTACTGGAAGTTCTGGCCGCATGATACGCACCTCGTGCGCCACATCCAGGCCTGACATACCCGGCATGTTGTAGTCGGTGACCACCATGTCGAAGCTGTCCGGCGCGGCACTCAATGCAGCCAGCGCCTCGTTTTGGTTCGAATATCCGCTGACTCGATAACC
>CAIWNB010000404.1 GCA_903913965.1 uncultured beta proteobacterium
ACCGTGTGCGACAGATGTCCGCCGTTTTCGTCGACCTTGACCAACACCATGTCGCCCACGTTCACAATTTTGTCGGTGTAGGCCTGAATGTTGACGTGGTGTGTCACAAGGATGACCGCGACTTTCGAGTTCCGCGCCAGCTCCTGTTTGATCAGTGCAGCGAGCTTTTGCATCTGGCTTTTTTCCAGGCTCATGTCATCAAAAAATGAGCCGAGTGCGGGTGCTGTGATCACCTCACCCTTGTTGAGTGCATTTGCAGTATCCAGGCATCTGCACCACGGGCTGCTGAGGACACGCGCCGTTTGTATGCCCTGCTTTGCCAGCCAGAGGCCGATCGCCTTCGCCTGCTTTTTGCCGTAATCGCCGAGGTTGCGTTGGGTGGCGCAATTGCTCACGACGTAGCCGGGCGGGTCGCCGATTCCAGGGGCATCGGCGTGCCTCATCAGCAAGACGTGCCGGCCATCCTGCAGGTCATCCACGAGTGCAGCGCGTACTGCGGGAGTGGCTAATACGCCGCTCATCGTAAAAACTAAAACTGCGAGATATTGAACGAATCTATTCATGGGATTTGGGCTGGTAGGAGACTATAAACCGTCACATTGTGAACCATGTGGCGTCGGCTGACGGGAAAAGAGGTGGGGGGCAGGTAGCGGGAGAGCGAAGCAGAAACCCTGCACGATTGTCCCGATCGATCGATGACCCGCCCCGCATCCTCTCGCTGGTGTGCCTTTAGCCTTTCTTCACCCACGCCGAACACCAGCCTTTGGCGGCAACGAGTTTGCCGCTGAACAAGGGGCAGCCACCAGAGGCGGAGCTGGCGGCGCCTTGATAGAGCGCGCAGTTACTGCATAACTGGCCGGCGGCGTACTTGGTTTGCTTGCTTTTATCAACCTTGGTGGCGTCGGCCTTGTAGCTGAGCGCGTTGGCTTGAGCATCAGTTTCGGCGACCATGGTTTGCGCTCCGGCTTGTGTGATCGCGCCCAGCGCCAGGCAACCGGCTGCGGCCTGCTGCAAAAAGAGGCGACGTGAATTTTCAGAGATGGTGGTCTTGCGGGTCATGATGTCTTCCTTTCAGTTTCGCCGGACCATACCGGCAGATCTTTCTGAGCGTTAGGCGTGTTGCAGATTTTCTTCGTCATCTTCTTCATGCAGATGAATGATGCGTTTGGGGGCAATGGTTTTGTCGTAGAGCGCAGGACCCTTGAAATCGAAGGTGTCCACCAGGAGTGCATCTGAGCATTCGCGCTCGTTGATGCGCAGGTTGGCCAATGTGAGCCGGTCTTCATGCGTTTTCCGTTTCAGTCTTTCGAAGACCGATCGCATCTGCTCCTCGTCTTCTACTTCGTGTATCCACTGCCATGCCGTGCCGATCGGCACGCCGAGATCCTGACCGGTGTTGTTGAGCAACATGTAACTGATTTTCATCACTCTCCTTTCGCGGCAGCTCGCCGCATTGCATTGCATTGATCGAAAACAGAGTTGGCCATCGTTGAATCTGTGTTGAAGCCTGGTTGTCGGCAAAAAACAGGTTTGATTGCGTTTTGATTTCAGCTTGTTTGTCATTTTTTGACGACCAAAATGTAACATGTGAGTAGATAAAAATTGTCAATAAAGTAAAAAAATCGGATAATATCTATTCATAAATTATCCAATAGGTTCCTGATGCGTAAAAAATCTCCACCGAGCGCGGCGATGCACAAGATCGGCGCTGTCTCGAGCCTCAGCGGCGTGCCGACGCCCACACTCCGCGGCTGGGAGGTTCGATATGCCAGCTTCAAGCCGCACAAGACGCAAAGCCGGCACCGGCTTTACACGGACGATGATGTGCTCAAGGCGACGCTGCTCAAACGCCTCACCGATCAGGGACACGCCATCAGCAACATCGCCGCACTCGACACCCATGCGCTCAATAATCTGCTGCAACAGCAGCAGGTGTCGAACCAGTCGCGGGCACGGGACGAGACCCGGGGCGGCGCGGTATTTATGGCGGTGGTCGGTCTGACGCTGGCCGGTCGTGTTGAGTCCAAGGCCTTCACACAGGTCTTTCACGATCATGCCTTGCGCGTGACGGATATCTTCGATGATCTCGCCGAGGCGCTGACCTCGTCATTCCAGCACAAGCCGCAGATCCTGCTGCTACGGATCAACTCGCTGCATGCGGTGGCCCAGGTTGAAATCCACAAGCTGACCGAGAAGAGCCGTGCGCTGCAGGTGATCGTGCTCTATGGCTTTGGTCAGGAGACGATCATTCAATCCATGAAACGGGCGGGCGTGATCGTCCGACGCGAGCCGGTGTCCGACGCCGAACTGGCTGATTTAATCAATTCCGTGTTGCTGGTCGATACCGGTAAAACCACCGGTGACGCCGCCTTCGGAACATTGATTCCGCCGCGCAAATTCAACGACGAGACGCTGGCGCGGGTGGCGCGCATCTCGACCAATGTGCTCTGCGAGTGTCCGCGGCATGTTGCGGAGATCATCACGCAGTTGGCGAGCTTTGAACAATACAGCCATGAATGCCTCAACAAATCATCGGAAGACGCCCATCTGCATGCCTATCTCAGTTCGGTGTCAGGTTCTGCACGCGCGCTGTTCGAACGCGCCCTCGAGATGATCGCTCAACACGAGGGTATTGAACTGCAGGATGCCGCGCCATGAGCAAACCACTGCTGAAAATTCTTTTTGTCTGCATGGGAAACATCTGTCGCAGCCCGACGGCGGAAGGAGTCTTTCGTCAAAAGCTCATTGACCACGATCTTGATCAGTACGTGTTGGTTGATTCCGCCGGCACGCACAACTATCACCCGGGCTCGCCGCCGGATGAGCGCAGCCAGGCGCACGCTGTGCGCCGCGGTTACGATCTCTCGGCGTTGAGGGCGCGTGCCGTGCATGACGGTGACTTTGAAAGCTTTGATCTGTTGTTGACCATGGACTGGGACAACCGCGCCCTGCTCGAAGAGCGCTGTCCAAAATCACTGCAGCACAAGATCCGCGGCTTTGCCGAGTTTTTACAAAAGACGCCGGCGACGGTGATCCCCGACCCTTATTACGAGGGGGCGGAGGGCTTCGAGCAGGTGCTCGATCTGGTGGAGGAGGCGTCGGATGGTTTGCTGCAACTGGTCAGGCGCGAAGTCGAGCGCGCGAAGTTGTCGCCACAGAACCGTTGAATGTGAGCGACGTCTATCCGTGACAGAGCCCACCAGAAAAAAACGAACGACGAGTCCTGGATGAAATCCGCATTTAAAGGCAACAAGCAACACCTGCCCAGCAAACCGTGCAAGGCCTGCGGACGCGAGATGAGCTGGCGCAAGGCATGGGCCAAAACCTGGGAGCAGGTTCTGTATTGCTCGGCGGCCTGCCGTAAAAACAAAACGAACTGAGAAGATCGCCATGGAAGACCGCAATACTGCAATACCCCGGACGGTGCGCTTGCTGGGTTACGCCGGACTGATTCCTTTCGTCGCGCTGGCCGCCTTGTTTTTTCTTGCGGACCCGGAATGGCGCTACAGCGTCCTGTGGGCGCTCTGTGCCTATGCGGCGGTGATCGTCAGTTTTCTCGGTGCCATACACTGGGGGCTGGCGATGCACGCAGAGTCGTCCTCACACTGGCCTTATATCTGGGGGGTGACTCCCTGCCTGCTTGCCTGGGCCTGCCTGTTGCCGCCACCGGCCGTCGGCCTGTGTCTGCTCGCAGCCGTTCTATGGGCTTGCCTTCTGGTCGATCGCAATGCTTATCCCGGTTTCGGTGTGGCGCATTGGTTGCGCATGCGCCTGATACTGACCACTGTTGCCAGCATCTGCTGCGGCCTGGCCGGCGTGCTGGCCTGAGATGACTACAGCCATGCGTAATCTGGTCATCATTCTCGGCGATCAACTCGACGCCAGTGCGTCCGCGCTGGTGGATTTCGATCCGGCGCAGGACGCGCTGTGGATGGCGGAGGTCGATGAAGAATCCACCCACGTGATCTCGGCGAAGCAGCGCAGCACGGTTTTTTTAAGCGCGATGCGGCACTTTGCCGCTGAGTTGCGCAGTCGCGGTTGGTCGCTTACGTATATCGAGCTCGACGCACCGGATAACAGCGGCACGCTGGCGGGTGAACTCGACAAGGCGATTTTTCAATGCAAGCCGCAGCAACTCGTGATGACCGCGCCGGGCGAGTGGCGGGTGCTGCAAGCCATACGTGCGCTGGCTGCAAAACATGCCGTGGTGCTTGATCTTCGCGACGACACGCATTTCTTCAGCACCGTGCGTGACTTTGCCGCACATGCGCGCGGTCGCAAGCAACTGCGGCTGGAGTTTTTTTATCGCGAGCTGCGGCAGAAAACGGGCCTCCTGATGGAGGGCGGGAAACCGCTGGGCGGGCAATGGAACTTTGACGCGGATAACCGTGGCAGCTTCGGCAAGCAGGGCCCCGTGGCATTGCCGTCACGCGCGTACTTCGAGCCCGACCCGATCACGCGGGCGGTCATCGAGCTCGTCAACCAGCGCTATGCGCATCACCCCGGCTCGCTCGACAGTTTTGGCTGGCCGGTGACGCGGGCGCAGGCATTGCAGGCGCTGGCGGATTTCGTTACCCATCGTTTGCCAATGTTCGGTCTTTACCAGGACGCCATGTGGGAGGGCGAAGTGTGGCTCTATCACTCGCACCTGTCGTCAGCGCTGAATTTGAAACTGCTCAATCCGCGCGAGGTGGTGGCCGCCGCCGTCGCCGCCTTGCAACAAGGTCTGGCGCCATTGCCGGCGGTTGAAGGTTTTATCCGGCAGATACTCGGCTGGCGCGAATACGTGCGCGGGATTTATTGGACCCACATGCCAGGCTATGCGAGCCGCAACGCATTTGAAAAGCACGAACCGTTGCCGGAGTTTTACTGGAGCGGC
>CAIWNB010000405.1 GCA_903913965.1 uncultured beta proteobacterium
CACCATCAGAACACCACGTTGCGGTTGAGGATCATGGCAGGATCAGCTTTGCGCTTCATCGCCAGATGGCGGTCAACGACTTCATCGCCCAAGGCGCGACGGATATAGCCCTTCATCATGCCGCCGAAGCGGTAGTAGCTCGCACCAAGGTCAACGCCGATGTCGTAAATCTCGTTCTTGAACGATTGCAGATGATCGCGGCTGTAGACGCGATCCATCATCGGCTCAAACTCGCAGCCGTAGGCCCAACCACTGGCGTCAGGCGGAATACACGACAGTTCGTAATGCGGTTTGTGATCGTCGCGCAATTTGATACCAACACAATAGAGCGTGTAATACGGAAAATATTTGCGACACACCGCGTTGCCGCGTTCGACGGCGGCAATGAATTTTTCTGTCGAGGTGGCCAGATCCGGAATCACCATCTGGCGGCTACCCCAGTATTTCCATACCGCACGCGAAAACACCACGGTGCGATCCTGCATCAAACCGTTGCGCACGTATTCGGGGCGGCGGAATTCCGGAAACAACAGGTTCTTGCGACGCAACAGGTAAACCGCTTCGGCCCATTTCCACGGCCGCACTAAAAAATACGGCAGGGCGCGCAGCGCAAAGCCGAGTTCGCCGTGGCCGCGCAGGCGTGATTTCCAGCGGCTATTAAACGCCGCCTCGCGTTCATCGCTATCGAAGGCCACCAGCAGATTCACCGCGGTATCCATCATGGTGAGGATGCCGGAATAATCCGAGGCATCATCGTGATCGAGCATTTGCAGGTCTTCAACCGCGGTGCGCAGCGATGAATAATAAAAATACTGCATACGCACAGGCGTGTAACGACGGATTTTCAAAGTGACTTCGGTGATCACGCAGAACTGGCCATAGCCAAGGATGGCGCGCTGAAACTGTGCGGCGTTTTCGGTTTCCGAGCATTCAATGATCTCACCAGTGGGTGTGACCACTTGCAGTGCAACGGCCTGATCGGCGCTGCAGCCCAGGCGCGGCGAATTGACGTCGATGCCGCCGACGTTGAGCGAGCCGCCGACGGTCGAGGTCAGATTGAGCGGGGCGGACAGATAATCGAGCCCGTCGCGGCGCAACTCCTCGGCGAGGCTGTGCCAGAAGATGCCGGTCTGGGTGCGCACGGTGAGGGTCTTTGCATCTACCTTCACGACATGGCTCATGCCCGTCATGTCGAGCAGCACGCCGCCAAAAGCCACCGATTCGCCTTCGGTGGTGAGCCCGCCGCCGCGCACCGTCACCGGCACGCCGAATTGCTGGCCGGTTTTCAGCAGCGCGGCTATTTGTTGCGCATCGCGCGCGATCACCACGCCATGCGGCATGCCATAGGCGGTGCCGCCGGCATCGGTGGCAAACGCGCCGCAGGCGGCGAGGGTTTCGAGCAGCTCAACACCGGCGGCGCGCAGGGCGGCGGCGAAGTCGGGCCAGTGTGTGCCGTTCCAGCGCGCCGGATTGGTCTGCTGGCGTTTGATCTGCGTCAGTGAATCGGGGCCGACCGGGCAGTAGCCTGTGTGAGAGCTGCTTGATGTATCCATACTGCCCCGGTAAACGTGCACTGTTCTAAAAGCCGATTATCCGATGTTTCAGCGTGCTTGCGGGGTGTCGCCGCCTAATTTCTGCGCGGCAGGCGTCCTGCGGAACATGATGAATTACCAACCAAGGAGCATGCGACATGGCGAACGAAAAAGAGGCAGGCGAAGTCGATCTCGACGCTGTGAATAAGCTGGTCGCCGCACTCCAGTGTGATGTTGAAAAGCTACGCGGCGATTCGCCTGACATCCAGCGACTCAAGGATGAATTGCAAACCTTGCGCAATGTGCTCGATTCACCGCTGCGGCGTCCTCATTGGGTGCGCGATGGTCTGCACGGCATTCGCGATTCGATGTCCAAGGCGCTCGACGAGATGGTGGTCGATGGCATCAAGGGCGGACAGTATCTGGCGGAAGTCGGCCGCATCCTCGGCATGTAAGCTGAGCGGCGTAGATTACCTGCCCTGAATTACCGGTCCCCAATCACCCGTCCTGAAAGCGCTGATCAGGCGGCGTTTTCCACGCGCTTGGCCAACATGCGCGCCGGTATCACGCCCAACAGCGCCACCACTCCGAGGCTGATAAAGGCCAGGCCCCACGCCAGCGCGTTGCCGCGGCCGCCGGCGAGATCGAGCACCGCGCCAAACACCGCCGGTGAGATAAAGCCGGCGCCGAAACCCAGCATCGAGAAGAGCGCCATGGTGGCGCCGCGATGCGCAGGTTCGGCGGACGTGACGAGGCCGGCGGTCAGCGTGCCCGCATCGATGCCGACCAAATACATGTGCACCACGGCATACAGCAGCAGGCCAATCCACGGCAGGCTGGCCATAAAGCCGAAGGCGCAACTGAGGAGCGCCGAACCCGCAGCACCGATGGTCATCACGCGCGCACGTCCAAAGCGCAGCGCCAGTTCATTGCCAGTGACGCTGGCCAGCGGTCCGACCAGCAGCACCAGCGCGGCGGTCAACGCGATGCCGCCGGGGATGTGTTCGACGTTGTCGCGCAGGCCGACGGCAAAGGTGAAGAAAGCCACCAGCCAGGCCCGCGTGCCGTGCAATTCCCATGAGTGTGCCGAGGTGGCGAACAGATAAGGACGCACCGCGGTGTTACGCAGCACGGGTCTGAAGTCGAGTAGCGCGCGACGTGCTGCCGGCTGTGGTTTGGATGGGCGCAGTCCCAGCACGATGGCGGTTGCCGCCAGCAGCGGACCGACTGCCGCCACCACAAACGCCTGCCGCCAATCAAAGGCGCCGGCGATGGCACCGCAGAGGATCAATGAGCCGGCGGTACCCACGCCGAACACGGCGCCATAGATCGCCGCACCACGGCTTTGCCACGGGCCTTCGATACGGTCGGTCAGTGCCTTCATGCCCGGGATATAGGTGCCGGCCAGCCCGAAGCCGATCAGGATCTGGCACAGCAATGCCGACCAGAAACCGCTGACCCAAAAAGCAAAACCGAGTGCGCCGAGGGTCGCGAACAGCGCGGCTGCAGCATAGACGCGGCGCGCATCAACGCGGTCGGTCAGTGAGCCGAGAAACGGCACGCCCGCCATATAGCCACCGAGCACCGTCCCGCTGATCAGTCCGGCCTGCGAATTGTTGAGGCCGAATTCGGGGGCCAGTACCGGTAGCAAGGCGGCAAAGCCGGAAAACGCCGTCATGCTCAACACTTCGGCGCAGCAGATGGTGGTGATGATGCGGCCGGCGCGCGGCTCTACCGACAAATCAGGCTCCACGCCGGTGTGGGCGACCGGGGCGGCGCGTCCGCGGCATCATTCGAGCACTTCAATCGCGCCGTTGGCGTTGACGGTCAGCATGCTGACCCCTGCCTCCAGATTCGGCGCGGCGACGTCGGCCGACATTGCACCGCGTGCCGCCATCGCGAGGCGCGGTTGCGGCCCGTTATAACCCTGCGCCACGTTCAAACGCTGCAGCTTGTAGCCGCGCCCACCCAGTGCGGTCTTGATGATTTCGGCGCGCGCCTTGAAGGCGGTGATCGCCTCGGCGATGAGTTCGTTCTCCGCGCTGCGTCGGGCTTCAGGCGAGACGGAAAAATTCAACCCGCCCAGCTGCATGCCGGCCTGTAACTTGCCAATCAGCGCCGAGGCGGCCTCGAAGTCGCGGCTCTCAAGCCGGATCTCGGCGCGGCCGCGCCAGCCTTGCAGCACATTGCCCTTGGCATAGACTGGCATGGTCTGGTTGTTGCCCGAGCGCACGCGCACATTCTTGTAATCGCGGGCGATGCGCAGTGCGTCGTTGACGCTTTTATTGACGGCGTTGGCCAGCGCCGCCGGGCTGGCGTCGTTGAGTTCGATAAACAGCGTGGCGTTCAACAGATCGTTTTGCACTTCGCGCTGCGCCTCGGCCTGCAGTTCGATGTTGTTATAGCGTGGCGCATCGAGTGCGCCAGCGCCGGCGGCGCCGAGCAGACAGCAGGCGGCCAACATGACTGTGGTTATGTTTCTGAACATTTGTTCTCACCTCATACTGAATTGATCAAAGGCCCGCCAGCGCGGGCTGCAAGATTGCAGGACTATAAACGTTGTGCTGCGACAATGGGGTTAATTGCTGGTTCTATAAACAGGAAAAAGGCATCGCCGCCGGAACCTGGCGTTTGGCTATAAACTCAGCCGCCTGTGCTGCCTCAATGAATGCGCCTTACACTTTTTACCCGTCATCTGCCGACCGTAGTCGCGGCTATGTGCGGCGCCGATCAGGTTTGCGCAAGAGGCGGCGCGACACCCTCGTTTTTTCAGATGGATGAATGCAATGACCAGTGCATTAAAAGACATCATCGTCATCGGCGGCTCGCACGCCGGGCTTTTTTCTGCGATTGCCTTGCAGAACGCCGGGTTTCGTGTGCGCGTGTTCGAGCGGGCGCCCGAGATTTTGCGCGGCACCGGGGCCGGTATCCGCGTGCAGCCGCTGCTCGCAGATATTTTGTGGCGGGAGGCGCGTATCGACCTCGCGCAGTTCGCCACGCGCACGCGGTTCGATCGGCATCTCGCGCCGCGTCGTGAGAGCGCGCAAAACCGTGTCATCTTTGAGCAAACCGAGGACGGTCACTTTGCCTCGTGGGGCAGCCTTTATCGCGCTCTGCATGCGCGCTTTGGTGCAGAAAATTATTTTTGTGGCGAGAGTTGCATTGGCACACGCGAGCACGCCGATAAGGTCGAGCTCAGTTTCGCCAGCGGACGCACCGAGACCGCCGATCTGGTGGTGTTCGCTGATGGCATTAGTTCGACCGGGCGCGCTGCGCTCAATCCGTCGGCGGGCTTGCAATATGCAGGTTATGTGGCATGGCGCGGGCTGGTGCCGGAGTCGGTGTTAACGGCTGAAACGAAGGCGCTGCTCGACGAGGCGCGTATCTTCATCGTGGTTGGACTCAGTCATGTGATTCTCTATCCGGTGCCGGGTGAGGCCGGGCTCGGCGCCGAAGGCGGCCGCTTGATCAACGCCATCTGGTATCGCAACGTTGCTGCCGGCGCCGAAATTGAGTCGCTGATGACCGATCGCGAAGGCATACA
>CAIWNB010000406.1 GCA_903913965.1 uncultured beta proteobacterium
AATCGCTATAGTTCGTCAGTTATTACGAGTTATAGGCGAATATTTTACAACCGTCAAGTCGCCATTATTGGCGAATTAATCATCATAATTTTTATTATTCGCAATTTATTACGATAAAAATAACAATCACTTTAAGCCGTATTGGTGAAAAAACAGCGATCCTGCGAGGCCGCCGCCGCATCTACACGCGCCTCACAATTCCGGACGCCATACGCGAAGCGCATCAGGCATCCTGGCGCCGAGCACCCCCACCCTGACCCTCCCCGACAGAGCAGGGGAGAGCATTCATTTTTTACCGCACGCGGCATGAGCAGGCCTCTACCCCTGTCCACCCCGGGTCAACGTGATAGCCCGCCGCGCGTTCCTCTACTGATGCCCCTCACCCGCGAAGACCTCGAAAACGACGCACTGCGCAAACAGTATGAAAACCTGCGCGACCAGGTGCCGCTGGTCCCCGCAGCGCAATTCGATGCTTCGCTTGAAAGCGCGCTGAGCGGTTGGGATGACGCGCAGGATCTCTGGGTGTTTGCCTATGGCTCGTTGATCTGGAATCCGCTGATTCACTTTGTCGAACAACGTCGCGCGCTGCTGCGCGGCTTTCACCGGCGGTTTTGCCTGCAATCGCGCGGCGCCCGCGGCACGCCTGAGCGCCCCGGCCTTGTGCTGGGTCTGGATTTCGGCGGCTGCTGCAACGGCGTGGCCTTTCGTATTGCCGCCGCAGTAGCCCGCCATGAAATGAAGTTGATCTGGCGGCGCGAGATGGTACTGGGTTCTTACGCGCCACGCTGGGTGAGCCTTGAGAGTAACGGCACCGCGCTGCGGGCGCTGGCTTTCGTCGTCAATCACGCACATCCACATTACACCGGCAAACTGCCGGTCGATGAATTAGCACGCATCATGGCAAGTGCGGGCGGCACGCTGGGCAGCTGCGCCGACTACCTGCGCCAGACCGTGGATTGTCTGGCCACACACGAGATTGATGATCCCCATCTGCGCGATCTGCAACAGCGTGTCGGCCTCGCCATCAACGCCGCTTAAGCGCGCTTTGCCAAAGCGCCGCCCCACGGTGTAACCTTCGCGCACGCCGCCCTAATCGCGGCGTTTTTTTAGCCACCGCGAAGACCGCTCCGTTGGACACCACCACCGAAAAAATCATCACCCTGGCGCGCACGCTGCGCTTCGAGGATCTCTCGCCGCTGGCGATACGTGCCGCCAAGGCGCGCATCCTCTCCACGCTGGCGGTGAGTCTCGCCGCCTACGACATGCCACCGGTCAAGATTGCACGCAAGCTCGCGCAGCCGGTGGCCGCCGGCCAGGCCGCGCGCATCTTCGGCTCGCTCGTGGCCACCACGCCCGACATGGCGGCCTTCGTTAATGCGGCGATGGTGCGCTGCCTCGACATGAGCGACAGCTACGTGATGTCGGCGGTCAGCCATCCGGCAGATGCGTTTTCATCCATCCTCGCCGTCGCCGAGGCCGAACACTGCAGCGGCCGCGAGCTCTTGCTCGCCACCGCATTGATATATGAAGTGCAATGCCGCTTCGTTGAAGTCGTGCCCTACAACCATCACGGCTGGGATCAAACCCCCGCGGTGGCGCTGGGGGCGGCGGTCGGCTGCGCCCGTTTGTTGCAACTCAATGAAGTACAGACGCGCCACGCCATTTCGCTGGCCATCACGCCCAACATCGCGCTCAACCAAACGCGCACCGGCACACTGTCAATGTGGAAGGGCATGGCCGGGCCGCAGGGCGCACGCGGCGGCGTCTTCGCCGCTTATCTCGCGCGCGAAGGCATGACCGGACCCGACGACATCTTCGAGGGCAAGTTCGGGTTTTGGAACCAGTTGATGCACGGTGAACCCTACACGCTGCCGCTACCGGTCGATTTCAAAAACCATACCTTCGCCGTGCAGCAGACCATGATCAAATCGTTTCCGACGCGCTTTAATTGTCAGGTGCCGGTGTTCACCGCGCAAAAGCTGCGCACCATGGTGGATAGCAATCAAATTGCCACGCTCAAGATCGAATCGATCCGTCAGGCTTTTGCGCGCTGGATGGATCTGCCGGAAATCTGGAAACCCGAAACACGCGAAACCGCCGACCACTCCCTGCCGTGCACGGTAGCCATGGGCATGCTCGACGGCACGATCACACCGGCGATGATGGAACACGACCGCTTCAAGGACGCCGATGTGCTGGCCCTGATGGCGCGCTGCACGATCGAGCTGCCTGATGAGTTCGCCGATCTCGCACCTGAAATACGCTGCTGCCGCCTGACCGCGACCCTGCACAACGGCGAACAAGTGGTCGCTGAAACACGACGTAGTCTGGCCGACGACGTCGCCGATCCGGGCTGGACGCAGGCGGTGGATAAATTCACTGTACTGACCAAGCCGCTGCTCGCAACCTCGGCGCGCGAAGACTTATGCGCCTGGGTCAACGATCTGGAAAACCAGAGCGGTGTCGGCGAGCTTGTTACACTCACCCGGCTACAAGTGGACTAAAACGCAAACGTTCCAGCTAATCACGTCGGCGGCCGCGTAATACGCACCGCTGATCCGTTGCACCAACAACAAGGCGCACCCCGTGTCGAACACCGATCATTTTGAAACCCGTAAACGCGCCCTCATCGACCGCCATGCGCGATCCAATAACCTGCAAGCCGGGCTCTATGTCGCCACTACCCTGCTGCCGCTGGCGGCGCTGTGGGTTGGCATCGCCATATTAAGCCCCGTTTCGCTGTGGTTCACCGCGGCATTGGTGGCCTTGATGAGTCTGTGGACGCTGCGCGCATTTGTCATCATGCATGAATGCGGTCACGGCAGCTTGTTTCGCAGTGCGCGCCTGAATCGCTTTTTTGGTTTTATCTTCGGCGTGGTCACCGGCATGCCACAGTTTGTGTGGTCGCAGCATCACCAGTTCCATCACGCCACCAATGGCAACTGGGCCAAATATCAAGGGCCGCTCAGCATCACCACCGCGGAAAAATACGCTGCCATGAACCCGCAACAGCAACAGCATTACTGCTCGCGGCGCAGCATCTGGATGGCTGTGCACGCCGGGCTTTTTTATCTGCTGCTAACACCGCGCTTTATCTGGATACGCGGCAGCCTGCAACTCATCGCGCACGTCATCCGTCGCAAACGCGCTGCACCCTCGCTCTCATTGAAAGAGGCCGCTACAGACTTCAAAACCGGTTACTGGGCCTCGGCGCGCGAGTACAGTCATATGGCCTGGACCAGCATCGTCATGTTTGTATTGTGGGGCGTGATGGCGTGGCTGATCGGGCCCTTGCTGTTTTTTGTGTGTTATGTCGCTGCGATTTCAATCGGTGGCGCCGGCGGCATTTTGATCTTTACGGTGCAGCACAACTTCGAACATGCCTATGCGACTGGCGACGAAGGCTGGAGTTACAACGACGCAGCACTCAAGGGCACCAGCTTTCTTGATCTGCCGGGCTGGCTCAACTGGTTCACCGCCAATATCGCCTACCATCATGTGCACCATCTGTCGGCGCGTATCCCCGCCTACCGCCTGGCCGCCTGCCATCATGAAAACGCCACCCTGTTTGAAGAAGTCAAACGGATCCGCCTCTCAGGTGTGCCACACGCCATGAAATACATTTTGTGGGATACCGCGGCGGGGCGCCTGATTTCAGTGGCGGAATTTGAAGCGCAGACTGCGAGCACCGCTGCCTGACGCGGCTGCTTGCGGCAATCACGTTATTGGCTTGGCTCGAAACAACCGAGCGCGCGTAATTCACGCTCGCATTGCGCCGCATTTTCAAAGCGGATGGTCTTGATACCCAATGCCTGTGCCGGCGGCAGGTTCACCGCAGTGTCGTCGATGAACACGGTTTCTTCACCGCGCAAGCCAAAGGTCTGTAGCAAATACGCATACACCGCCGGCTCGGGCTTGATCAGCCGTATGCGCGACGAAATCACCGCACCACTAAAGACATCCCAGTAATCGTGCTCGCGCTCGAGATACACAATCGACGCATGCTGCATATTCGACAAGCAATACAGCGCATGCCCGTGGGCGCGCACCCGGCGCATCAGCGCCACAGTGTCTGGCATCACCACCAGTGACGCCGGCACACTGTCGAGCAACCTTTCGACCTGATCGGCGGCCAGCCCTGTACGTTGAACCGCGCGCACCACCGCTTCGTCTTTTGCCAAAACACCGCGATCGAGCGCCAGCCAGTCGGGATGATCAATAATTTCGCGACGCACCGCAGCGCGTACCTCAGGCGCATCGAACACCGAGGCAATCAAATGGTCGGGTTGCCAGCGCACCACCACGCCGCCGAGGTCAAATACCACATTCATTCGATCGCTCCTTGCATCACATTAGACAGAAAATCATTTAACATAGACCTCATGCCTGTTCAAATTAAAACTGCCGGCGCAGCCCTGCTGCCGCTACTACCGCTGTTGCTTACCCTTCCCGCGTCGGCGCAAAACTATCCCGACAAACCCATCCGTGTATACACCACCGGCATCGGCGGCAGCTCGGATCTGTCGACGCGCCTGATCGCGCAATCGATGGGTGGGGCTTTCGCCCAACGCATGGTGGTTGAAAACCGCGCGCTGGTGAGCCTTGAGATCGTTTCCGCAGCACCACCCGACGGCTACGCGCTACTGCACTACAGTAATGTGGCATGGCTGATGCCGCTGTTACAAAAAAACGTGCCGTGGGATGTGTTCCGCGATTTTGTGCCTGTGGTGCTGACGGTCAACACACCCAATCTGCTGGTCGTGCATCCCTCGCTGCCGGCAAAAAACGTGAAAGAACTGATCGCTCTGGCCAAAGCCCGCCCCGGCGTACTCAACTACGCCTCGACCTCGGTCGGCGCAGGCAACCATGTGGCGGCGGAGTTGTTCAACAACATGGCCGGCGTCAATATCGTGCGCATCAATTACAAAAGCATGGGCGCGGGCTTTACCGATGTGTTGAGCGGTCAGATCCAGGTCATGTTCCCCAGCGCCAATTCAGCCACACAGTATGTGAAATCCGGCAAGTTGCGCGCGCTCGCCGTCACCAGTGCAACGCCCTCGGCGCTGGTGCCCGATCTGCCAACCGTTGCTGCCGGCGGTCTACCGGGCTATGAGTCGGTGGCGATGACGGGTATGTTTGCGCCAGCCAAAACACCCGATGCACTGGTGCGCCGGCTCAATCAGGAAATCAACGCGGCACTGAAAAAACCCGAAGTGCGCGAGCGTTTTCTGACCCAGGGTACCGAGGCGATGGGCGGCACACCGGAACAGTTCACCGCAGTAATGAAGGCCGAGATCGCACGCATGAGCCGCATTATGAAAAGCGCGGGTCTACAAGAATAAGCTCCGTTCCGCCGACCAGCGGATTCGTAACAGCATGCAGTACAGCCGCGCCGACGGTTTGGCGCTTCCGGCACCGCTCAAAAAGCATAGAAAAAACATCGTCGCAGCACGACGACACCGAGGAGAATGCAGTGGATTTTTCATTGAATGAAGAACAACGCGCCTGGCAACTGAAGGCACGCCGCTTCGCCGACGAAGAAATACGCCCGCTGTCCTTGGCCCGCGATGCCATCCACGGCCCGCGCGACACCTTCGACTGGGAGATCATCAAGAAAGGTTCGAAGCTCGGCTTTCGCACCGCCGCAGTGCCCAAGGCCTGGGGTGGCGACGGCATCGACTACGTCACGCAAGCGGTCATCATGGCCGAACTGGCACGCGCCGACAGCGCTATTTCCAAGACTTTCAGCCAGTGCTGGAAATGGAGCCACCTGATCGCCGACTTTTGCACCGACGATCAAAAACGCCGCTTTCTGGTGCCCTTCATGGAGGACGATACTTATCTTCTGGGCAGCGCGAGCACCGAACCGAATGCTGGCTCGGATAAACGCGTGCTGGTCGACAGCGATCCTAAATCCGGCTGGCGTCTGCGCGCGGAAAAACGCGGCGACGAATGGATATTGAACGGCGAAAAAACCTTCATCGCCAATGGTCCGGTGGCAAAACTGTTTTTCGTCAACACGCGCAGTAATCCGGATGTCAGCATCCGCGAAGGCACCACGGTGTTTCTGGTGCCCAACGATACGCCGGGCTTTCGCGTCGGCAAGGTCTTCAACAAACTCGGCTGGCGCTTCTACCAGAACGCCGAATTGATTTTTGAAGACGCGCGCGTGCCCGAAGCCAATATGGTGGGCAAGGTGCATGAAGGCTACAAGACGCGCGGCGGCAGCTTCTCGGATTTCGAACTCGCCGCCAATGCGCTGGGCGTCTGCGATGATGCCGCCGAGTCGGCACTGCGTTTCGCACGCACGGAAAAACGTGGCGGCATAGCGCTGGCTGACGAACAGATCGTGCAATTGAAGCTCAACGAAATGTTCATGCTCACCGAAGCCCTGCGTTCCTTCGTCATGCGGGTGGCCGCCGAGGCCGATGGCAAATGCGACCGCAAAAGCCCCTCGGCCAACGTGCTGGCAATGAATTTCGCCTCCGACACCATCCATCGCGTCACAGAACTCAACATGGATATCCACGGCAGGGCTGGCGCACATATGCACGCACACACCGACAAACTGGTGCGTGACGGCATCATCTGGACTCACCTCGCCGGTGATTCAGTGCAACGCATGAAAGCGGTCGACCGTTTGAGATCTGTGGGCAAACCATGAAGCACAACAGGCTGCTGCGCTGTGTGGCCATCGCGCTTGCGAGCGTGCTGCCGTTTGCAGCGCAAGCCGACTATCCGGACAAGCCGCTGCGGCTTGTGGTGCCCTTTCCGCCCGGCGGTAGTACCGAACCGCTGGCGCGCGTGTTGAGTCAGAAGCTGGGCGAGACCTTCGGCCAGCAGGTCATCGTCGACAACCGCCCCGGGGCGGGTAGCACCATCGGCGCTGAAATCGTCGCCCGCTCACCGGCCGATGGTTATACCCTGCTGCTGAGTTCGATTTCCAATGCGATCAGCGCGGCGTTATACCCGAAACTGAATTTCGACATCGTGCGCGACTTTGCGCCGATCACGCTGTTGGCCACCACGCCAGGGGTGCTGGTGGTGCATCCGGCGCTGCCGGTAAAAACGGTCAAAGAGTTCATCGCACTGGCAAAAGCAAAGCCCGAACAACTGGCGTATTCCTCGGCCGGCAACGGCACACCGCCACACCTCTCGGCCGAGTTGTTCGCCGGCATGACCGGCATCAAGCTGATCCACGTACCCTACAAAGGCGGCGGGCCGTCGATCATTGCGCTGTTAAGCGGCGAAGCGCAGTTATCGATCGCCTCACTGCCCTCGGCGATCGGCCATATGCGTAGCGGCAAACTACGCGCGCTCGGCGTGACCACACCACAACGCACGCCGTCATTGCCCGCACTACCGACGATCGCCGAATCCGGTGTGCCCGGCTACGCGGCAGAAACCTGGCTCGGACTGGCGGTTGCCGCGCGCACGCCGAAAGACATTACCGCACGCCTGCACGCAGCGACTGCCAAAGCAATGATGTTGCCCGAGGTGCGCGAACGGCTCGACGCGTTGGGCTATATTCTGCGGATCGGCAGCGCAGAGGAATATTCAAACTTCGTGCAAAGCGAAGTCGATAAATGGCGCAAGGTGGTAAAGACCGCCAATGTGCATGTCGATTAAAAAAACTGACTGGAGATCAAACATGGTGGACATTCCGTCGATCCTGAACCGCGACATGGTGATGAAAGAACTGTCCTTCGACAAGGACGGCCGCTGGGCGGTGCCGGCCTTGAACCGTATGTCGGTGGTCGATCCGCAGCTGCCCAAACAGAAGGTCATTATCAAGGACGACACCTTCCGCGAATCGACCAACATGCCGGGTGCGTCGCCGACCAATGCGCAAAAACTAACGCTGGCAAAAAAACTCGAAGCGGTTGGTATCACTGAAATCGTCGCCGGCCACGCTGGGCTCAAGGACCAGTGCGACTTTATGCGCATGGTGAAGGACGCCGGTCTGAAGATGATGGTGCACGCTTATGTCGATTTCGGCGACTGGAAAAACGGCATCGAGAAAGCCGTCGCTGCCGGTGCCGATGCGATCTGGATGCCGGGTGCGCTCAATCCGAGTCCGATCTTCGCCGCCAAGCTCGGTTCCAAATACGGTTACTGGAGTGCCGACTTCGATTTGTCGGCGGTGCTCAACACCATGGACTCGGCGATCAAACTCGCCAAGGATCACGGCAAACTCATCACCGTCGGTCGCGCACCGATGATCCCTGGCATTTTCGACAAGGCGCTGGAGTCCTACGTCAAAGCGGGCGCTGACCGTATTTGCATTTTCGACGACCGCGGTAATTACACCCCGCAGACCATGGGTCATGTGGTGAAGATGCACCGTGACGCGGTGGGCCCCGACATCAAACTCGAAGTGCATTGCCATAACGACTTCGGCCTCGCGCTGGCGAATTCACTCGAAGCCGTGCGCTCCGGCGCGGATGTCGTCGATTGCGTATTGAACGGCTACAGCCATCGCTCGGGTAATTGCGCGCTGGAACAAATCGTCGCCGCACTTGAAGTGCTCTACGATCTGCGCACCGGTGCGGATCTCAAACAAATCATGTCGCTGTGCGAACTTGCCGCCGAGGTGTTTGGCGTGCCTATTCCGCAACAAGCGCCACACGTCGGTGCCTCGGCCTTCGCCTACGGCGGCGTGCACATCAGCGCACTGCTGCAGGAAGGCTGGTTTGTATGGGAAACCATGCAGGCCGAAACCATCGGCCAAAAACGCCATGTGGTGTGGACGCCGAC
>CAIWNB010000407.1 GCA_903913965.1 uncultured beta proteobacterium
GATAAGCGCTGGGCGCAAGGCGCTATCCGCGCACCCGCTTCGCGGTGAAATTTTCCTCGATGTTGTCCTGAAAATAACTGCCGGGTGACGGTGCGTTGACCAGGCGTCGGTGCACTTCGTCGGAGACACCCGAATATTGAACGACGCTGCCGTTGCTGAATTCGATTTCGAGCAGGCGGTTGCGCGAATCGAAACCGACTGCGCGGATATTGCTGGCACTCATGCGTTTGCGCTCCATGGCTTCTCCGTAGACAGCGCCACCAGTGGCGTCATGACCGCATGTTAAACTGCCGGCGAAAAAACGTTAAGCACGCCCCTGCGCCATCCCCGAAGGAGTCCAGCATGCATCTCACGCAATACACGGCGGCCGGCATGGCGGCGGCAATCGCCTGCAGCTGGTGCATCAACAGCGCGGCGCAACCCGCAACCCCTTATCCGCAAAAACCGGTCAAAGTGATCGTCGGCTTCCCGCCGGCCTCGGGCGCCGACATCATGGCGCGCGTTATCTCACAAAGGCTCGGTGAAGCAATGGGCCAGCAATTCCCGGTCGACAATCGTCCAGGCGCGGGCAGCAGCATCGCCGCCGGCCTCGTCGCCAAATCAACCGCCGACGGCTACACCCTCTTTATCGGCACTATTGCCAATGCGATTAACGCATCGCTGTATACAAAACTACCGTTCGATTTCACGCGGGACTTTACGGCTATCGCGCCGGGCGGTTCTTCGCCCAATATGCTGGTCGTGCATCCGTCAGTGCCGGTGCGCAACGTCGCCGACCTGATCAAACTCGCCAAATCAAAACCCGGTCAAATGAGCTTCGGCTCCAGCGGCATCGGTACGCTGCCGCATCTGGCGGCGGAAATGTTCAACGGCATGGCCGGCATCAAGTTGAACCATATCCCGTACAAAGGCAGCCCACAGGCAACCTTCGACCTGATAGGCGGACAATTTGAAATGATGTTCGGCATCGGCGCCACCGCAATGCCTGAGGTAAAGAATGGCCGGCTGCGCGCGCTGGCGGTTACAACCTCGACACGCCTGCCCGCACTACCCGACTTGCCGACGATCGCAGAATCAGGCCTGCAGGGATTCGAGGCAGTGACCTGGTTCGGCTTTGTCGCACCGGCCGGCACACCGCGCGAAATCATCATCAAACTCAACACGGAAATAAACCGGGTGACTGCGCTGCCCGAAGTCAAACAACAGCTCGCCGCACAAAGCATAGACGCGATGCACAACTCGCCCGAGCAATTTACAAACTATATTCGGGAAGAAACCGCCAAGTGGGCCCGTGTTGTCAAGAGTTCGGGGGCCCGCGCGGAATAAGCGTCGGCTGGAGCGGCCAGGATACTCAGCCGCTGCGCCCCCACACCTGACCGTGGGTTGAAACACAATACGGCACGACATAGGTCAAAGCGATCTGCACGAGGGTCGTCGTCGTCAGCCCCGCACCCAACAAGACATCGAAGTGATTGATCAAGTTGAGCACCGTGCCGACCACTAAGGCGACACGCAAGGCCATGCGCCTGGTGGTCGGAGCCAGGCAGCGGGAAATTTTTTCTTGATTCACCGGGAATCTCCGCAGCGAAAAAACGCCCC
>CAIWNB010000408.1 GCA_903913965.1 uncultured beta proteobacterium
AGTGGCAAACAGGTTTTGCCGGTGATGATCCATGGCGATGCTTCCTACTCGGGGCAGGGCGTCGTGATGGAGACCCTGAATCTGGCGCAAACGCGTGGCTTTGGCACTGGCGGTGCGGTCCATATCATCGTCAATAACCAAATTGGTTTTACGACCTCGGATCCCCGGGACGCACGTTCAACCCAGTATTGCAGTGACATTTCCAAGATGCTGGAAGTGCCGATTCTGCACGTAAACGGCGACGATCCGGAAGCGGTTTGTCTGGCCACCGAGATTGCGCTGGACTATCGCACGACGTTTGGCCGTGATGTGGTGATTGATCTAGTCTGTTACCGCCGGCTCGGCCACAACGAGCAGGATGAGCCGATGGTTACCCAGCCGCTCATGTATCGCGCGATACACCAACACCCGACGACGCGAAAAATTTACAGTGACAAACTGGCTGGAGAAGGTGTGATTCCTGCAGATGGCGGTGACGCCATGGTACAAAACTGCCGCACCGCGCTCGATGGCGGGCACCACACCAACAAGACCATACTCTCGAATTATAAGCCACCGTTCGAAGTCGATTGGAAGCCTTACATTGGCACGAAGTGGAATGAGAATGACGATACGCGTCTGCCGATTGAACACCTGCAGGCGCTAGGGCGCAAAATCGCTACGGTTCCTGCCAATTTCAAGCTGCATCCGCGCGTTGAGAAGATCGTGGCGGATCGCAAGCTGATGGCCGAGGGCAAGCTCCCACTCGATTGGGGAATGGCGGAAAATCTTGCCTATGCCTCCCTGCTTCATGAGGGCTATTCGGTCCGCCTTGTTGGACAAGACGCGGGTCGCGGTACTTTCTTTCACCGGCACGCTGTGCTGCACGACCAGAATCGCGAGAAGTGGGATCAGGGTATCCATATTCCCCTCCAGCACCTCGGTGACAAGCAGGGCGAGTTTGTGGTGATTGACTCGGTATTATCCGAAGAGGCGGTGCTCGGATTTGAATACGGTTATGCGACCTCGAGCCCGGATGAATTGGTGATCTGGGAAGCCCAATACGGCGATTTCGTCAACGGTGCGCAGGTCGTGATCGACCAGTTTATCGCCTCCGGTGAGGTCAAATGGGGCCGCATGTGCGGCTTGACGCTGATGTTGCCGCATGGCTATGAAGGCGCAGGGCCGGAGCATTCGTCGGCGCGTATCGAGCGTTTCATGCAGCTCTGTGCCGACTACAACATGCAGGTTTGTATTCCGGCGACGCCGGTGCAGATGTATTACCTGTTGCGCCGTCAGATGATCCGTCCATACCGCCGTCCGCTCATCATATTTTCGCCGAAGAGTATTCTGCGCCATAAAGAATCGGTATCGCCACTCGAGGAGTTTTCGCGCGATAAATTCAACACTGTCAACGAGGAGTGGGACGACAACGTAGATCCGGCACGGGTGCAGCGGGTGGTATTTTGTAGCGGTAAGGTTTTCTATGATCTGCGCGCAGGCCGTCGCGAACGCAGCATCGACAATATTCCGCTGATACGGATTGCGCAACTCTATCCATTTGCTCACGACGATTTCAAAAAGCAGATCGAAAAATACAAAAACGCTACTGAAATCGTCTGGTGTCAGGAAGAGCCGCGCAATCAGGGCGCTTGGCACCGGATCCAGCATTACCTGCTCAGGCATTTGTTGCCGCACCAGAAGCTGACCTATGCGGGCCGCGATTCTTCAGCAACGCCGGCTGCGGGTTACAAGGCTCTTCACGAGCAGCAACAAAAGGAGCTGGTCAATCTGGCGTTGACGCCGGGGGCCGCCTCGCGTGCAGACGGTATCCGCTAGCAACACAATAATTTCGGGGGCAGCAAAATGTTAGTCGAAGTAAGAGTGCCACAGCTGTCGGAATCGGTGGCCGAGGCAACGCTGGTGTCCTGGCATAAGAAAGCCGGGCAATTCGTCAAGCGTGACGAAAATCTGGTTGATATAGAAACCGACAAGGTCGTGCTGGAAACGCCCGCGCCGGAGTCCGGTGTGCTGGTGAGCGTTGTCAAGGGTGACGGCGGCACCGTGGTGAGCAAAGAGATCATTGCAACCATCGATACCGACGGCAAGCCTGCTGAGGTTGCTGCTGAAGCCACTGCCGCGACCCATGCTGCGCCTGCCGTCGTAGAACGTGTAGGCGGAGTAATGCCGGCGGCGCAGAAAGTTGCCGCTGATAATAAAATTGATACAAATTCCCTTAGCGGTAGCGGCCGTGGAGGCCGCGTTACCAAGGGCGATGTGATCGATGCCATGCAGGTTGCCCCGGCAGCGCCGGCAGCACCTCGAGCCGCGCCGGCGGCGGTTCTGCCCAGCGGGTTTGGCGATCGCACCGAACAACGGGTGCCGATGTCGCGTCTGCGCGCACGGATCGCAGAACGTCTGGTGCAATCGCAATCGACTGCAGCGATCTTGACCACGTTCAATGAAGTGAACATGCAGCCGGTCATTGATCTGCGTAATCGCTACAAAGACAAATTCGAAAAAGAGCACGGCGTCAAACTTGGCTTCATGTCTTTTTTTGTGAAGGCGGCGGTTGTTGCCCTCAAGCGCTATCCCGTGATGAATGCCTCGGTGGATGGCAACGACGTCATCTATCATGGCTACTTCGATATTGGCATTGCGGTGGGTAGTCCGCGCGGTCTGGTCGTGCCCATCTTGCGCAATGTCGATCAGTTATCCCTCGCTGAAATCGAAAAGCAGATCGCTGAATTCGGTCGGCGTGCCCAGGATGGCAAGCTTGGCATCGAGGATCTCACGGGCGGTACCTTTTCGATTTCCAATGGCGGTGTGTTCGGCTCGATGCTTTCTACGCCAATTATCAACCCGCCGCAGAGCGCGATTCTTGGCGTTCATGCGACCAAAGACCGGCCGGTGGCGGAGAACGGTCAGGTGGTGATCCGGCCGATGAATTATCTTGCCCTTTCGTACGACCATCGCATCATCGACGGGCGCGAGGCGGTACTAGCCCTGGTCGCGATGAAGGACGCGTTGGAAGATCCGGCGCGTATATTGCTCGACCTTTGATTCGGCGGGGCGTGGCGTCGGCACGATGACGCTACCCCTCGTTTGCGCTTGATCGCAGCTCGATAGCACACCAGGTAGCACCCCAACAGCCCTCCCGGCCTTACTCCTCACGGATTATTAACATGGCAAATACATTCGACGTCGTAGTCATTGGTGGCGGTCCCGGCGGCTATATTGCCGCTATCCGTGCCGCCCAACTGGGTTTTACCACAGCCTGTATTGACGCCTGGAGCACCGCTGAAGGCAAGCCCGCCCCAGGCGGCACTTGCACCAATGTGGGGTGCATCCCGTCCAAGGCGTTGTTGCAGTCGTCAGAACACTTTGACCATGCGGGACACCAATTCGCCGAGCACGGCATTGCGGTCAAAGGCCTTGCGATCGATGTTCAGAAGATGCTCGCCCGCAAGGAAAAAGTCGTCCGCCAAAATAATGACGGTATTTTGTTTCTCTTCAAGAAAAACAAAGTCGAATTTTTTCATGGCCGCGGCAGTTTCGGTAGCCGCAAGGGAGAGGCCTGGCTGATCGATATCGCTGGAAAAAGCGCGCAGACCATCGAGGCCAAACATGTCATCGTTGCCACGGGTTCTACCCCCCGTGCCTTGCCAGGCACGCCGTTTGACGAAAAACGTATCCTCTCCAATGCGGGGGCGTTGGCGATCGCTTCGACACCGAAAAAACTCGGCGTCATTGGCGCCGGTGTCATTGGTCTGGAAATGGGTAGTGTCTGGCGCCGATTGGGGGCGGAGGTTACCGTGCTGGAGGCTTTGCCGGCATTTCTTGGCGCGGCTGATGAGCAAATCGCCAAAGAAGCGGCCAAGGTATTTGCCAAACAGGGGCTCACCATTCATACGGGCGTCAAGATCGGCAAAGTCGTCAGCGGCAAACAGGTGACGGTCGAATACACCGATGCTAACGGTACTGCGCAAAGCGCGGACTTCGATCAGCTGATCGTGTCGATCGGCCGTTTGCCCAATACCGAGGGCCTGAACGCCGCCGGTGCTGGTCTTGCACTTGATGAGCGTGGCTTTGTCCACGTCGATGCCGACTGCCGTACTAATCTGCCCAACGTCTGGGCGGTGGGGGATGTGGTGCGCGGCCCGATGTTGGCACACAAGGCCGAAGAGGAAGGTGTTGCCGTGGCCGAACGCATTGCCGGTCGTCACGGACACGTTGATTTCAATACTGTGCCTTGGGTGATTTACACCTCGCCGGAAATTGCCTGGGTGGGCAAGAACGAACAGCAGTTGAAGGCGGAGGGTGTGGAGTATCGGGTCGGTACCTTCCCGTTCATGGCCAACGGGCGGGCGCGTGCCCTGGGTGACACCACCGGAATGGTCAAGATGCTGGCCGACGCCAGGACCGACCGTATACTCGGCGTGCATATCATCGGACCGATGGCCTCAGAATTGATCGCCGAGGCTGTGGTGGCGATGGAATTTGGTGCCTCATCAGAGGATATCGCGCTGATCTGCCACGCGCATCCGTCGCTCTCGGAAGCGATGAAGGAAGCGGCGCTGGCCGTCGACAAGCGTACTCTCAATCTCTGATTGCTGCCGCTGTGGGTAATCAAGATAGCGTTGCACGTGGTCTGCACTCAGAAACTCATGTGGCGCAGCAACCGGCGGTTACCGATATCGTTGCGTGGGTGCGGCATCAGGCTCAGGAGCACGGTTTCCAACCCGACGGCGCCCAGCTCAATGCATTGCGGCATTTTCAGCGCCTATATGAAGATATCGCCGCGCTCGAACGCGTCGAGCGTTCGTTGATTCGTTTGCTGGCGCGTCGCCGTACTGTGACTGGGCTCTATCTATGGGGCGGTGTCGGACGCGGCAAAAGTTTTCTCATGGACAGTTTTTTTCATTGCGCCCCGCTCAAGCGTAAACGCCGTATCCATTTTCATCGCTTTATGCAGGAGATCCATCAGGGTCTCCACCGCCATCAGGGCGAGGCGGATCCGCTGCGTATCATCGCGCGTGAAATCGCGCGTGAAACGCGGTTGCTGTGTCTCGATGAATTTCATGTCACTGATATCACCGACGCGATGTTGATGCGTCGCTTGCTCGAAGGCATAGTCGAGAGCGGTGTCGTACTGGTGACGACCTCCAACCAGCATCCCGACGGGCTTTATCCGCACGGTCTTCAGCGCAGTCAATTTTTACCGGCGATCGAGCTGCTCAAACAATCGCTCGAAGTTATCAATGTCGACCAAGGTGTCGATTACCGTTTGCGCGAGCTCGAAAGCGCGGGTATTTATCACACCGGAGCGGACGCGGATGGGCGGCTGGAAAAAGCATTTGCCACGATTTCCCATCATGAGACTTCTACTGAAACAGCGCTGGAGATCGAAGGCCGCATGATTAATGCACGGCGGCTAGGCAGCGGTGTGGCGTGGTTTGATTTCGCCGAATTATGCGACGGTCCACGCGGCAAGGCCGACTACATTGAGCTGGGGCGGCGTTATCACACGATAGTGCTCTCTGGCATTCCTTATTTCGGTCGCAATAATGCCGATGTCGTGCGTCGGTTTACCTGGCTGATCGATGAATTTTACGATCGCCGCGTCAAGTTGATCATGTCTGCTGCAGACCAGCCCGAAGCGCTGTATCCTATGGCCGAAGGCGGCGATCAGTTCATCCGCACGGTCAGCCGCCTCACCGAGATGCAAACGCATCAATATCTGGGCGAGCCGCACCTGCCGTAAAGCGGGCGGCGTACGCCGGGAGGGGAGAGCATGGAGACATTTCGCGCCTGCCGGATCTTTGAAGAAAATGGCAAGAGCAGCGGCCGCCTCGTTGAGATGAATCTCAATGAACTCGATGCGGGCGAAGTTGTCATCCGTACCGCTTATTCCAGTGTCAATTTCAAGGATGCCCTGACTGCCACCGGCGCCGGAAAAGTCGTGCGTCGCTTTCCCTGTGTGGGCGGGATCGACGGCTGCGGCACCGTGATGACTTCTTCTGATCCTCGTTTCAAACCCGGCGATGAGGTGGTTTGCACCAGCTACGATCTGGGGGTCGCGCACGACGGTGGCTATGCCGGCATGATGCGGGTGCCCGCCGACTGGGTGGTGCCGTTACCGCACGGTTTGAGTTTGTTTGAAGCGATGGCGTTAGGCACCGCCGGTTATACCTCGGCGCTGGCGATTCACTTGCTTGAACATAACGGCATGACCCCGGCGGGCGGCAAGGTCGTCGTCAATGGCGCCACCGGCGGTTGTGCCAGTCTCGCCATCAGCATGCTGGCCAATCTGGGCTACAAGGTTAGTGCGGTTACCGGCAAGAGCGACGAATACGACTATCTGAAATCGATCGGCGCAGCCGAGGTGCTGGGACGCGACGCGCTGCCGGCCGGCACGCGGCCGCTGGAAAAATCGCAGTGGGCTGCGGGCTTGGACTCGGTGGGCGGCACGCAACTCGCGGCCATGATACGCAGCATGCATCAGCATGGTGTGATCGGCAGTTTTGGTAACGCCGGTGGCATTGAGCTGCAGACCACCGTCTTGCCGTTTATTTTGCGCGGAGTGCGTCTGATCGGCGTTGATTCGGCGGCGACGCCGATGCCGCTGCGCCAGGCGGTCTGGGCCCGGCTGGCCTCCGATCTAAAACCACCGCATATTGCGTCGATTGCAACCACCATTACACTGGATGATCTCCCTGCAACTTTTGTGCGGATGCTAAAACAACAGACAAAAGGCAGGACAGTAGTGCAGATGAGTTAGCAGTAATCACGCTGGGTCGGGGGCGGCGAAACCACATGCAAAGGAGAGAGGGCATGGAGACATACCGCGCGTTTCATCAACGTTCCGTCACCGATCGTGAAGGATTCTGGCGCGAACAGGCCGCCGCTATCGATTGGCATAGGCCGTTTGAGCAGGTTCTCGATTACAGTCAGCCACCGTTTGCACGCTGGTTTGTCGGCGGCAATACCAACTTGTGCCACAACGCGGTTGACCGCCATCTTCAGACGCGCGGCGATCAGAACGCACTGATTTATATCTCGACCGAAACGGGGCAACAAACCACTTACACGTTTAACCAGCTGCACCGCGAGGTCAATCGCTGTGCCGCGGTATTGCAGGGGCAGGGGCTGGAGCGCGGCGACCGTCTGTTGATCTACATGCCCATGGTGCCCGAGGCGGTGTTCGCCATGCTGGCCTGCGTGCGTTTGGGCGCCATTCATTCGGTCGTCTTTGGTGGCTTTGCCGCGCACAGTCTGGCGTCCCGTATTGATGACGCCAGACCCAAAATAATGTTTACCGCAGATGCCGGTATGCGTGCAGGCAAGCCCGTGCATTACAAGGGGCTGGTCGATGAGGCGATCAAACTCTCCGCCCATCCGCCGCAGAAGGTGATTCTGTTTAACCGCGGAATCGATGTAGACCTCGATATGATCGCGGGCCGCGACCTCGATTACGCCGCACTGCGCGAACATCATCTGGATGCCGAGGTGCCGGTGATCTGGCTGGAGTCTAGCGAACCCTCCTATATTCTTTATACCTCGGGCACCACCGGCACACCCAAGGGCGTGCAGCGCGATACCGGGGGCTACGCCGTAGCGCTGGCGGCATCGATGCAGCATATCTATTGCGGCAAACCCGGTGAGTCGATGTTTACAACCTCGGATATTGGCTGGGTGGTCGGGCACTCCTACATCGTCTACGGGCCGTTGATTCATGGCATGGCGAGCGTCATGTATGAAGGCCTGCCGATACGCCCGGATCCGGCGATCTGGTGGAAGATCGTCGAAGAGCACAAGGTCAGTGTGATGTTCTCTTCGCCGACCGCTATACGTGTGTTGAAAAAACAGGATCCTGCGTATCTCGCCAAACACGATGTGAGTTCGCTGCGTTACTTGTTTCTCGCCGGCGAGCCGCTCGATGAACCCACGGCGCGCTGGATCTCGGACGCGTTGAAGGTGCCCGTGCTCGACCATTACTGGCAGACCGAAACCGGCTGGGCTTTGCTGAGTAGTGTGCCCGGCGTTGAGGTGATCCCGCCGAAATTCGGCAGCCCGGGCTTTCCCGTCTATGGCTATGACGTGCGGCTGTTGCATGAATCGACCGGTGAGGAAATCGGCGCCAATGAAAAGGGTGTGGTGACCGTGGTGCCACCCTTGCCGCCGGGCTGCATGTCAACGGTGTGGGGCCAGGACGACCGCTTTGTGCAGACTTATTTCACCAGCGTCGCCGACCGCATGGTGTACACGACCTTTGATTGGGGAATACGCGATGATGATGGCTACTATTTCATCCTCGGGCGTACCGACGATGTCATTAACGTCGCTGGCCACCGTTTGGGCACGCGTGAAATTGAAGAGGCCGTCAGCGCTCACAGCAATATTGCCGAAGTGGCCGTGGTCGGGGTCAAGGACGCCATCAAAGGGCAGGTGCCGATGGCGTTTGCCGTGCTCAAAGACACGGCAAAAACTGCGACCGCGGCCGGTCGTGCGGCAATGGAGAAGGAGGTGTTCGACGTCGTCGACAAGGCGCTCGGGCCCGTCGGGCGACCTTCACGGGTTCATTTCGTGACGCTGTTGCCCAAGACACGTTCCGGCAAGGTTTTGCGCCGGAGCATACAAGCGATTGCGGAGGGGCGTGATCCGGGAGACCTGACCACGCTCGATGATCCGGCGGGTATTGAACAGGTGCGCAGCGCGATCAGTGGCGGCTAAGGGCGCGGCAGGTCAATCGGCGTTCGCGGTCAGTTCAAGGAGTGCCTGACCGTAGCGCTCCAGTTTTTTCGCGCCTATCCCGGAGATGTTGCCAAGCGCGTCCAGACTTTGTGGCTGGCTGGCGGCGATGGCCTCCAGCGTGCTGTCGTGGAACACCACGTAGGCTGGCACATTGTGTTCGCGTGCCGTTTCCGCGCGCCAATTCCGCAGGGCGTCGAGCAGGGCGCCCGCGGCCGGATTTTCAAAGCTATTGATGAAAGCGGCGCGTTTTCCGGTGCGTTCACGTTTACGCGGCTTGGCGGCTTCTTCGCGGAATGAGACCGCGACCTCGCCCTTCAACACACCGCGTGCCGCGTCGGTGAGTTTGAGTGCGCCGTGGGAATCTGCTTCGAGATAACCGAGTGCGACGAGCTGGCGGAAGATCGCCCGCCACTGTTTGTCGCCGATAGCAGCGCCGCTGCCAAATGTTTTGATTTGGGCATGACCGAAACGGCTAACGCGCTCGGTCTCATTGCCGCGCAACACATCGATAAGATGGCCGGCACCAAAGCGCTGGTCAGTGCGGTAAACGCAGGAGAGTGCTTTTTGCGCCGCTTCGCTGCCGTCCCACACCCGCGGCGGGGTAATGCAGTTGTCGCAATTGCCACAGGTCGTGCTGTCTTCGCCGAAATACGCCAGCAGGCGCACGCGGCGGCAGCCGGCGGTTTCGGCGAGACCGACGAGGGCATCGAGTTTGCGCAGCGACACACGCTTAAAACTGTCGTCGGCTTCCGACTCGTCAATCATGCGGCGTTGCTGCACGACGTCGTTCAAACCATACGTCATCCATGCGTCTGCAGGCGAACCATCACGCCCGGCACGGCCCGTTTCCTGGTAATACGCTTCAATGCTTTTGGGCAGATCAAGGTGGGCCACGAAGCGCACGTCGGGTTTGTCGATGCCCATGCCAAAGGCGATGGTGGCCACCATAACTACACCGTCTGTATTGACGAAACGACTCTGGTGTTTGGCGCGCGTCGCCTGATCGAGGCCGGCGTGGTAGGGCAGCGCGGTGACGCCTTGCGTGTTGAGCCATTCGGCGGTTTCATCCACTTTGCGGCGCGACAGGCAGTAGACGATGCCGGCTTCGCCGGCGTGTTCATTGGAAATAAAGGCTAGCAGCTGGTCGCGCGCGTTGTTTTTTTCGGCGATGGCATAACGAATATTGGGGCGGTCAAAGCTGGAAATAAAAACACGCGCCGACTCAAGTTGCAGACGGGACAGGATCTCCGCACGGGTAATTTCGTCGGCGGTGGCGGTAAGGGCGATCCGCGGCACCTGCGGAAATTGTTCGTGCAGAATACTGAGCTGAATATATTCTGGCCGGAAATCATGCCCCCACTGCGAGACGCAATGGGCTTCGTCAATGGCGAAGAGGGCGGGTGTCGCGCGGCGCATAAGATCAAGAAAGCGCGCAGTGACCAGGCGCTCAGGTGCGACGTAGAGTAGATCAAAGCGGCCACCGACAAAGTCGCGCTCAATTTGCAGTGCCTCCTGGGCGTCAAGGGACGAATTAAGGAATGCCGCGTTGACGCCCGCCTCGCGTAATGCCGCCACCTGGTCCTGCATCAGGGCGATCAAAGGTGAGACCACCACGGCGCAACCCTCGCGCATTAGTGCGGGGATCTGGAAGCAGAGTGACTTTCCGCCGCCGGTTGGCATCAATACCAGCGCGTCACCGCCTGCTGCGACGTGTTCGATGATTTCAGATTGGGCACCGCGAAATGCAGGGTAGCCGAAAACATTTTTGAGCAGGGAGAGCGCGTTTGCCATGAGGGGGGCCTGGGGTGGAACAAAACGATGGGCAACGCGCGCGTCGGCGGTCAAGCTCGAAGCTTGACCGCCGCAGGCAAATTAACCGAGTAGCCTGCGCTCTTCGAGATAACGGATGCCTTTGTGCAAAATGGTGTATCCCTTGCCGCTGGCCGCACGCACATAATGGTTGTCGTTCAGAAACTTAAGGTAATGATCGGCGATCTGAATATTGGCGCCGTTGGCTTTGGCGATGTCCTTCGCCGCGCCACCCTTGTTGTGTGCCAGGTAGAT
>CAIWNB010000409.1 GCA_903913965.1 uncultured beta proteobacterium
CAAACATCCGGGCCGCACCGACGAAGCGCAGCGCGTATTGATCATCACGCAGGGTATGGCGAGCCAGGATGTGGCACTGGCGAATCTGGTCTATCAGCGTGCCCTGGAGAAAAAAATCGGCATGGCGCTGCCGATTGAACTGCCGCCGAATTAAAAACGCCCGGAGATTGACGCAAAAAACGACAAGGGGGCTACGCCCCCTTGTATCCCCCATTAATAGATGATGCTACGCATCATCACGTGAACAACAAGATCAAACCCATCGGGTTTTACTGTGGCTTGATCCCGGCCGCTTTGATGACCTTCGTCCACTTTTCTGTTTCCGATTTGATATACGCGCCAAATTCTTCCGGCGTCGTCGGCGCCGGGTCAGTGCCGTCCGCTATCAAACGATCGCGCACCTCGGGCGACTTCAGCAGCTTGACCATTTCATGATTGAGCCGGTCGATGATCGGACGCGGTGTGCCCGCGGGTGCAAGCATGCCGAACCATTGCGTGGCTTCATAACCCGGCACGCCGGCTTCGGCGATCGACGGTACATCGGGTAGCGCCGCCGTGCGTTTGGCCATGGTCACGCCGAGGCCGCGCAACTTGCCGGCTTTGATATACGGAATCGCCGTCGGCACGCTCGGGAAATTGGCGGCGATTTCGCCGGAGATCGAACTAATTACACTCTGGCCCGAACCTTTGAACGGCACATGCACGATATCGATTTTTGCCAGCACCTTGAGTAATTCCCCCGACAGATGCGGACTGGTGGCCTGACCGGCTGAGCCGAAGGTGATGGTGCCTGGCTTGGCTTTGGCCAAAGCAATGAATTCTTTGACGGTCTTCGCCGGCACCGATGGATGTACCGTGAGAATGTTCGGCGACAATACTGCCAGTGAAATTGGCGCGAGGTCGCGCAGCGCGTCATAGGGCAGCTTGGCGTACATGCTCGGATTGATCGCCAGCGTTGAGAGTCCCATCAGCAGTGTGTAACCGTCTGGCGGCGCCTTGGCGGCGATCTCGATACCGATGATGGTGCCTGCACCGGCGCGGTTATCGACCACCACCTGCTGGCCAAGTTGCTCGGAGAGTTTGTTGGCGACGATACGCCCGGTGATGTCTGTGCCGCCACCCGGTGAGGAGGGCACCACCAGACGGATCGGGCGGTTGGGGTAGGTTTGTGCAGCCGCCGGCAGTGCGGCAATAGCGGCAAGGACGGCAAGCGCAATCGTTGAATTTTTCATGGGGACTCCGGTGTTGTATGGCAATTACTGGGGAAAAAAGCGCTGCGCGTTGCTGATTTCATCGGCATCGCCTTCGAGCGCCCATTGCGCGAGTTCGCGGTGGCGTGCAAACCAGACGCCAGGGAAGCTCGAAAAATAACGCAGCAGCTTGTGCATCTGCGCTGACATCAGCGGCCGCCCGCCGAAATGACAATGTAACGTCATCACCATCAGCGAGAGCGGTTCGTTGGCGTAGAGATAATCGAAAGTGTCTTTGTAGACGTTGAAATAATCCTGCGGCGAGAGCCACAGTACACGGTTGTCGGTGTAATCGCTGTGCGGCACATGGGCGATGGTTCCATGCGGGGTGTGCACGCGCCGCGGCAGGTCGGTGTAATTGGCGTCGCCGTGCCAGAGCATTTTTTCCTGCGCAAGAAAACCGTCGGTGTGCGCCGTCCAGGCGAGGATGGGGGACAGCCAGCCTTGCGGGCGTTGCCCGGTGTTCTTCTCCAGCACCTCGATGCAGCGGCGGATCGTTGCTTGTTCCTGTTCGGCTGTCATGTCGGCCAGATGCGCGTCCTGCGTGTACCCATGCGCGGCGAAATCATGGCCGCACTTCACCACTTGTGCGGCGGCTTCCGGATAGACCTCAACACTGTGCGCGTTGGTGCAAAAGGTTGCCGGCATGCCGGCCTTGTCGAGAATATTCAGAATGCGCCAGATGCCGGCCTTGCCGCCGTATTGCGCGAAGCTGATCGACTGATGATCGAGCGCGCCCGGTTTGGGCTGCCAGCGTTGCGCCGCGTAAGGCGGCCATTTACCCTCGGGCCAGGTTTCGAACATGACGGTCAGGGCGACGGCGATCTTGCTGCCGTTGGGCCAGGTGGTTGCGCCACTTTTCATTTCGGGTTCCTCCATCAATCGATCGCCGATACGCATCGACGCGGTTCTCACACGCCCTCCGCTTGCGCGGGGAGCATGTGAATAGGTTGGTCGTTATTTCTTCGGCGGCTGAAAATCCACCGCACGCGAGCGCAGCGTGGGGTCTTTTTTCAGAATGTGTTTGGCCACCTTGTGGGTCGGCGTGTGCGGAATCGATTCGTTGAAGACGACGAATCGCGGCACCTTGTGTGCGGCCAGACGCTCAGCGCACCACGCACGGATTTCTTCCTCGGTGACTTTGCCGTCGGCTTTCTTTACCACCACCGACATGATTTCGTCTTCGCCCAACTCCGATTCCGCGGCAATCGCGGCCGACTCGGAGACCGCCGGATGCAGATTGACGATGCGGTCGATTTCGGCGCCGGCAACGTTTTCACCGCGCCGGCGGATGATGTCTTTCTTGCGCGCGACAAACCAGTAGTAGCCTTCGCTGTCGCGTTTGATCAGGTCACCCGAGAGGAACCAACCGTCACGGAAGGCCGCTGCGGTTTGTTCCGGGTCTTTGTAGTAGCCCTGCATCAGCGTCGGGATCTTCACCGCCAGTTCACCGGTCTCGCCCTCGGGCACATCGTTGCCTTCATCGTCGAGGATGCGCACCTGCGTCCAAGTCACCTTCGGATCGGCATGCACGCCAAGTTTGCCCATGCAGGCGACTTTGTGCGGGCCCTTGAACGGGTTACTGAAGGCGCCGGGGATTTCCGTCATGCCGAAACCCTCGATCACGGTTGGCACTTTGAATTCGTTTTTGAAGACGTCCATCGCTTCCTGCGTGAACGGTGCGCCGTTGACCACACGCAGCTTGTGTTCGGGCACGAATTCGTCACGCGAGCGGCGGGCGAGGATGGTGGAGACCGCCATGATGACGTTGACCTGGGTCGCACCCGAGTCGGTAGCGGTGCGCCAGAAGGTCGAGGCGGAAAAGCGCGGCACGATGATCAGCGTAGCACCGGCGGTCACTGCGCTGGCCACCGAGTAGAACAGCGCATTGATGTGAAACATCGGCAGGATGCACAGCACGCGGTCGTCGGCCTGGGTTTCAACGCGCGCGACGTGGCGCTCGCCCGAGAGCACAAAGTTTTTCTGCGCGTGCATCACACCCTTCGGAAAGCCGGTGGTGCCCGAGGAGTAAATGATGGCGAAGGTGTCGTCGGCGGCCGCATCGTCGGGCAGTTTCGCGTCGCCCGGGTTCTTGATCAGTTCAGTCAGGAGCGGCAGGCCCTCGGCCGCTTCATCCACCATCATGAACCACGGCGCGGGCTGGAGTTCCGCAGCGGCTTGTTTGGCGATCTGCAGCGTGTCGGTCGAGCAAGCCACCGCACTGACGCCGGCGTGCGACATGACGTAATTTGCCTCGGTCACACCGAACTCCGGATTCACCGGCACCATGATGGCGCGGATGCGCGCCAGCGCGAACATCAGCATGACGTGGGCGTAGGTGTTGGTCGCCATGATTGCCACGCGGTCGCCTTTTTTCACGCCGCGGCCGGCCAGCACGCGCGCCGTGCGTTCGATCGCGTCGGCAAACTCACCCCAGGTCCAGGTTTTGTCCTTGAAGACGATGAAGGGTTTTGTCGGGTTGGCCTGGCAGCGCGTCTCAAACAGGCTTTGCAGCGTGTGGTTGTGCGCGGGATACAGTGAAATGACCTCAAGCGGTGTCATGTAACTCAAGTCGTGCTCCTAACAAAGGTAATGATTGATGATGTCGCTGCGTCTTTGCATCCGACGCGG
>CAIWNB010000410.1 GCA_903913965.1 uncultured beta proteobacterium
TGGCCTCGAGTCACTCGAACAGATCAAGGCGATCAACGCCGCGGTCAAACTGCCGATCATCGTCGGCTCGGCGCCGGCCTCGATCAAGCGCGAAGACCTCGCGCCCTTCAATGTGAAGATCATGCTGCAGGGCCACCAGCCAGTGGCCGCCGCCGTGAAGGCTCTGCAAGCCTGTTACTCGCATCTCTTCAATGGCGGCGCACCGGCCGATCTCAAATCGAGCATCGCCTCCAATGATGAAATGGAAAAACTCCTGCTGGCCGATTTGTACAAAAAATGGCAACAGGATTATCTGCGCTGACCTTGTGGTTACCTGTGTGTATGCCGGACGGCCGGGATAACCTCAGCGCAGAAACGTGACAGTAACGCGCAGACCACCTGTATTTGCGGCCTCATCGAGCGTCACGCGCGCGCGATGCAGTTCCGCGATCCGCTTCACAATCGACAGGCCGAGCCCACTTCCTGACTCGTTGCTGCCCAGCACGCGGTAAAACCGCCGTCCGACTTTATCTCTCTCCGCTGGCGGGATACCCGGACCGCTGTCCGAGACGGCGACCGTCGCGCCACGCCCCGCCGCATGCACCGCAACTTCGACACAGCTCCCGCCAGGGCTATAGTGCACCGCGTTGTCGATCAAATTGCGCAGCATGATCATGATCAACCCGGCGTCGCCGTCGATCTGCACAGAACCGCCATCCGATAACGCGATTTCGACGTTGCGGGAAAGCGCAACTGGCGCCAGTTCTGCAATCACGCTCTGTGCGACCACACGCAACTCGCAGACCTCGAGAGCGCCGCTTAACTGGACTGGATCCAGCCTCGCCAGAGTCAGCAATTGCTGCAACAGGTGTGTGGCGCGATCGCAACCGACAATCACGTTGTCCAGCGCGCGGTTGCGCCCGGCGGCGCCGTCAGCCGCGCGCGCTACCTGGGCCTGGATGCGCAACGCAGCCAGCGGCGTACGCAGTTCATGCGCTGCGTCAGCGGTAAACCGCCGCTCGCTCTCCATCATTGCCGAAACACGGTCGAAGAGTTCGTTCAGACCAGCCACCAACGGCCTCACCTCGTCGGGCGCACCGCGGGTTTCAAGCGCAACCAGATTGTGCGGTTCACGCCGGGCGACCTGCCGGCCCAGATCCGCCAGTGGCTTCAGTCCGCGCGCAACACCGAACCAGACAACTAGTCCGAGCGCCGGCAATGCAAACAGTAAGGGCAACAGCAAATTGATGCCGACACTTTCCGCGATTTCGCTGCGCACCCGATGCGACTCGCCGACCTGCACCAGAAAATGCCGCTTGTCGTCCCAGCCGCTGAATACGCGCCATTCCTCTCCCGCAACGACGGCATCGCTGAAACCATCGTTTTGCGCCGATAGCGGCGTCAGCGGCGCATTGGCCGAATGCATGCGCAACTCGGTGCCGTGCTCCCAGAGCTGAAACGCCACGCGGCGACCGCGTTTGTGCAAGGGCGGAACCTTGGCCACGTCGATTTCCTCGAGTTCATGGCCCACCTGAGCAACCAGCAGGGCGGCCGATTGCGCCAGATGCGCATCGAGCAATTCATCGATCTCGTGCTGTGCATCAAAATAGCTGAACGCCGTGATCGCGATCCAGATCGCGGCAATGCTGCCGAGCAGAACCACCAGCAATTGGCGTTTGAGCGAAAAGCCATCCGCCTGCTCACTCATTTTTTGTCCGTGGAATCATGTAACCGACGCCGCGCACCGTTTGAATGAACCCGGGCGCCAGCTTGCGGCGCAAATGATGCACATGCACCTCAATCGCATTGCTCTCGACTTCCTCGCCCCACACATAAAGATGTTCCGCCAGTTTTTCGCGCGACAAAACGCGACCAGCGTTCAGCATCAGCTCGTGCAACAGTGTGAACTCGCGGCCCGACAATTCCACCGGCGCGCCGCTCAAACTCACACGGTGAGCGGCCGGATCGAGTTCAACCTCGCCGATACACAGCAGCGGCGAGGCCTCGCCGTGGGAGCGACGCACCACCGCGCGCAACCGCGCCGCGAGTTCGTGCAGATCGAAAGGCTTTACCAGGTAGTCGTCGGCCCCGCTGTCGAGACCCCTGATACGATCATCCACCGTGTCGCACGCAGTCAGTATCAGCACCGGCACCTTGTCGCCGGCACTGCGCAGACGGCGCAGCAGATCGAGGCCACACAGTCGCGGCAGGCCGAGATCGAGCACGACTGCGGCAAACTCACCAGTCTGCAGGGCAAGACCGGCCGCAACACCATCACGCACCCAGTCGACGCTGAATCCGGTTTGGGTCAGCCCGGCCTGTACGCCGTCGCCCAGCAGTTTGTCGTCTTCAACCAGCAGAATGCGCATGGCTGCATGATGCCACGAACTCAGCCATGCCGGCCGCCGCGCGGCTGCGCTTGATGATCGGAGGCAGCTGCCGGTGCGGCATTGCGCGCTGCGCCAAGCGAAAAATCCCCGCCGCTGCCGAGAAACCCTGCGACCGCCAGCCCCAACATTGCGGCAACCGCCCAATGCGTGTGCCGGATCCCGTTTTGCGGACTGCCGAGTTTGCGCCCGCTGAACATGGCGGCAACCAAATTCTCCCCATGCAACAGCGAACTCAACAACACACCGGTAACGTGCACGACCACCACCGCGAGCATGGCGTTGGCGAAGCCCTCGTGCAGTTCCGTCAGCCATTCGTCGCCAATCTCGTTGTAAGCCGCGTAACCGGTGGCACCCGTGCACAAAGCCAGTGCCAGCATCAGAAAAATCGCCCACGCACCGGCCGGATTGTGGCCGAGGTGGTGCTGTGGCGTGCGGGTCAGCAGAGACTTGAGATAATCGAACACACGGCGCGGCGCGAACGCAAACGAACTGAAGCGCGCATAACGCGTGCCGACGACACCCCAAAGAAGCCGAAACACAATCAGCCCGAGAACGGTGTAGCCGAGCAAAACATGTAGATCGCGGTAACGTTGCGATTCGGCCGTCAGAAACGCGCCAGCAAACGAGGCGACCAGCGACCAGTGAAAAAAACGCGTCGGCAGATCCCAAATCAAAATTTTTTCCTTTTCCATGACGTTCTCCAATCAGCGCGGCATACGAATGCCGCGTTCGCCGAAATCACCGCGCGAGGCAGTGGTATGACAGGCACCACAGTTGGCGGCCGTTTTCACTGCGGTGCTCTTCCAGATCCGGGCATCAACCTCCCGGTGCTCACGCAGAAACCACGGCGTCTCAGTCATGCGGAGGGTGCCGGCGGAAACCGCTGCGCGTTTTCCGCTTGCGGCATTGCTTTCCAGAAAGGTGCGGATCGCGGCGGCGGTGGCGACATCAAGTGTCGCGTCGGTGCCGAAATGCTTGTCGAGGCGCGACATAATGTTGCGCCAGTTCACTGCCGGCAGCAGTTGCGGCGGATAGGCCAGATGACAGCTGCCGCACTCGGCCTGCCACTTGTCGTTGGCGACCGGCGCAAAACGCGAGTCGGCTGCAACATCGGTTGCAGCCCAGCAAAAAGCCAGCAATAGCAATGCGCGCCCGGCCAAGGATTCAAGGTAGGAGTTATGTGTCGCAGTTTTCATGTTGAGATCCTATTTTGCGAGCGACAAGAGATATTCCAGCACGTCGCCTTTTTCCGCGGCGGTGCAGGTTCGCTTGAGCACGTCATTGCAGTTGCGCGCAAACCATTTCTCGACTTTTGCCGGATCGGTAAAGCGCTGCGGATTCGCCGCCGGCGCAAGCGGCGCAATATCTTTGCCGGTCACAACGTGCCGGCCCGGCGCTAGCGGATTGGCCGTGTGGCAGGACGTGCAACTCCAGTCGTTGCCATGCGTTTGACTGAAAAATGTGCGCCCGCGCTGCGCTGAGAATCCGCCGCCGGACACGCGCGCTGCCGTCGCCATCTGCTGTTGCAGTTCGAGCGGGGTGGCAGCCTGCGCGGCAACCACCGCTGCACCCAGCAACCCGCCCAGCAGGTATGGTGTTACTGATTGGTTCAAAAACATATAGGCTCCCGTGGTCAGTCATTACGGGAGGCACTCTAGCGACTAAAGCTTAAGGAATGCTTAATGCCACCGTCGCCGGTTTCAGGTCGGAATCCCTGGCTTGTCCGCGATTTGCGAATGTTTTGCCCCGTTATTTTCCCAAGACAATGGTTTAATCGATAATTCCGGCGCGGAGGGCGCCGGCTACAGCATCAATAATCATAACGAACAGGCTCAGGGGCGCGTGCATGTCAGGGGATTGACGACCGCTGACACTGCTCGGCACTACATGGCTGGTCGGCAGCCACGCCTCGATCGCCACGCTACTGGGCAAATCGTCTGGCCTACAGCCGTATGGCAAAACCGCCGAACCAGCGGGTGAAGTCAGCGTTGGCTTTCTGCCGCCGGAAAATCCGGAAACGCAACACTGAGTCCTGTCGCGCGTCGCAACGCTCGCGGCAAAACGCTATGATCCGGCTCCACGGTTGCGGACTTCATCATGGAACTCTGGTACGACAATAACGATAACTGGCAGGCGGCGCAGGACGCGCTGCTCGCCGGCGGCCTGACCGACGGTTTGCCGGTGGTGCCGCCAACGCCGGCACGCGTCAACGCCATGCTCGCCGCGCATGGCTTCAATGGCGCTGAAGTATTGTGCGATCTGCCGCCGCTGTTCGCACCCGTGACCTGGCAGGACATCGCCATTAACGCCGTGATGGCCGGCTGCCTGCCCGCCTATTTGCCGGTGATCGGTGCGGCCGTCGAGGGCATCGCTGCGGCTGAATTCAACCTGGTCGGCATCGCCACCACCACCGGCTCGGCTGCGCCCATGATCATCGTCAACGGCCCGATCGTGCAGCAGATCGGGCTCAATGCCGGCGGCAATGTGTTCGGCCCCGGCCATCGCGCCAACGCCACCATCGGCCGCGCCCTGACGCTGGTGCTGCGCAATGTCGGTGGCGCGATCCCCGGCGAACTCGATATGTCGACGATCGGCCAGCCGGCAAAATACAGTTGCTGCATTGCTGAAAATGAAACCGATAGCCCGTGGGCGTCGCTGCACGTCGAACGCGGCTTCGACAAAAACGACAGTGTCGTCACCGTGGTCGGCATTGCCGGTTCGGTTGAAATCGTCGACTCATCCAGCCACACGCCGGAAGATCTGGCGCAGACCTTCGCGCAATCGATGCTGATCGCCGGTACTGCCGGCAGCGGCGGCCTGTTGGGCGGCGGTGAACCGCTGCTCATCATGCCGCCTGAAATTGCGCAGGCCTTTCAGCGTGCGAGTTGCAGCAAAGCGCACGCCAAGGCGCTCATTCACGAGCGCGCAGTAATGCCGCGTGACCGCTTGTCGAACGCCATCCGCGAACATCGTGCCGCGCTGGCGCAATCAGTGGGAGGCAATCCCGATGCCGATCTGCGCATTGCCGAAGCGGCGGACGACGTCATGATCGTGGTTGCCGGTGGCGTCGGCATCAAGGCCGCCTATCTGCCGACCTGGGCGGGCATGACCAAAGCGGTCAGCCGCAAGCTGCGCGGCCAATAGCAGACACCAGCGGCGGCAGGAACTGCGGCACCCATGGAGCGAGCGATTGCCGGCTAGATTCTGTTGCCGGTAATCGCCTCAAAATGCTCTGCAAACGGCGGCTCTTCCCAAAACTTCACCAGCAAGTCGCGAAACTGCGCACGCCGCGGTGACTGGCGGAAATTCACTTCGTGCGCCTCGATGCTCTCCCAGCGGATGAGATAAAAGTATTTGCCTTTGGTTTCAACGCAACGCTGCATCTCGTGCGAGATATAACCCGGCGTGCTTGCCGAGACCGCGGCGGCCTGCGGAAACACCGCCTCGAATTCAGCGATGAGTTCCGGTTTTATTTTCATAATGGCGACTTCGAGTATCACGATTTCTCCTCCGTCAATAATTGATCGGCCCGCCCCCGTTGGCGTCAGACAACGAGAACCCGCACCGGTTTACCACAGCTACGGGCCGCCATCACGTGCTGCGACCGCCTGCCGCTTGTCATATGCTTCCGACCCTATGCCAGACTTGAAACAGTGAAGTGACGCCTAGAGCTCCTCACCACCCTCGGCAACATTGGACTCCGCGCGCAACGCCCGCCGGGGCGTTACCATCGCCCCGGCCGCTGCCCCCGCCCCCGCTTTTACCCACGGCGGCGCCTTGAATAACTCCACCAGATAATCGACGAAGACACGCAGCTTGGGCGCGACGCGCTTCTGCTGCCGGAACACCACCGAAATGTCATAACCCTCGGTCTTGTAATCGGCCAGGATCTCCACGAGCTTGCCGCTTTTCAAACGCGGCTGCGCGTAATACTCGGCGACCTGCACAATACCGAGCCCCGCTGCCGCCGCTGCGACCAGGGCTTCACCGCTGTTGAAGGTCATGAACCCGTTCATGGCGACGTGACGCATGGTGCCGCCGCTTTTAAACCGCCATTCGCGAATACGACCGTTGCGCGGACGGCGATACGTCAGGCAAGAATGTGCGGTCAATTCCGCCGGCGTGCGCGGCGTACCGCGTTCGCGCAGATAGTCAGGCGAAGCGCAGACCAGATAACGCGTCGAAGCCAGCGGATGCACGACCAGTCGCGAATCCTGTAGTTCACCGACCTGTACTGAGGCGTCGATACCGGCCTCCATCGAAAACGGTACGAAATCGCTGCAAACGATTTCCAACGATACCGACGGATAGGCCCGCACAAACTCCGGCAGATGCGGCACGATCCACATGCGCCCCAGCGCCGAGGGCATGCTCACGCGCAGCCGCCCGCTCGGCATACGGCCGGCGCGACCCGCCATCAACTCAGCCTCTTCCAGATCGGCGGTGATCTGCTTGCAACGGGCGTAAAAATCCGCACCTTCGGCCGTCACCGAGAGGCGGCGGGTGGTACGGTTGAGCAAACGCACTGACAAGCGCCGCTCCAGACGCGCCAGGGCGGCGCTCACCGCCGAGGTCGACACGCCCAGAGCGCGCGCCGCGCCGCTCAGCGTGCCGGCTTCGGCGACGCGCAGAAAGACAAAAATGCCGTGCAGGCTGTCCATAAAGATGACTTGATTCTCAATGCAGGGGTTAACAGTGATTCTAGGTCGCTTCGACTGTTCCTGCCACAGCGGGTTCACTAGAATCGCCGTTCACCGCCGCGCATTCGCGCGCCGCGGGTGCGATCAACCGCAATGACAGGAAGGAACTATGGCGCTCATTCTCAGAGGCGTAATGCAGAGTCCGGTCACTCCGCTGAAAGAAGATTTCAGCCTGGACATCCCGACCTACGAAAAACTCGTCGATTTCCATGTGCGCACCGGCGCCACCGCGATTTCGTGGCCGCACCACAAGGCGGAATCGCACAACCTGACCAAAGAAGAGCGCATGCGCGGCGCCGAGGCCACGGTTAACGCCGTGCACGGCCGCGTGCCGGTCTCCATCCACGTCAGTTCGATGTCGGTGGAAGACGCCATGGAACTCGCGCAGCACGCGCAGAAAATCGGCGCCGATGCGATCATCGCCATTACGCCGTATTTCTGGGCCCCCTCGCCCGACGCGATTTACGATTACTTCGTGCGTCTGGGCACGTCGATCGATCTGCCGATGATCGCCTACAACTCTCCGGCCTATCTTGAAGGTGTCGAGTTCACCGCCGAATTGATCGAGCGTCTGCTGCTGCGGCTGCCGAATCTGATCGCAATGAAAGAGGCCTCGTTCAACAGCGAGAAGTTCATGGAGATCTCGCGCGTCGCGCTCAAAGTGCGGCCGTCGTTCTCTATTGTTGCCGGTGTCGAGTTTCTCGCGCCCTCAGTGCCGCTTGGCTGCGTCGGCTCGTATTCGTCGGCCGGCGCGATCTGCCCGAACCTGTGCACCGCGCTGTTCGACGCCTGCATCAACGGCCGCAGCGCCGAAGCACGCGAGCTGCAGTTCAAGCTCGCCGCCTTGTGGGATCTCTTCCGCGACCAGTATCCGTCGTCGCTGAAGGGCGGCATGGTCGCCATGGGACGTTACGTCGGCCCGACACGCCCGCCACTGCCGACCGCGAGCAAAGAGCGCGAAGCGTTCATCGCCAAAAAGCTCGAAGAGCTCGGCATTTTGGATACTGAGCCGCACGGCTGGTAATCAGACACCCACTAAAGGTCAAACCCGATGTCCACATTCATTCCAGGCCTGGTCCACGTGCCGGTGACGCCGTTCACGCCCGACCTCAAAATCGATTTCAACACCTTTGAAAAAATCATCGCCTTCCATTTGCAGCACGGCGCGCAGGCGCTGGCCGTGCAGATGCACGAAGGAGAATCGGTCAGTCTCTCCGACCTCGAGCAGCGCAAGGTGCTCGACTTCGTTATCAAAACGGTCAAAGGCAAGGTGCCGGTGATCGCGCATGTCAGCGATCCGGGCACGGCGATTGCCGCCGACCGCGCGCAGTATGCCGAACGTGCTGGCGCGGCCGCAGTGATCGCGACCTCCACTTACTACTGGACGCCGCCGGCCAACATGGTGCTCGAACATTTCGCCGCGATTGGCGGCGCGGTGAAGATCCCGTTTTATGTGCTGTTTACCCCGGACGAACTCGGCGGCACCCACCACATCAACGCCGACATGATGATGAAACTGATCGACCGTCTGCCGAATTTCGCCGGCGTCGCCGACGCCAGTCTCGACTGGCAGTTCATGATCAATGTGGTGTCCAACGCCTGGCGCAAGCGCCCGGCGTTCCAGCTCGTCGCCGGTAACGAGTACATGGTCTCGGCGGGCGCGGTCGGCGCTACCAGCATGTTTACCTCGCTCGCCGCCATTGCGCCGAAACGGCTGCAAAAACTCTATGAAATCTGCCGCACCGAAAAATATTTCGATGCACGCGAGGTACAGGAAGACATCGTTGTGCTGCGCCAAACGCTCAAACCCTACGGCCGCGGCGCACTGAAAGCGGCGATGCGCGCCATGGGCCGCGATGTTGGCCAGGTGCGTCCACCACTCGACCCGTTAAGCCCGGCCGAGATGGAAAAACTCGCCGCCGACCTGAAGGCGCTGAAATGGCTGTCCTCGGAACCGACTGGCTGGTAATCGGCTACCCAAACCTTATCGCTGTCATGTAGTCTATCGACGTGCCCCGGCAAATGCCGCGGCACGTCTCTTTTTTTCCACGGGGCATCTCCATGAATATACGCATCCTTACCGCGCTGGGCCTGTGCGCCTGCATCGCCGCCGCTGGCGCCGCCGAACAAAAATATCCCGACCGCCCGATCCGCATGGTGGTACCGCAAACGCCCGGCGGCTCAATGGATACCAACGGCCGTGCGCTCGCCGATATCCTGTCGCGCGAATTGGGCCAGAATGTGGTGATCGATAACCGCGGCGGAGCCAACGGCATCATCGCCGGCGAAATGGTCGCGCACTCATTACCTGACGGCTATACGCTGCTCTATAGCTCGAACTCCATCATCAACAACCAGCTGGTCAAAGCCAAACCGACGTTCGATGTGCTGCGCGATTTCGAGCCGGTGACCAACGTCGGCAAACTACCGGGATATCTGGTGCTGATCAATCCGCAGGTGCAGGCGCAAAGCCTCAAAGAATTGATCGAACTCAGCAAAACAGTGCGTGATCCGCTGCGCTACGGCTCCGGCGGCATCGGTAATGCCCAGCACCTGCTCGGCGAATTATTCAACGCGCGCACCGGCAGCAAGTTCGTGCACATCCCGTACAAGGGCCTGCCGATCACGCCTCTGCTGGCCAACGAAGTGCAGATCGCCTTTGCCGCACCAACCACCGTTCTGCAGCACATCAAGGGCGGCCGCCTGCGCGCACTGGCGATCACTTCACCGAAGCGCTGGAGTGGCATGCCCGATCTGCCGACCACCAGCGAAATTATTCCGGGCTTCGTCTATGAAGCCGCGTGGCACGGCATTTTTGCGCCCGCCAAGACACCGCGCGCGCTGCTGTTGCGCTGGCAGGCCGAAGTGGCGAAAGCGATTCGTGTACCGAAAATGCGCGAGCTACTCGAGAACGGCGGCTATGTGCCGGTCGGCGACATGCCGGAAGAGTTCCGCAAATTTCTCGAAGGCGAACTCAAGCAGGGTCGCGAGTACATGCGCATCGCCAAAGTCGTACCCGAATAACGCGTGGCAAGAGCACACTGCGCAGGAGAAAACATGATTCGTGTCACAATAAAAATTGCACTGCTGTCGCTGCTGGCCGTCGCCACCGCCTGGGGTCAGGCTTACCCGAACCGGCCGATCCGCATGATCATTCCACAGCCAGCCGGCGGCACCATGGACACCAACGCACGTGCTCTCTCCGAGCCGCTGGCACGCGAACTCGGACAGAACATCGTCATCGATAATCGCAGCGGCGCCAACGGTATCATCGCCGGCGAGATGCTGGCCAAGGCGCCGGCTGACGGCTATACCCTGCTGTTCACCTCCAGCTCGCTGATCTATAACCAGGTGATCAACAAGAAAGTGCCGTTCAATGCGCTGCGCGATTTCGCGCCGATCACGCAGATGGCGCAGACCTTCGGCTATCTCGTCCTGGTGAACCCGTCTCTCGGCGTGACGAACATGCGCGAACTCGTCGATCTGAGCAAGAAACGCCAGGTCGCTTACGGCTCGGGTGGCGTCGGCAACAGCCAGCATTTTCTCGGCGAACTGATCAA
>CAIWNB010000411.1 GCA_903913965.1 uncultured beta proteobacterium
CAGACCCTCGCGCAGACGCTGGCTGCGGTGCTCGGCACCATTGCGCCGCTGCGGCGTGAAATCATCGAGCGTACCTATGAGATCAACCGCGAGCGTACCCTCACCGGCCGCCAGCGCCATACCACCGCGCACATTGCCGAGCAGATGAGTCTTGAACACAAGGTGGTCGGCGGGCATTATCAGGTGGCAATGAAATTATTGCGCCACAGCTCGCGTAACGAACCGCTGCTGGCCTTTGTGCACACCATCAACCCGGGCTTCGTTAACACGCCCGAAGAAACGTTGCTGTGCGATATTTTCAATCTCGATTAAACGGTTGAAGCGGCGCACGCCATAAATTGCGCCAGGCGCTGCGACGGACTCGTGCCAGGTTATTCTGTGGCGCGCGCGCTGGGGCAGGTCATCAATATTCTCGACCCCGATGCCATCGTGTTGGGTGGCGGCTTGTCGAATCTGATGCGCTTGTATGATCACGTGCCCAAGCTCTGGGGGGAACACGTCTTCAGCGATCGGGTGGTCACGCGGTTTTTGAAAAACCGTCATGGCGATTCATCGGGCGTGCGCGGCGCGGCGTGGTTGTAAGCGCAGCCGCCAAGGCGGTGCGCGTTTAGCGCGCGGGCCGTGGAAACCGTGTTTGTAGTTCTTCGATCAGCGCCGGTTCGGCCAGCACGGTGAAGAAAGTACCGTGTTCGTCGGAGCGCTCATCCTGTACGCGACACTGGCTGAAAATTTCACCGCGGGCTTTTTGCGCCGACCACGGCACATACAACTCGGCTTCTGCCAGTTGCGTTTTAAAAAAGTCGACGATTTTTTGGCGCACCAGTGCGACATCTGCGGTGTTCAAGGCGCTCATGATGAAACATTCAGGATACGCCGCTTGCAAAAACTCGCGGCGGGCTTGCTGTGCCTCTGCGTCGCCGCAGAAGTCGATCTTGTTGAACACCAGCAGTTTGGGCACTTCGTCGGCACCGATCTCGCCGATGACCTTCTGCGTGACTTCGAGCTGTCGCTCGAAGCCCGGGTCGCTGGCATCGACCACGTGCAGCAGCAACGAGGCGTCGAGCGCTTCTTCGAGGGTTGATTTGAACGAGGCAACGAGATCGTGCGGCAAATTCTTGATGAAGCCCACGGTATCGCTGACCAGCACGCTGGGCACGCTGTCCGGGTGCAGGGTTCTCACTGTGGTGTCGAGTGTGGCGAATAATTTATTGGCGACCAGCACTTCGCTGCCGGTGAGTGCGCGCATCAACGTGGATTTGCCGGCGTTGGTGTAGCCCACCAGTGCCACCACTGCCAGCCCCTGGCCGCCCTGACGGATCTGGCGGCGGGCGCGCTGGGTTTTACGTTCAGATTCCATTTGTGCGATTTCGCGTTGAAGTTCGGCAATGCGGTCGCGGATTTTTCGGCGGTCGAGTTCGGTGTGTGATTCGCCGGCACCGCGTCCACCGGTGCCGCTGCGCTGGCGTCCCTGTGGCCCGGCCAGCTTCGCCGCCTCACGCAGGCGCGGCGCCATATAACCGAGGCGGGCGATTTCAACCTGGGCCTGTGCAGCGGGGGTGCGCGCGTTGCGGTGAAAGATCTCCAGGATCACCATCGTGCGGTCCATCACATCGCAGCCGACCTGTTTTTCCAGGTTGCGCGCCTGCGAGGGGGAGATTTCATGGTCGATCAACAAGGCGTCAATCACCGGATGCGTTTCGGCGTCGGCGTTCGGTACGGCATCGTCTTCGCCGCTGTCGGCGTTGATCCAGGCGCTGATTTCCTCGCGCTTGCCTGAGCCGAAGTAGCCATTGATGTCGAATGCGTTTCGGTTTTGCACAAACGTTTTGAGCACGCGGTAGCCGAGCGTTTTGGCCAGCTCGCGCAGCTCAGTCAGTGAAGCCTCGAACTCTGCGTCTGTGACGTGCGGTAGTTGCACCGCGGCCACGACCGCATTCCTCAGCGCTGATTTGTCTTCGGTGGGTATCACGCGGTTCATTCCGGTTGGGGGTTGCAGGGTAGCCTAAAACGCCATCGTTCGCCGTCTGGCAGTGGGTCTGCAGTGCGCTGTGCTGCAGCCGCGGCGGCGTCTTGCCACTGCGGAGGTATTGAGGCTGGCAACACTCTGGCAGGGCGGGGCGGCGCTTGATAAGCTGCTACGATGTATCTGTTTCAGTCGACTGACGATTGCCCCGCCGCTGCGTTGGCGGCGGCGCGTTAGCTGCGATACGAGGGCAGCTAACGCCTACCGCACCTTACTCCGGTTTGGTCATGAAGCTGCGCAACGGGTCGCTGCGCGCGGGGTGGCGCAGTTTGCGCAACGCCTTGGCTTCAATCTGACGGATACGCTCGCGCGTGACGTCAAACTGCTTGCCGACTTCCTCCAGCGTGTGGTCGCTGATCATTTCGATGCCAAAGCGCATGCGCAACACTTTGGCCTCACGCGGGTCGAGTGAATCGAGCGCCTTCTTGGTGACTTCGCGCAGCATCGCATGATCGGCCGATTCGGCCGGCGACAGCGTCGCATCGTCCTCGAGAAAATCGCCGAGGGTGGAGTCGCCGTCTTCGCCCAGCGGTGTCTCGGTAGATACCGGTTCCTTGGAGATTTTCAGGATGTTGCGGATTTTGGCTTCCGACAACTCCATCTTCTCGGCCAGCATCGCCGGGTCGGCCGGTTTGCCGGTTTCTTGCAGCACCTGTCGCGAGATGCGGTTCATCTTGTTGATCGTCTCGATCATGTGCACCGGGATACGGATGGTGCGCGCCTGGTCGGCGATCGAGCGGGTGATGGCTTGACGCACCCACCACGTCGCATAGGTCGAGAACTTATAACCGCGGCGGTATTCGAACTTGTCGACTGCCTTCATCAGACCGATGTTGCCTTCCTGGATCAGATCGAGGAACTGCAGGCCACGGTTGGTGTATTTCTTCGCGATTGAAATTACCAGACGCAGGTTAGCTTGGGTCATTTCCCGCTTGGCCAGACGCGTCTTGCCTTCTGCACCTATCATCTGGCGGTTGATTTCTTTGAGGTCCTTGATCGGCAGGCCGGTGATCTTCTGCAGGTTTAGCAGTCCGTTTTGCTGTTCGACGATCGCTGGTTCCATGCGCTTGATGCTGTCGGCCCACGCTACACCGCTGGCGGCTTCGCGAGAAACCCAGCGCAGGTTAGTTTCCTTGCCCGTGAACGTTTTGACGAAATGCGCGCGCGGCATCCCCGTCTTGTTGACGCAGATGTTGAGAATTTCGCGCTCGTGTTTACGGATCTGTTCGATCACTTTGCGCAGGCGGTCGCACAGCACTTGAACCTGCTTGGCGCTGAAACGGATTTTGGTCAGTTCCTGGGTGATGCGGTCGCGCGCCTGGATGTGTGTCTTGCTGCCCGGGCCGTCTTTCTCGAGGGCTGACATGAGTTTCTTGTAGAGCGGACGGATCGTCGCAAAATGCGCCAGCGCCTCTTCTTTCAGACGCAGCAGGTCGGCTGTGGCGACGGCGGCCTGTTCCTCGTCACTCAACTCATCCTCGTCGTCGACGTCGGCGTCGTCGTCGAGGTCGTCGGCTTCTTCGGCTGCGGCCAGCATGGCCTGCTCGGGCTCGGCGTCAACAAAGCCGTCAACCACGTCATCAACCGACAATTCGTCTTTTTCGATGCGATCGGCCAGCGCAAGGATCTCGCCGATCGTGCTCGGGCAGGCGCAGATCGCCTGCACCATGTGCTTGAGGCCGTCTTCAATGCGTTTGGCGATGACGATTTCGCCCTCGCGGGTCAAGAGGCCCGTGGCGCCCATCTCGCGCATGTACATACGCACCGGGTCGGTGGTGCGACCGAGTGCGGAGTCAACGGTGGAAATGACAATTTCCGCCTGCTCGGCGATATCAACATCGTTGCCTTGCGGCGTGGCGTCGGATTCAGCCAGTGTGTCGGCGGCTTCCGCGGCATCCTCGAACATCTGGATGCCCATGTCCTTGATCATCGCAAAGATGTTGGTCAGCAGTTCGGCATCCTGCATTTCATCGGGCAGGGTGTCGTTCAACTCGGCGTGGGTCAGATAGCCGCGCGAATTGCCCAGAATGAGCAGGTTGCGCAGCCGCAGACGGCGTTCCTCGGCCTCGGCGGGGGATATTTCAGCGCGACCGAATTCCTGCGTGAAGGCTTTGACCTTGGCAGAGAACCGTGCCGGCGGCAGCGCGCTGGGGGCGGCTTTTGGGGTCGGAGCTTCAGCTGCTTTGGGTTTTGCCTGGGCCTGGGCTGCGGCCGGGGCTTGTGCCTTAGCTTGAGCTTGAACTTTGGTTTGCGGTTCCGGTTTGGTATTCGCCTTTTTTGCTTCAGGCACGGGCTTTTTTGGAGCTTTGATGGCTTTGATGGTTTTGGTCGCCTTGGGTCGTGGAACCCGCACAGTGCTGCGCGCAGGCTTACTGGCTGGCGCGGTTTTTTTGTGCGGTTTAGGGGCCGTTTTCGGCGCGGATTTTTTCTTCGCGGAGGTTTTCTTGCCAGCCAATGATTTGGATTTAATAGCGCTTTTCTTGAGCTTTGCCATTGCCAACTCACCTCTACGATAAATGCGTGGGTAATCTACCGGGATCACACTGCGCGTTTTGCCGCAACATCTTGATGTTTAAAGCGTCGGCTAACGATATGACCGGGAGGGGGGCGTTTTACTTCAAAGGCCCCTTGTAAGTCAAGTTATTGCTGTGATTTCACGGCTTTTTTTGCGTTTCTACCGGTTAGTGGCCTATGCGCCGAAATAGTTCAGTGTTGCATGCTGGAACACGCGGCGGCGGACTTGGTAGAAACGGCCTCTATTTTACGCCGGAAGCCGCTCCAGCAGGATTTTTGCGGAGGCCTCCGACATCACCAAAAAGAGTTTCATGGTGGCTCGCGTGGCGCCGACAAAAAGCCGGCGGATGGCGTTGTCGTCGAGCGTGTCGAAGTCGATTTCAGTCAGGATCACGCAGGGTGAGGCGCGCCCCTTAAAGCGCAGCACCGAGTCGATCAGAACGTCGCCGTCGGTCAGCACGGGGTTGCCAAGCAGATCATATTGCCCGGTCGGTGCGCGCAGCGTGTAGGGCCCGAGCTTTTCATAGGGCGCGAGTTTTGAGTTTTCACGGCCGCGGAAACTGATGACGGCGATGTGCGAGCGCTTGAATCCGGCGCCAATCGACTGGGTGATGGCACCGACCGTGGTGTCGATCAGGCCGCGAGTGTCGCCGTAGGTCAGACATTCGACTTCCGAACCGGACAGCGGACTGCCGGCCTCGACCGGATGCGCGAGCGGCAGCAGGCGGTTGAGCGTGTCGAGGATGTCGCGCGGGCTGCGGTAGTTGGTGTCCGAGCGCAAGGTCACCCAGCCCGGGAGTTCAAGCGGTGCGCGCGCGTAGAGATTCTGCATTGGATCTTCGAGCCACCAGGCGCGGCCGCCAGGGCGCAGAAAACGCTGCAGGTTGCGCTCCCAGCCCGCTTTGAAATCCTGGCCCTCATCGACGATCAACTCATCAAACTGCGCCGATGCCCCCGGCGTGTGCCCGTCGAGTTCGGCTTCGATGTGAGCGAAGGCGCCGCTTTGCGTGAAGTCTGCGGGGCGCCCGTGTTCGCGGCAGATGCGGTCGCCGAGTTGATGATAGGTCGCCACCTCGCCACCCGATGGCACGATCAGCGCGATGTGGTCGGCCAGCGGTCGGTTGTAGCAGACATAGAGCGGCCGGCGGCCGGCGGCGATGGCCTCGCGGTAGACCGCCATCGCGAGTTGGGTTTTGCCCGAGCCTGCGGTGCCGATGACGCGCAGGCGAAACGGCGTGCACTCGATTTTGCGCGCCCACTCCGAGAGGCCGCCCGAGAGCCGCGTATAAAGGGCACCGGCTTCGCCGATGACAGCATGCACTTCGGGTACCAATTGCAGCAGGTCGCTGAGAAAGCGGTGGATCTTGGCTTTGGCCGGCAGCACTTCGCCAGTTTCGGGCAGGATGGATTTGATGATAGCGGTCAAATGCGCCGCCCGCGTGGCGTCGACGATGCGCGCCGGATCAATGCCGGCCGAACCCGGCTGCTTTACCGTGTAGTGCGGGCAGTAGAGCAGGGCGTCGACATGGGTAATATCAGCGCCGCAATACTGGCGCAGGCGGCTGTGCAGGGCATCGGCATTGCGCGCCATTTGTACCGGCACGCTCTTTTCCTTGTCGGCATAACTTTTCTTCAAGCCGTCGGCCGTTTCCATCAGCAGGCCCGCCTTTTGTTCAATCAGCAGGAGTTTGCCGGTGGGGCCAACGATGGCGAAGTCGATCTCGCCGACGATGGCAAAGTTATTGCGTTCGACACGCGTCCAATGCACGCCGTGATAAATCGTGTATCCGTCGGGCAGCCCGTCGGCGAGTTCGCCCAAGGTCTGCAATTCGCGCGCAGCGGCACCGGTTGCCGCCAGCGTGCGCCAGCCGTCGGGGTATACCTTAGCCATATGCGGAGTCGTCCACGGGTTGTTCTCTCTTCGTTGGTGATGCGGCAAGCTCCGCGCGGTGGCGCAGCGTGCCGCCCGATGGACACGCCGCGGCGTGTTTTTGCAGCGGTCACGGGCGTCAGGTTGTAAGATTATGCTTCATTTGGCGGCAGAGTCGGACGGGCAACCAGTTTCGCGGACATGTTCGACTCCGTAATCGCTGCGCTGATGTATGTAACTTCGAAAATAAACGAAGCCGCGTCAAGCGGCCGGCTGGATTCCAATGAAATCATGGTGGATACGAACACGCGGCGGCGCGACCGCTCTTGAGCTGCGGGAGGTCGCCGCGCCGGTGCCTGCGGAGGGCGAAATACTGCTCCGCGTGGAGGCGGCGGCGCTCAATCGTGGCGAATTCATTCCACGTTACCGGGTCGAAGGTGTGACCGCCTGCGGGGTCGAAGCCGCCGGTGTGGTCGAGGCGGTTGGGGCGGGTGTGGTCGGGGTACGGCCTGGCGATCGCATCATGGGCCGTGCGCGCGCGAGCTTTGCCGAATATGCCTTGATGCATGCCTTTGATGCGATTCCGGTGCCTGATCGTCTGAGCTGGACACAGGCGGCGGCGGTGCCGCTGGCTTTTCTCGTCACCTACGACATGCTCTATGCCTATGGTCACCTGCAAGCCGGTGAGACCATGCTGGTCACCGGCGTGTCGTCGGGCGTGGGTGTGGCCTGTTTACAGACTGGCCTTCTGCTGGGCGCGCGCGTGATCGGCACCTCCGGCTCGGCAGCCAAGCTGGCCAGACTCAAAGAGTTGGGGCTGGACGCCGGGGTGTGCACACGCGGCCCTGATTTTGCCGCCGCAGTGCACGCTTGGACCGCAGGCGGGGGCGTCGATCTGGCGGTCAATAATGTCGGCGGCACGGTGTTCGCGGAATGTCTGCGCGCGCTGGCGTTCAAGGGGCGCCTCGCCACCGTCGGTTCGGTCGATGGTGTGTTGAAGTGCGAACTCGATCTGGATGCGCTGCATAGCAAGCGCCTCGAATTGTTCGGTGTGTCGAACAAACTGACCACGCCGGCGCAGCGTGCGGCGACGGTCAACGGCTTTAAACGCGATTTGCTACCGGCGTTTGCCGCCGGACATATTTCGCCGGTGGTCGACCGTGTGTTTGGTTTTTCTGAACTGCCCGCGGCGAAAAAATATATGGAGTCTGATGCGCAGGTGGGGCGGATCGTGGTCACGTTAGCCTAGTGCGTGTGGGTTTCGACGGCACGCTTGGCTGTGCATCGGCGTGACGATGTTTTGTGGCATTTTTTTGGATGAGAAAAATCATGGAACAGGATTTATTTTTTTACAGTGATTGCCTGAAAATTTCCGCGCGTCTCTACGTGCCGGAAGATTATGTCGCCGGGGAGAAGCGCCCGGCCGTCATCTGTGTACATGGCAATTCGGGTCGGCGCGATGTGTACATGCCGGCGTTTGCGAAATATCTGGCGCGACATGGTTATGTCAGCCTGATTTTTTATCACCGTGGCTTTGGTGACAGCGAGGGTGTGCGCACCCGCAATGTGCCGATGGAGCAGGTCAGGGATATTTTGAATGCGGTGACCTTTCTCGAGCTGCGGCCGGAAGTTGATCCGGCGCGCATTGGATTGTTCGGCGTGAGTTTTGGTGGCGCTACGGTGACCTACGCCGCTGCAGTCGATACACGGGTCAAGTGCGTGGTGGATGTTGCCGGACCCGGCAACGGTGAGCGCTGGACACGCAGCAAGCGTCCGACGTGGGAAATGTTCAAACTCATGGATGAACTGAAGGAGGATCGGATTCAGCGTGTGCTGACCGGGCAGTCCAAGCGGTTGCCGTATCAGGTGTTGTTTCCGCAGGGGCCAGGGATACAGCAAAGACAGGCGGATGCCTATGCGCCGGCACAGCGCTATGAGGGGCAATATCCTGAAGGCTATCCGATGGAGAGCGTCGAGGAGGCGATGAAATTTGCAGCCGAAACGGTGGTTCATCAGATTGCGCCGCGGGCGATTCTGTTCATACATACCGAGCGCGACACCATGGTGCCGGTGGAGGAATCAAAGATCATGCACGAGCGGGCGGGGGCGCCGAAAAAGCTGTTTCTGATCCCCGGAGCTGATCACAAAGAGGTCTATGAAGAAATTAATGCGCAGGTTTTTGCGCTGGTCATGCAGGAGACGCTGGCATGGTGCAACGAGCACCTCGCAGCTGATTGACGTATGGTGAAACGATTCGCTGTGCGGTCATTAGTGGCGGCCCTCGTCGCTTTGCTGGCCGCGGGTTCGGTCTGTGGCCAGGGCGTGGCGCCGGCGACGGGGAGCGCGGCCACCTGGCCGGCGCGTCCGCTGCGCATGCTGATTCCATTTGCCGCGGCCGGGGCGGTGGATACCACAGGTCGTTTGCTGGGGCAGAAACTCGCCGAGGCGCTGGGTCGTACGGTGATTATTGAAAACCGCCCGGGAGCGGCCGGCATGATCGCCATTGATGCGTTGTTGAAGGCGCCCGCCGACGGATATGTATTGCTGGTCGGCGCGGCGGGTGTCCTCGCCACAACGCCTGCCGGACAGGACAACCCCATCTACGATCCGCTCAAGGATATTGACCCGGTGAGCCTGATCGCGACGTTTCCGTTTGTGCTGGTGGTGAATCCGGCGCTGCCCGCGCGCAATCTCGACGGCCTTGTAAAGCTGGCCAAAAAGCAGCCGGCTGCGATCACCAATGCCACCACCGGACAAGGTACGGCCACGCATTTGGTGGCGGAATATCTGGCACTTGCCGCCGGTATCAAGTTGACACATGTTCCTTACAAGGGGGACAACCCTGCGGCCATCGACATCATTGCAGGCCATGTTTCGATGGGGATGTTGACGCCGGTGATTATGGTGCAACAAGTCAAGGCAGGTCGTTTGCGTGCGCTGGCAGTTACGTCGCCGTCACGTTTTGCGCCGTTGCCTGGCGTGCCGACGGTGGCCGAGCAAGGCTATCCGGGTTTTGAGGCGGAATCGTGGCATGCCATGGTGGTGCGTGCAGGAACGCCGCGCGAAATCGTTGTCCGACTCAATCAGGAGATTGTCAGAATACTGCGCGACTATCCTGACATTCGTCTGGCGATGGAGAATGCCGGCGGCACCATTGTCGGTAGTTCGCCCGAGCAGTTTGGCGCGTATCACCAGAAGGAAATGGTGAAGTGGCGCAAAGTCATTAAAGCCGCAGGGCTGGCGCCTGGTTAGGCCGATCGGGTAATGATAATTCTTGGGTATGAGTGCAGGCCTTGGTGGTAAATCTAAGCCTGCTGAAGAATACGGACGTTGCGGTTTTTTTCTTGCATGGCCGGTTTGATGTGTGTCGACATGGGTTTGTGAATTTTAAAAGCCGGGCTTGCAAAATAAGCGGTCAGCGAGGCGGCCCTCAGTCGGGTGTTCCGGCAGCGCAGTTCATCACTTAATGGGCGGAGATTTATGCGGCAGATAGGTTTTTTTCGGGTGTTCAAACGTGCTTTGTGTATACCAGTTGGTTTCCGCGGTTTTATAAACTCTGCGGGCCTGCTCGCTTGTGTAGCCATGCTGGCGCCTTCGGCACACAGTGCCACGGCTGTTGCCGCCGCCCAGGAGGCGCGCTACCCGGAAAAACCGATCCGTCTGGTGTTGCCATTCCCGGGTGGTGCGCCCAGCGACATGCTGGGGCGCATCGTCGGTCAGCGTTTGTCCGAGCAGATGAAACAGAATTTCGTGCCAGACAATCGTGCGGGCGTGGGTGGCAACGCAGGTATTACGGCGGTGGCCAAAGCGCAGCCGGATGGTTACACGCTGCTCGTCACCAACCCGGCGATCGCTCTGAGCCCTTCGCTTTACAAGAATCTTCAATATGACGCCATCAAGGATTTTGCACCGGTGGCGCGTCTTGCCACTATCGAGAATGTGTTGCTGGTGCGGCCTTCGCTGCCGGTGGAGACCTTGCGGCAATTCATCGATCTGGCGCGCGCACAGCCAGGCAAGCTGAACTACGGATCAGGCGGTCCGGGCACGGTCAATCACCTGGCCAATGAACTGTTGAAGACTCTGGAGAAAATCAACATCGTCCACGTGCCCTACAAGGGCGCGACGCAGGCTACGTTGTCATTGATGGGCAACGAGGTTGACGAAGTCATTGTTGCGGTCGCGCCGGCCTTGTCCATGATCGCGACCGGCAAGGTGAAGCCACTGGCGGTGTTGTCGGAAAAGCGCGTTGCTACGCTGCCCGCAGTGCCGACCACGCGGGAGGCGGGTGTTGCCAACTTTACGCTCTCGTTATGGTTTGGCATGTTTGCGCCGGCCGGCACGCCGCGCGCCATCGTCATGCGTTTGAATCAGGAGGTTCTCAAGGCGCTGGATGCCGCCGACATGCGTGAGCGTATGGCCGGCGTTGGCATCGACCCGTGGCCCGGCAGTCCGGAGCAACTCGGCGAACTGGTGCGCAGCGAAACACAGCGCTACGCCGCGATCGTTAAGAGTGCCGGTTTGAGCAAAGAATAATGGGTGGAATGCGTGCTACTCGCGTTATATCGACCTACGCAATAAAAGAAATAAGGGAGAAGATTATGCATAGACCGATACGCATTATTACGATGGCAGTGCTGTTGGCTGTTCAGGCTGTCCCTGCGGTTTTCGCTGAGACTTATCCTTCGCGCCCGATTCGTGTCATGGTCCCGTTCTCGCCGGGTGGCGGTACCGACATACTGGCGCGCATCATGTCGGCGAAAATGTCCGAGTTGCTCGGACAAAATTATGTTGTCGATAATCGTCCCGGTGCCAGTGGGCAGATCGGTACTGAAATCGTGGCGCGCGCGCCGCCCGATGGTTACACCATCCTGCATGTGGATACCTCGCTCGTCAGTAACCCCAGTATTTATACGAATATGCGCTACGACGCTGTGAAGGATTTTGCGCCTATCTCTTTGCATGCATCGGGACCGGTGGCGCTGATCGTACATCCCTCGGCACCGGTGAAAACGTTACAGGAACTCATCGCATTGGCGCGGGCTCGCCCGGGTGAATTTAATATTGCCGGGGGCGATCATGGCGCGGCGACCGCCCTTGGTATGGAATTATTCAAATCGATGACCAAACTGGAGTTGGTGCATATCCCCTTCAAGGGTAGCGGTGCGGTGACGCCGGCGGTTTTGAGCGGACAGGTGATGATGGGATTCGCCGGTCCGAGTTCGGCGAAACCACTTGTTGCAGCAGGTCGGCTGCGTGCGCTGGCGATTACGGGCGAGCGCCGTAGCAGTGCGATGCCCGATGTACCCACCTTTAACGAAGCCGGTGTAAGGGGCGTAGATGCCTGGACGTATTGGGGCGCGCTGGCGCCCGTGGGCACGCCGCGTTTGATCGTGGATACGCTGAGTCATGCTATGACGAAAGTGTTGGCGATGCCGGATATTCGCCAGCGGCTGGCCGATCTCGCTTATGACCCTATCGGTGGCTCCCCTGAAGACTTTGCATCTAATATTAAAAACGAATTGGCCAAATGGGCGCGGGTAACCAAGGGGCGCCAGTATGATTGATCGTGTGCTGTTGCTTGCTTGCAAAGCCAGGAAGATTTAATGATGAATGGCTTGTTGAAAAAACGGATTGCGATCGTCGGTGCCGGTGCGGTTGGCTCTTACGTCGGTGGACGCATGGCACTGGCTGGCGCGAACGTCACTCTGATCGATGCCTGGCCCGCACACGTTGATGCTATTCGCGCAAACGGACTTCAATTGTCGGGCATGAGTACGGCGGAAAGTCATACCGTCCGCTTACCCGCATTGCACATTGGCGAAGTGCAGCAGATTGCCCGCCAGGCACCGGTGGATATTGCAGTGATCTGTACTATTTCATATGACACGGAATGGGCTACCCAATTGATACGCCAATATCTGTCCGACGACGGTGTTATCGTGTCTTTGCAAAACAGTATTAATGAGGATCGTATCGCTGCGATCGTCGGCGCGGATCGTGTTTTGGGTTGTATTGCAAGTCTGATTGCTGTTGAACTTTACAAGCCTGGCTGCGTTAAACGACTGGTTCCGCAAGGCGGTGAGCGACATACGGTGTTTCATGTGGGGGAACTCGACAGGCCGGCCACCGGGCGCGCACGCGACATCGCCGGTATTTTGGCTACGGTCGATAGTTCGACGGTGACCGATAATCTTCGAGGTGAACGCTGGTCAAAACTGGTGGTGAATTCGATGCGCAATGGCTTGTCGGCGGTGACTGGTTTGACCGGCAACGAACGCGATCTGGATGATACGGTACGCTGGCTTGGTCTCCGACTCGGCAGTCAGGCTGTGCGGGTAGGACAGGCGCTTGGTTTGGAGCTCGTTGCCGAACAGGGGATGCAGCCGGAAACGCTAGCGAGGGCGGGCGAAGGTGATGTGGCTGCGCGTCGGGAGATTGAGTCGGGGCTAATTGCATTTGCGAAAAAGCGTTCCAATGAGCAGCGTCCATCGACAGCGCACGATATTTTGCGCGGGAGACGCACGGAAATTGATTACATCAATGGTTACGTGGCCGAAAAAGCCGTTGTTGTGGGTGTTGAGGCCAATCTGCATACGGCAATTACCGCAATGGTCAAGAAAATAGAGCGGGGTGAACAGGTTCCATCGCGAGCGCTGATCGAGGGTTTATAGGGGAGATTGTGGTTTTGCCATCCACGGCGGGTGCTGTTCGAATACTGGTTAGGGACATGCCCCTGAGTCACGCTAAGCTGGCTGATTTCGATTCCGTCGAAACGGTACTGATCGATCTTGTTACCATAGGCGTCCGCAGGGTTGTCGGGCGCCAATATTACGGCTCAATACCGGCCGTCGAAACGATCGCTTTGAGATGAGAGAGAGAATACATGTCGCGTAAAGAACCGAGTTTTGCCGAGCGCCAGCAAACGTCGTCGAAGGCCAGGCAGTTGCAGATGGAAAAGATACGGGTGATGACGGTGGCAAACGAAGCCGGTTCTGCTGAACGAGTCGCAGCCCGCCTCGAGGCCGAAAAAGCACTGCAAATTCGCACCGAAGAACGCAAAAAAATCAAACGTGATGCCGCAATCCTGCGTGCCGCGGAACAGGCGGCCGAACAAGCCAGACGCGTAGCAGAGGCGGCTGAAGAAAAGATTCGCCGGGATGCCGAGCGCATCGCCCGTGCCGCCGCCGAAGAGGCGCTGAAGATCGAGCAGAAGGCTGCGCGCGATTCGAAATACGCCGCACGCAAGGCGCGGCAGAAATAAGCCGTTTGTAGCGCTTGGCAGCGATGCCGGTTGAGAGTTCGTACTGCAGGCAGCAGGGTAGTAAGGACGTGGATTACGCAGCGGGCGCAACGGCGATCCATCTTCGCCGGTTAACAGGCGGCTGGTCGCGATGATGCCATCGTCTGGTAGTGATGCATTCCCGGCCGGGACCGGAGTGAGCCATTGGATGAGGTGTCAGGACTGTTCCGGTGGGGCGGCAGACGTTAGACCAACAGCGCTTTTCACGGAGGAAGCATGAAACCATCGCTTGCGAATTGGGGTGTTTCTGTGTCGCGGTTTAAATCTAAAGTCGCGCTCGTATCAGGTCTGCGGTCAGGGGCGAATCCGGGCATCGTGGCGGCTGGCGCGCTGGCTCTCATGTTTACCGCTGGGCATGAGGTGCATGCACAGCCTGTTGGCACGGCATATCCAAGCAAAGCGGTACGTGTCATCGTGCCCTCGGCTCCGGGCGGTGGCTCTGACATCATTGCTCGACTCATCGGACAGCAGCTCGCCTCGAATCTCCGGCAAACCTTTCTGGTCGATAACCGCCCCGGGGCGGCCAATATTGTCGGCACCGAGATTGTGGCGAAGGCGCAGCCCGACGGTTACACGCTGATCGTCAACACCGCCGGGCCGATGTCCATCATCCCGTTGATTTATGCCAAGTTACCGTACGATGCGGTCAAGGATTTTGCGCCGATCAGCAACGTTGCCGACACCGCTTTTGTACTGGTGGTGCACCCCTCGCTTGCAGCGAAGACGGTGACCGAACTCATTGCGCTCGCCAAGACGAAGCCTGGGCAGTTGGCTTATGCGTCGTGGGGACGGGGGAGCGCAAATCATCTCGGTACGGAATTGTTCATGATGATGACGCAGGTGAATTTCCTGCATGTGCCTTACAAGGGCAGTGGTGCCGCCATGCCGGACGTGCTGGCGGGCAACGTGCAGATGACCTTCGACACCATTGCTTCAGCAGTTCCGCAGATACGCGCGGGTCGGTTACGGCCGCTGGGGGTTACTTCACGCAAACGGTCGGGCGCGATACCCGACGTACCGACGATCGCTGAGGCCGGCGTCAACGGTTTTGAGGCGGGCTCCTGGTTCGGCTTCCTTGCGCCGGCGAGGACGCCGCGCGACATCGTGATGAAACTGCATGGTGAAATTGTGCGGGCTTTGAGTTTGCCTGAGATTCAGGAGCGCCTGGCGACGCTCGGTCTGGATCCGGTCGGTAATACGCCGGAGGAATTCAGCGAACAAATCCGCAGCGATCTGGCGAAATGGAAAAGAGTCGTGCAAAGCGCCGGTATACAGCCAGAGTGATACCGCAAAACCAATCAACAACAAAGAGAATCGATGTGAAACCAGTGTTCCGTTACCTGTCGGGCTTCGTGCTGTGCGCGGCGTCGTGCGCCCTGTTATCAGAGGCTGATGCGCAATCTTATCCAGTCAAGCCGTTGCGTCTGGTCATCCCTTATCCGGCCGGTGGCGGCACCGATATCATGATGCGCCCGTTCGTGCAGTTTCTCGCCGAGCGCCTCGGCCAGTCGGTGGTGATCGATAACCGCGGGGGTGGTGGTGGTGCCATTGGCATGGAGGCGGTCGCGCGCGCTGCACCTGACGGTTATACGATTGTGATGGGCCTTACTGCACAGCTTGCGGTGAATCCGGCGTTATACAAGAAGCTTTCTTATGATCCGCTGAAGGATTTCGCCCCCATTACTTTGTTTGCTAGTGCGCCGTATTTGTTGGTGGTGCATCCGTCGCTGCCGGTCAGGTCGGTGAAGGAATTAATCGATCTGGCGCGCAAGCGGCCCAATGAGATTACCTATGGTTCGGCAGGGAGCGGCAGCGGCGCGCATCTTGCTGCTGAACGGCTCAATCTCATGACCGGAACCCGGATGATCCACGTGCCGTACAAGGGCGGTGGTCCGGCGCTGACCGGCCTGTTGTCGGGCGAGGTGCAGGTATTGTTTCCAACGTGGTCCGAAGCACGTGGCTTTATCAAGGACGGGCGTATCCGTGTGCTGGGAGTTACCACCGCGAAAAGACCAAAGGTGTTGCCGGGGATCACGCCGATCGCAGATGCCGGTGTGGCGGGCTACGATTCCGGCGTCTGGTATGCGTTGATGGCGCCGGCTGGTACGCCGCGCCAAATCATTGACCGATTGAACCTGGAATCGATCAATATTCTGAATCAGTAGTGTCCGGTTAAACGGGTGTTAATTTGCTTAAAAGCCAATACTGGCGCGGCTTTGCAGCCGATTTTTCTTGGTGCCGATTTGAACCTTGAATTCTCATTTTTGTGTAGTTTCCCTCCGGTGAAATCCCCGGG
>CAIWNB010000412.1 GCA_903913965.1 uncultured beta proteobacterium
CGCCAACACCTCACTGCACAAGGATCCTCCATGAACATCGGATTTATCGGGCTCGGCACCATGGGCGGGCCGATGGCCCTCAATGCACAAAGCGCCGGTCATCCCATGCGAGTACATGATTTACGCGAGACCGCTGCGGCTGACCTCGTAGAGAACGGCGCGACCTGGGCGGCAAGCGTGCGCGAGGTGGGGGCGCACTCGGACATCGTCTTCACTTCGCTGCCGGGCCCGCGTGAAGTCGAGGCGGTGGCGGCCGAACTCATCGAATGCATGCAACCCGGCACCACGTGGTTTGATCTGTCGACCAATTCGCCGACCGTGATCCGCCGCCTGCATGCGCAATTCGCCACAAAAAAAATCGCCCTGCTGGACGCCCCCGTGAGCGGCGGCCCGACCGGTGCGAAGTCACGCAAGCTCGCGCTGTGGGTCGGCGGTGACCCAGCAGTGTTCGAACAACACCGGGGAATACTCGACGCGATCGGCGATCAGGTGCGTTACATCGGCCCGATCGGCGCCGGACTGGTTGCCAAGCTGGTGCATAACTGCGCCGGCTATGCGATCCAGACCGCGCTCGCCGAAGTCTTTACCATGGGCGTGAAAGCCGGCGTGCCGGCGCTCGATCTGTGGGCGGCGGTACGCCAGGGTTCACTCGGCCGTATCCGCACCTTCGATCGTCTCGGCAAACAATTTTTACAAGGTTCGTTCGAGCCGCCGGAGTTCGCGCTGAAGCTCGCGCACAAGGACGTTGCACTCGCCTGCGAACTCGGACGCGAAATGAGTGTGCCGATGCGGGTTGCCAATCTCGCCTATGCCGATATGACCGAGGCGCTCAACCGCGAAGGCTGGGGCGCACTCGACTCCCGCGTGCCGATGCTCTTGCAAGAGGAACGGGCGGGCGTTTCCATCAAAGTCGCTGCCGAAGAAATCCAGGCGGTAATTAAACGCGAAGGCTGACACCCACCATGACCGCAACCCATCACGAACCTGCACAATGCGCCGGCCCTGATCTGCAGCCGCGCGCGCCCTCGTTCAAAATGCCTGAGGGCGCCACCGACTGTCACGCCCATGTTTTTGGCGCGAAAGAACAATACGGCTGGGCCGGCGACCGTCTGTATACGCCACCGCCGGTGTTTCTCAAAGACTACCTCGCAATGCTCGACGCACTCGGTTCCGCACGCGGCGTCATCGTGCAAACCGGTGTACATGGCACCAACAACAATGTGATTGTCGACGCGATGGCGCAATCGAATGGCCGTCTGCGCGGCATCGCGCTCATTCCAGAAGACATCAGCGACGCCGAACTCGACCGTCTCAACGCCGCCGGTGTACGCGGCTTTCGCGCCAATCTGGTCGCCGGCACCGGCGTGCAGTTCGAGGCCTCGCGCAAACTGGCCACCCGCGTTGCCCGTCTGGGCTGGCATGTGCAATACCTGCTCGACATCGAAAAATTTCCCGACCTCGACCGCGTACTCGCCGATTTCCCGGTCGAAGTCATGATCGACCACATGGGCCGCCCGGATACGCGCGGCGGCATCGATGCGCCGGGCTTTCAATCGCTGATCCGGTTTTTACAAAGCGGACGCGGCTGGTCGAAGCTCTCCGCCCCCTATCGCACCTCGCGCGAAGCGCCCCCCTATGCCGACATCACGAAGTTTGCCCACGCGCTGGTCGCCGCCGCGCCCGACCGTCTGGTCTGGGGTACCGACTGGCCGCACGTGATGATGGAATCTGCCATGCCGAACACTGGCATCTTTGCCGAATTGCTCGCCACCTGGGTAGCCGATACAGCGGTGCGTAAGCGCATCCTCGTCGACAACCCGGCGCGGCTCTATGGTTACGCCTGACCGCGACTGCGCGCACTGCGCTTCATCCGGCAAACGCCAACCATGACAACCCGGCCTGATGTCTAACACCGTGTTGATTACCGGTGCCTCGACCGGCATTGGCGCGGCCTGCGCGATCCGTCTCGCCGCCGCCGGCATGCACGTCTACGCCGGCGTGCGTGAGGATGCTGATGGTGCAGCGCTGCGCGCGCAGAACGCAGCGCTGATCACGCCGCTGCACATCGATGTCACCGACGCCGGCTCGATCGCCGCCGCCGTCGCCACACTGGATGCGCAACTCGGCGATGCAGGTCTGAACGGGCTCATCAACAATGCCGGTATCGCCATTGGCGGCCCGCTTGAAGTGCTGCCGATGAACGAGATACGCCGGCAATTCGACGTCAATGTGTTCGGCGCATTGGCCGTCACCCAGGCTTTTCTGCCGCAGCTGCGCCGCGCACGCGGGCGTATCGTCAACATGGGTTCAATCGCCGGCCGTATCGCGCTGCCTTTCCTCGGCCCGTACTGCATGTCGAAGTCGGCCTTGCGTGCGATGACGCATGCGCTGCGTCTTGAAGTCGATGCCTGGGGCATCGATGTGGCCTTGGTCGAACCCGGCGCCATTGCCACACCGATCTGGAAAAAATCGAATGCCGCTGCCGACGTCATGCAAGCCACGCTGCAGAATGACACCCTGGCACATTACAGCCGGCATCTCGAGGGTATTCGCCGCGTGATCGCGAAGGCTGAAGAACAGGCGATCAGCGCCGATGCGGTGGCCCGCGCGGTCGAACACGCATTGACCGCGGCACACCCCAAAACGGAGTATCTGGTCGGCAACGATGCCCGCATGCGCGCGGCGATCAACGCCGTGCTGCCGCAATTCCTGCAGGACAAACTGCACCGCTGGTTTTTAAAATTTCCACGCCGGCAATAGACTGTGCCGACAGGCCTGCGTCAGGGTGTAGCCGACTGCAATGCAGCAGAAAATTGTGCCGGATCGATCTGTGCGCAGATATTGAACAACAGCTTGCGCCCGGTAGACGAAGGCCCGGACAAACCCAGTGCCGCCACCCCGCCGTCGATATACCCGTCAAGCCGGGCGTCTTTTCCGTACATTGTCGGCTCAGGCCGGTAGAAGGCCATCGACCAGTCGCGAAAACTGCGCTGCTCTATTTCACAATCCCAGCACAAATTGACGTTGGTATGGCGCGGATCGCGTACGATGTAATCAAAATAGATCTGCCGCACCGTATCACGCTCGCCCTCGAGCAGTTGCACAAACTCGCCACGGTGATACAGCAGAAAGCCGGTGATGCCGCGCAATTGGTTGTGCTGGCGCGACGCGGCCAGTATGCCCATCAAATCGGCTTCGTCGATATCCTGGGGATCCGCGATGCTGTTGTAAACCAGTTCGTACATTGGATCTTTGCGATAAAAAATAACGGAGCGCCGATGCTACAGGCGTCACGCCTGACGATCAACCTCGCAATCGGGATCAGTCCAAAGATACCTCAGCCGATCGCGGCGTTGTGGCAGAATCATTGGCTCAACGCTGAGCGAGGAGTCGCGCCATGCCACGTTTTTTCCCCTTTGCCGTCATTGCCCTTGTTTTGTGCTGCGCCACCGCGCTGCACGCCCAACCCTACCCGAGCAAACCGATCCGCATCATCGTACCGTTTCCACCTGGCGGCGCCGCCGATGTCACCGCACGGGTGCTCGGTGAACACATGGCGAAAGGGCTCGGCCAGCCCATCCTGATCGAAAACCGGCCGGGCGCCGGCGCGGTGATTGGCTATGAAGCGGGTGCCCGCGCACCCGGCGACGGTTATACGATGCTGGTGGTGTTTCCGAGTTTCGTCATCAACGCGTTCGTGCGCAGCAACTTGCAATATCAACCATTCCGCGACTTCAAGGCGGTGGGACAAACCATCTCGGTGCCGATGGCGATCTCGATACATCCCTCACTGCCGGTGAAATCGATGCAAGATCTGATTGCACTGGCGCGCTCGCGGCCCGGCGAACTCGGCTATGGCACGCCGGGCGCGGGAACCACCCACCATTTCGTTGGCGAGATGCTGGGCGTCGCAGCCGGCGTCAAATTCAATCACGTGCCCTACTCGGGCGGCGCACCCAGCGTCACGGCCGCCGCCGGCGGCCATGTACCGATGCTGATCAGCAATGTCTCGGAGATCGCCCCCTTCGCCAAGATGGGCAAGTTGCGCGCACTGGTGGTCACCACCGCCGAGCGCGCCGAAACGCTCCCTGATGTGCCGTCCTACCGCGAGGCCGGCTTCCCACAACTGGCGATGAGCAACTGGGCCGGCATCGTCGTGCCGGCGGCAACGCCGCAGGCGGTGATCACGCGTCTGAACAGCGAAATGGTGAGCGGCCTGCGTAACGCGCAAATCCAGGACAAGCTGAAAGTACAAGGTATGTTCACCACACCGGGCGCACCGGAACAATTCGACGCCTTGTTGAAATCCGAATCAACGCGTTACGCCAAGGCGGTACAGGATTCGGGGATCAAACTCGACTGAGTTAATGCGTTGCACTGAGTGTGGGACTGCGCGCGAAACCATTGCCTGCATCATTCAGGCCTAACAACAGCAATATCTGCGTTGCCGGCCGGCTTTACATGCACCACGAGTTGCACGCTCTAAACGCATCAAAATCGATAACCAAGCCCCAGACTGAAGCTGTCCGCACTGATATTGTTTTTCTTATAAAGATTCATATAGGCGGCGGTCAGATAGTAATTCCTGGTCATCGAATAGTCGGCGCCTAAACCGTAGCCCCAGTCTGATGAATTGCTGCTGCGCGAAAAGGTGAGGACTGAGGCTGTCGACTTGACATCGGTGTAACCAATGCGTGCGAACAACTCGAAACGTTCGGTCAACGTGAACCTCGGCTTCAAATAAATACCGTAGTACTGGTCAATTTTTGCACTCACCGGGTTTCTTTGTGTAACCCCGTTCAAGGTGATATCCGCAGCATCCACCCCGCGGCCAACCTCCCCTTCAACCGCCAACGCCGCAAAAAAATTGAAGCCGACAACCGCGCTGATCATGTTTGGCGATGTCTTGAGCATACCCACCGCCGTATCGGTCTTGCTGCCAACGGCGGTGTAATGCATCTCGACATAAGTTTGCGCGCCAACATGTGTGGAGAAAAACGCTACCATCAAGAACGTCAAGCCTAACCACCATGAACGCATCCTTAGCCCGATGGATCTGACGCCGCCTGCCGAATCAAAAATACGCATTCCGGATTACTCCGCCTTCGCTCCCGCCGCCTTGACGACCTTCGCCCATGCCGGGATGTCGTTGCGGATCAAGGTCGCAAACGCCTCCGGAGTCGAGGTCTCGGGTTCGGCACCCAGTGCAATGTAACGCTCGCGCAGGTCCTTGCCGGCGACCGCACTGACAATGGCTGCATTGAGCTTCGTCACCACCTCGCGCGGCAATCCGGCCGGACCGAGGAAGCCATACCACGTCGTTGATTCGTAGCCGGGCATACCCGACTCGGCCACCGTCGGCACCTCCGGCAACACCGTCGAACGCGTTTTGCTGGTCACCGCGATCGGCACCGCCTTGCCGGCGCGGATGTGACCGAGCACCGGCGCGATGTTGACGAACACCATGTCGCACTGCCCGGCGATCACATCAACAATGGCCGGACCTGCGCCCTTGTAAGGCACATGCGTCATTTGTATGCCAGCCATACTGTCGAGGAGTGCGGCGGCCAGATGCATGGTGTTGCCAACACCTCCCGACGCGAAGTTGAGCTTATTCGGCTGTTTCTTCGCCAGCGCAACGAGGTCCTTGATGCTGCGCACCGGCAGCGAGGGATGCACCACCAGCACGCTGGGCGTCATCGCCACCAGACTGACCGGGGTGAAATCCTTCAACACATCGAAGCTCAACTTGTCGTACAACGAGACGCTGATCGGCAGCGAACTGTTACCGAACATCAGCGTATAGCCGTCAGCAGCGGCACGGGCGACGATCTCGGCGGCGATATTGCCGTTGGCACCAGGGCGCGCATCAGCAACAAATTGCTGACCAAGTGCATCGGCCAGCTTCACTGTCAGCGGACGGATCAAGGTGTCGGCTGCACCACCCGGCGGAAATGGCATGACCACACGCACCGCCTTGGCGGGCCAGGTTTGCGCCTGCGCCGGTAACGCTGCGCAGGAAGCCAACACCATCGCGATCACTATTCTTTGATTCATGACGCCCCTCCTGAATGTTCTGTTATTCGTACAGATTCATCGTTGCCATCCGCGCACCCGGCGGATCGCGTATGCCAAGATGCGCTTACATTCACTGCGGCAAGCCCGCCGGTCATTCCGGCTTGATCAGCTTCGCCCATTTCGCCGCATCAGCGAGCAAATATTTGCGGAAGACCTCAGGCGTGCTGCCGACCGGCTCCGAGCCATCGGCCAGAATACGCTCGCGTACATCGGGCAGGGCGAGTATGCGCACCAGCTCGTCATGCAGCTTCGCCACAATATCTTTCGGCAAACGCGCCGGCCCGAGCACGCCATACCAACCCATCACATCAAATCCCGGCAACACCTCGGCCATCGTCGGCAGATCGGGCAACACGCTGACGCGTTTAGGCGTGGTCACCGCCAGCGCACGCAGCTTGCCTGCACGCACCAGCACCTGCGAACCCTGCATGCCGGCAAAACCGAATTGATATTGGCCGCCGACCAGATCAATCATCGCCGGCCCCGCGCCCTTGTAGGGAATGTGTTGCGCCTTGATGCCGGACATCTGGTTGTAGAGTTCGCCGGCGAGATGACCGCCGCTGCCGAGCCCTGCCGAGCCGTAATTGAGCGCGCCCTTGTAGCCCTTCGACCACTCGATAAACTCTTTGAGGTTTTTCACCGGCGAGGACACCGGCACCAGCAGCATCATGCCCCCGGCAGTCAGTTGCGACACCGGTGTGAAATCATCGACCACCTTGTAGGGCAGGTTCGGATTCAACGCGGCATTCACCGTGTGCTGGATAAACGGCAGAAACAAGGTATAGCCGTCGGCAGGTGCGCGGGCGACGATTTCCGCAGCGTTCACACCCGAGGCGCTGGCACGGTTATCCACGACGACCTGCTGCTTGAAGGTCTCCGACATGCGCGCACCGAACAACCGCGCGAGGATGTCGGTGGTGCCGCCGGGCGCAGCCGGTGTGATCAAACGGATCGGCCGGTTCGGATAATTGGACTGCGCATGCGCCAGAACCGGCGCCAAAACCACCGCAAAAAAAACCACTGCCTGGGCAAAATACCTCATAGCTCTCTCCTCACAACTCACGGCTAAACCCTCATTCCAGTTTGGCGCCGCTGTCGCGTACGAGCTTCGCCCACTTCACCAGATCGGCATGCATGTATTTGCGGAATTCCTCGGGGCTGTTGACCACCACCTCGGAACCATCGGCCGCTATGCGATCGCGGATGTCCGGGGCCTGCATGATCTTCACGACCTCGGCGTGCAGCCGGGCAAGAATGGGCTTGGGCAGTTTTGCCGGAGCGGCAAAGCCGTACCAACCGACCAGTTCGAAACCGGGCAAGACCTCGGCCATCGCCGGCAGTTCAGGAATGGCGGCAATGCGTTTCGGATTGGTCACCGCCAGCCCGCGCAACTTGCCGCCGCGCACCAGCGTCTGCGCGGCCTGGATACCGGCAAAGTTGTAGTGATACTGGCCGGCGACGAGATCAATCAACGCCGGGCCCGAGCCTTTGTACGGAATATGCTGCGCCTTGATATGCACCGTGACGTTGTACAACTCGCCGGCGAGATGGCCGCCGCTACCGAGGCCGGCCGAACCGAAATTCAGCGGCCCCTTGTAGCTTTTGGTCCATTCGACAAATTCCTTCACTGTCTTCACCGGCGTTGCAGGATTGACCACCAGCAACAAGCCGGCGGCGGTCAATTGCGTGATCGGGGTAAAACTGTCGACCGCGTGATAGGGCAGCTTCGGATTCATCGCCGCGTTCACGGTGTGCTGGTGATAGGGCAAAAACAACGTGTAGCCGTCAGGCGGTGAATTGGCGACAATTTCCGCGGCGACCACGCCCGAGGCGCTGGCGCGGTTATCAACGATCACCTGCTGCTTAAGGGCCTCGGTCAGCCGCGCACCAACCAAACGCGCCAATATGTCGGTGGTGCCACCGGGTGCCGCCGGCGTCACCAGACGCACTGGACGATTGGGATAACTATCCTGCGCCGCTGCCGCGCAGGCCAGTGATAACAACAAACCTGCTGCCGCACCCTGGATGAGTTTCATGTCTGGCGCCCCTCTGGTTGACCGGCCGCCAATATAACGGAAAACGCCGGCGTCGAGCGAAGCGCGCGCAATCGTATAATCGACGGGCCGCGCACCCCGCCGCGGCAGATCGTTTCTGGAGAAGACCTTGCCTTACATGCACACCACACGGCGCCGGCTGGCCCGCGCCTGCGTCATCGTCTTAACCACCATCTGTGCGACTGCCGGCGCGGCCGCCGCCGAATGGAAACCCGAACGTAACGTCGAGTGGGTGGTACCTACCGGCCCCGGCAGCGGCGTCGATAACACCGCGCGCACGCTGCAAATGATTATGCAAACCGCGAAGCTGGTCGATGCGCCAATGTCGGTGATCAACAAAGCCGGCGGCAGTTACGGCGTCGCCTTGAATTACCTGGCGCAATTCAATGGCGATGGCCAGCGTTTGATGATACAGACCTCGACGCCGCTCTCGGCGCTGCTGACCGGCCAGATCAATGCCGATTATTTCGCCTTCACACCGCTTGCGAACCTGATCACCGAGCCGATCGCCTTCATGGTGCGCGCCGATTCGCCCATTACCAGTGGTCGCGATCTGGCCGCACGCATCAAGGCCGATCCAGGCACGGTCAGCATTGCCCTGGCCGCCGCGCGCGGCAACGCCTATCACATCGCCGCCGCACTCATTGCGCGCAGCGTCGGCGCCGACAGCCGCAAGCTCAAAATCGTGGTGTTCGGCTCATCGGCCGACGCGATGACCGCGCTGATGGGCGGCCACGTTGATGTCGCCTCCGCCACACCGGGCGCCTTTCTACAATTGCTCGAAGCAAAAAAGATCCGTATCGCCGGTATCGCCTCGCCACGCCGTCTCCACGGCCCACTGGCCGCTGTGGCGACGCTCAAGGAACAGGGTGTCGATGTGGTGTTCGACGTGCCGCGCAGCGTGATCGGCCCCAAAGGCCTCTCGACCGACCAGGTCAAATACTGGGATGGCGTGTTTCAGCGTGTGATCAAAACGCCGGCGTGGAAAGACGCACTGGAGAAAAACCAGTGGGACGAGGATTACATGAACGGCGCCGAACTCGGCAAATATCTGAAGTCGCAACACACCATACTCAAAGACGTGCTGGGTGAACTCGGCATGCTCAAACAATAAAAAGGAGGCCACCATGGCACAAACCAACAACGACGGTTACTACGAAGCCTACTGGCCGCGCGGCGCGCGCCAGCAAAAAACACGCGCGCTGGCGCCACGCCTTGACACGCTCGAAGGCAAAACCGTCGCCCAACTCTGGGACTATCTATTCAAAGGTGACGAAGTCTTTGCGCTGCTCGAAGAGGATTTGAAGCGCCGTTATCCGGGTATCAAGTTCGTCAGCTGGCGCGAATTCGGCAGCACCCATGCCGACGATGAAAAAGAAGCGCTCGCCGCGCTGCCAAAACGTTTCAAAGAGCTGGGGGTGGACGCAGTCATCTCCGGCATGGCCTGTTGAGGCTCCTGCACGCCCGCCGTGTTGCGGGCCAGTGCAGCGTGTGAAGAAGCCGGCTACCCGACCTCTTCACTGACGTGCGAAGGCTTTATGAAACAGGCTGCTGCGACCTCGATCGGTCTGGGCATGCCGAACATCACGCTGGCCATGGTGCCCGGCCACATCGGCACCAAGAGCAAGGAAGAGCTGCGGCGTGACGTCATTGGCGTCACTGCCGAACAGGTGATCCAAAATCTGACCGTGATGCCAGCGGCCAAGGGCACCAGTGGCGAGCCGGGCGCACGCGACATCGTCGTGCGTGGCGGCTTCAACGCAGTGAACAAATATTTCGTCAAACACGAATACTCCGACGGCCTGCCGATCGTGCCGCCAACCAAAGAAGCGATCGAAGAATTTCTGCGCTTCACCGACCGCAGCCCCGATGAAGTCCTCGGCGTGCTGCTGCCCGACCGCCGCGCCGCCACCGTGTGGAGTGTGGCGGTCAACGGCGTGATGGCCGGATGCCGTCCGGAATACATGCCGATCCTCGTCGCCACCATCGAGGCGATGGCTGACCCGAAATACGCCGTCGAGCACAGCGGCAACACGCCGGGCGGCGATACGTTGATCATCCTCAACGGCCCGATCATCAAGCAACTCGATTTCAATTACACGCAAGGCGCGCTGCGCGACGGCTTCCAGCCGAACACCTCGATCGGCCG
>CAIWNB010000413.1 GCA_903913965.1 uncultured beta proteobacterium
CGCGCACGCGTTACGGCGATGGATGGTGGGCCGTTACGGCATTGCATGCTGCCCACCCATTCGCCCCACGCGCTACACTCCGAAAAACCACCGGAGACCCGCCGCCATGACTGCCAAACCAAAACCCGCCAAGGCCAAACGCAAACCCGCTAACGCCAAATCGCTCGCCGATCAAATCGCCCAACGACGCGGCAAACGCTATCCGGCGCACGCTTTTATCGCCGAGCATTTCCCGGATTACATGGAGGTGCTGCTCGACCTCGATCACGTCATTCGTGAAAAGCCGCGGCGCTTCAATGAAAAAATGCACGAGCTTTTTCACATTATCGCGCTGGCCGTGGAGATGTCGAACCCGGTGAATCAGCCGCACCTGAAACAGCATTTGAAGAAGGGGCTGCAGATGGGCTGGAAGCCGGAGGAGATCGCCGAGGCGTTGATGGTGTGCGTCAACCCTTGCGGCATGAAGGTGCTGACCTATGGCGTGACCTGCATGCTCGAAGCGATGGAAGAAATCAAAGCGGAGAAGGCGCCAGCGCGGCCGTCACGCCGGCGCTAACGACGGTTGCGTTGTGTGTGAGTGGCTGCCGCAGCGCAATGCGCCGCGCAGCGCAGCGCTGCCCATCACCGACCGTCACCGCGAACGACTGAACATCAGGCCCACAGCCCAACACCGCCAAACAGACCCCGCCACCGCCCATCACCACGCATGGCCGCACAGCAGTGCCCGGCACCGCCCACCGCACAAAATCGACCGTGTTGGCGCCCTGCGGTTATGGCAAACTTTAGCCCCCGCCGCGCCGCGCTGGCAGCGTCAAGAATTTAAAAGGTGCCCACATGATCGAACTCCATAACAAACCGCCGTCGAGCGGCCTCACCATCCGTCTGCATGAATCGGACAACGTGCTGATCGCGCGCGCCAATATTCCGCTCGGCGCGAAGCTGGGCGACGGCCTGACCTGCAAGAGCCAGGTGCCCTCGGGTCACAAGGTGGCCGCGCGCGCCATCACCAAAGGCGAGCCGATTCTGAAATACAACGTGACGATCGGTTTTGCCGAGACGGATATTCCGGCCGGCACCTTCGTGCATTCGCACAACATGGAGTTCCGCGAATTCGATCGCGATTACGCGCACGCGCGCGATTACAAACCGGTGGTCATGGTGCCGGAAAACGAACGCGCCACCTTTATGGGCATCGTGCGCGCCAACGGCCAGGTCGCCACGCGTAACTACATCGGTGTGCTCTCAACGGTGAATTGCTCGGCCACCGTGGTGCACAAGATCGCTGAATATTTCACACCCGAACGCCTGGCCGATTATCCGAACATCGACGGCGTGGTGGCGTTTGCCCACGGCACCGGCTGCGGCATGGAAATGACCGGCGAGCCGATGGACCTGCTGCGCCGGACCATGGCCGGATACATTCGTCATGCCAATCTCGCCGGTGCGCTGGTGGTGGGCCTCGGTTGTGAACGCAATCAAGTCAGCAAGCTGTTCAAGGAACAAGAGCTGCAAGAAGGCCTGCGTCTTAAAACCTTTGTCATGCAAGACGAAGGCGGCACCACCAAGACCATCGCCGCGGGTGTGGCTGCGGTGAAAGAAATGCTGGCCGAAGCCAACCGCGTGACGCGCACGCCTGTGCAGGCGAGTCATTTGTCGATCGGTTTGCAGTGCGGCGGCTCGGATGGTTTTTCATCGATCACCGCCAATCCGGCGCTTGGCAATGCAATGGATATTCTGGTGCGCCACGGCGGCACCGCCATTCTTTCGGAAACTCCCGAGATCTACGGCGTTGAACACACGCTGACCTGTCGCGCCCGCAATCGTGAAGTCGGTGAGAAGCTGGTTGAACGCATCCGCTGGTGGAAAGATGTGTACACGGTGGGGCGTGACACGCAGATCAACGGCAACGTCAGCCCGGGCAATCAGACCGGCGGGCTGGCGAATATTTTTGAGAAATCGCTGGGCTCTTCGATGAAGGGCGGCACCGGGCCCTTGATGGAGGTCTATCGTTACGCCGAGCCGGTGACGCAAAAAGGTTTCGTCTTCATGGACACGCCGGGCTTTGATCCGTGTTCAGCCACCGGCCAGATCGCCGGCGGCGCGAACGTCATCATGTTCACCACCGGTCGCGGTTCGATGTTTGGCGCGAAGCCTGTGCCTTCAATCAAGCTGGCGACCAATACGCCGATGTATCAGCGTTTGACCGAAGACATGGATATCAACTGCGGCGAGATTCTCGACGGCAGCAAAACGCTGCAAGAGGTCGGGCAGGAGATTTTTGAATTGCTGCTGCGTACCGCCTCCGGTGAAAAGACCAAGAGCGAAGTTCTGGGTCTTGGCGATCACGAATTCGTGCCGTGGAATATCGGCGTCACCGGCTAAAGCATCAGGCCATCAAGGATCTGGCCATCAAGCACCAGGCCATCCAATGAAACGGGGCGTGTGGATAACACGCCCCGTTTTTTTTATAGCGCCGGCTGGCTATCGTCGGCCGGGGGCGCGACTTCAAATGCGTTGACCACCAGGCCGAGCATGGCGATGTAACCAACGCTGGCGGCAATCTGCACCGCCGCCGGCACGCCATAGTGTTGGATCAGCGCGGCGTAGCTGGCGTCATCGACATGATGATTGTCGCGCAGCAGTTGATAGCAATAATTGAAGAGCAGTTGATCGGCGGCGGGGAGGTCGGCCGGCATGCGATCGGCTTCAATCGCCGCGATCAAGGCCTCAGAAACACCAGCCTGGCGCGCAGCGGCGAGACTCGATTGCCAGATGTAATTGCAATCGAGTTCGCGCGCGCTGATCAGCCACGTCAGGCTGCGCACACGTGGCGACAAGATCGTTTCATAGAGAAAGAAGGCGCCGATGTTGGCAACACGCGCGGCGACGTCCGGCGTGTGCATCAGCATCTTGAAGGCACCCGAGATCCAGCCGCGCGTGAGGATCACGCGATCAAGAAAATGCTGGTTTTCAGGGGCGACGTCATCGTGCGTGGAGAGCGGCTCGAGGCGCGGTGCCGTGGTCACAGCGGCGGCGATGGCCGGCAGTGGGCTGCGCGGTGCCGCCGGGCCCTGCCACGGCGTGCCGGTGACGGGCAGCGGCGCGAAGGGCTTGCGCAGTTTCTTCTGATCATTCGACATGCCGATCTCGAAGGCATTGAGCGGCAGCGCGATCATCGCAAAGTAACCGAGCGTGACCACCAGTTCGACCACGCCCTGCGCGCCGAAGTGCGCGAGTGCTGCGTTGAAGGTGGCCTCAGTGATGCGATGATTGCCCGAGATCATCTGCATACAAAAATCGGTGACGAGTTTTTCTTCGTCGGTGAGGTGTTGCGGCGGCCGGCCTTCACGAATGGCGTCAACGGTGTCTTGCGGCACGCCGGCCTCGATCGCCCAATTCACCCAGGCGCTCCATTCATAGGGCGCGTTGAGCGCGCGCGAGCCGATCAGCGAAGCAAAGCCGCGCACGCGCATGGTGAGGATGGATTCATCGGCCTGCCCGCGCGCATGAAAATAATGCCCGAGGTGGGCGAAGCGCGCGGTGAGATCCGGGCTGCTGTTCATCAGCACGATGAAGGGGCCGGTGATCGGGCGCCGGCGGATCGCCTTGACGGCATCATGGAAGCGGCGCTGGTTTTCGGGAAGCGAGTCGCGTTCCACGGTGTTGAGTCTGCTCAATTCGAACCCCTCGTTGAAATTGTTTTGTGTAAGGCCCGATTATAGCGAGCGCAAGCCATTCCCCGCGCCGCGGCATTGCCCGATAATGACGGCGTGTTGTGAGATGAAAGCGGATCGCACTTGAAAAAATTCCCGGGTTACTTGTTAGGCTTGCTGCTGTTGACCTGCGCACCGTGCGCGCTGTGGGCGCAAACATGGCCGGCCACGCATATCCGCATCATCACGGCGGGGGCCGGTGGTGGCAGTGATTTCGCAACACGTTTGATTGCCGGGCCGCTCGGTGCGGCGCTCGGCCAGCAGGTGATTGTTGAGAACCGCGGCCTGCTGGCGGCCGATGTGGCGGCCAAAGCCGCGCCGGATGGCTATACGCTCTTGCTCAGCGGACAAACGCTCTGGCTGTTGCCGTTTATGCGCGACAGTGTGGCATCGAATGTGAGCGACTTTGCGCCGATCACCACGGTCACCGAAACCTCGAACATTTTGGTGGTGCATCCGACGGTGCCGGCGAAATCGGTGCGCGCGCTGATTGATCTGGCGCGTGCACGCCCCGGTGAGCTTAACTACGCCACCTCGGGCAACGGCAGCTCGGTGCATATCGCCGGCGAGTTGTTTCGCACCATGGCGCGCATTCAAGTGGCACGCATCAACTACAAAGGCGCGTCACAGGCGCTCACTGAATTGATCGCCGGACAAACGCAATACATGTTCGGTGTGCCCGGTTCGTTGATGCCGCATATCAAGGCCGGCCGCCTGCGCGCGCTGGCGATCTCGGGCGCGAAGGCGACACCGCTGATGCCGGGCCTGATGCCGGTGGCGCAAACGCTGCCCGGTTATGAAGTGGCCTCACGGCTGGCGGTGTTTGCCCCGGTGGGCACGCCACAAGCGATCATTACGCGGTTGAATCGCGAGATCGTGCGGGTGCTGGCACGTGCCGAGGTGCGCGAGAAGTTTCATGAAACCCAGATCGAGGTGGTGGGTGACACGCCTGACGCGCTGGCGGCGATGATCAAAGCAGAGATCGCTTCGACCGCAAAAATCATCAAGGAGGCGGGCATCCGCGCCGAATGAGCATGCCGCATAACTTTTTCAAGCCCGCGGCAACGCGCTGCGGCCTGACGCTCTTAACCGCCGCGGGCGTGTTGTCACTATGCTTATCACCCGCCGCCGCACAGACGCAGAATCAAATACAGAGCTACCCCGGCAAGCCCATCCGCATCATCGTGCCGCTGGCCCCCGGCGGCACCGGTGACACGCTCGCACGCTTTGCGGCGGCGAAACTCTCCGAGGCCTTCAACCAGCAAGTGGTGGTCGATAACCGTCTGGGTGCTAACGGCATCATCGGCACCGATCTCGTTGCCAAAGCCACGCCCGACGGCTATACGCTGCTCTCGGGGTCAACGGCGCAGATCGTTATCAACCCGGTGCTCTATGGCAAGAAGCTGCCCTTCGATGCGGGGCGTGATCTGCTGCCGGTAACGCAGATTGCGACCACCACTTCGGTGGTGATCGCGACACCGTCGTTCGGCCCGAAAAATATCCGCGAGCTGATCGCCCTTGCCAAGAGCAAACCCGAGGCGGTGATCTACGCCTCATCGGGCGCGGGTTCGGTGGTGCATATCAGCACTGCGTTGTTTGAGAGTGCGACCGGCATCCGCATGCTGCACGTGCCCTACAAGGGCAGCACGCCCGGGCGCGTGGCGGTGGCGGCCGGCGAAGCGAATCTGATGTTCGATGGTTTGCTGCCGACGCTGCCCTTGATCAAGGCGGGCAAGTTGCGCGCGCTGGGCATCACGGCGGCGAAACGGTTGGCCATCGTGCCCGATATTCCGACGATCGCCGAGACGGTACCGGGCTTTAACGCCGACACCTGGAACGGCATCATGGCGCCACGCGGCACGCCGCCGGCGATCATCGCCAAAATTCATGCGGTGATTGCACAGGCTTTGCAACAACCCGAGGTACGCGAGAAGCTGGCCTCGCAGGGCGGCGAAGCCTCGGGCATGCCGCCGCAGGAGTTTGCCGCCTTTCTGCAGGCGGAAACCGCGAAGTGGGGCAAGGTTGTGAGGGATACCGGCGCCAAGCCGGAATAAATGGGCCCGCTGCTGACGCAGGAGGTGGACGCGCAATTGCGCGCGGCTGCACGCGCGGGCCACACAGACGTTGCATGCTCGCTCGATCTCGGGCGCTCAAACACAACGGTCGAGCTCACCGCCGAGGGCTGGCAGTGGCAAGGCACACGTTATGTCTCGCCGCAGCGCTGCAAAGACCACACCGTGTATTACTGGGACGAGGAAGCCTTCGTGCCGGTGGCGCGTTACACGCAGGCGCTGGTCAAACTGGTGCCAACCAAATGGGGCGCGCCGACCTTTGAAATTGACGGCATCAAAATGCTGCCAACCGCACAGGTGTCGCCGTATGCCGACGCCGAACGCAAAGTGGATTTGATCCAGCCGCAAGGCAAGGTGGTGCTCGACACCTGCGGCGGGCTTGGTTATTTCGCGGCGTGGTGTTTAGAGCGGCAGGCGCGGCAGATCATCTCGTTTGAAAAAAACCCGGATGTGGTGTGGCTGCGCAGCCTCAACCCGTGGTCACCCGTGGTGGGCGGCGCGCTGACCCTAACCGACGGCGATGTGACCGAGGGCATTGCGTTGATGAGTAACGCCTCAGTGGATGCGGTGTTGCACGACCCGCCGCGCTTTGGCATTGCCGGGGAACTCTATTCGCAGGATTTCTACGGGCAGCTCGCGCGCGTACTAAAGAAGAAGGGCCGCCTGTTTCATTACACCGGCACGCCCAACAAACTCACTAGCGGCCGCGACGTGCCCGCTGAAGTCGCGAAGCGCCTGCAACGCGCCGGGTTCACCACGACGTTCAACGGGGACGGGGTGGTGGGGGTGAGGAAGTAACTCGCTGCAGTGTGAGTACTGATTCGTCTTGCAGCGCCGGCTGGAAGTGCCTTCACCCTTGATGGGGGAAGGGCAGGATGGGGGTGACGAGCCCGGAGCGTAGCTCCCGCGTCTCTTCGAAAACGCTCACATCACTTGTCATATTTCTAGCGCATGGTCGTAGGGCGCGATAACTGAAAGGCATCGCGCCGGGTGCGCGTATCGGTGCAATGCGCTGCGCTTATTGCACCCTACTCGGTGTCGTAGGGCGCGATAACTGAAAGGCATCGCGCCGAACGCGCTTAGAACCCGTACAACCGCGCCGGGTTATCAACGAGCACTTGCTTGCGCACGGCTTCGTCTTGAACCCAGTTGCCGAGCAGGTCGCAGATGTCGCCGTCGTTGGGCATGGCGCCTTTGACCATGACGTGCGGCCAGTCGGAGCCCCACACCACTTGCTGCGGCGCGGCTTTGATGAGTTCGTGGGCGTAGACGTCGGTATCGGCGTGCGGCATGGTTTGCAGCGAGATGCGGTAGGGGCCGGTGAGTTTGACCCAGGCCTTGCCGGCTTTCATCAAGCGCAGCAGCGCCTGAAAGCCGGGGTGCTCGATACCCTTGTCGGTTTTCATATAACCGAGGTGCCCGTAGACGGTCTCGACCGGAAAGCCGTCGAGCATGTTGTCGAGGTCGGGGAACTCGTCAACGTGGGCGAGAAACTCCATGTGCCAGCCGAAGGGTTTTACTTTGTGCGCGAGTTTTTTCAGCGCTTCCATTGGCAGCGTGCCGGGCTTGCGGTTGGGTACGTCGACAATGTTGACGCGCACGCCGCGCACGCCGGCTTCATGCAGGCGTTTGATTTCGGTCTCGCTGATGTCGTCGGCCACCACTGATACGCCGCGGAACGACGGGCCGGCGGTTTTCATGGCGGCCAGCATCGCGGCGTTATCGGTGCCGTATACCGAAGGCTGCACCAGCACCGCGCGCTCGACGCCCAGCGTTTTGAGCATGTGGCTATAAGCCGGCAACAGGCAATCGGGCGGCGTGTAAACGCGCTCGGAGAAATACGCGTATTGCGATTTCGGGCCGCAGATATGCGCGTGCGTGTCGGTCGCGCCGGCGGGCAGCGTGATGCGCGGTTTGCGCGGGGCGGGATCAGGGGCCGCACACAGCGGCGGTTCGGGGATGGCACTCATGGATGGGCTTCCGGTGTGAGGTTGAAATCGACGCTGATTCTAGCAGCAGCGGAGAGGCGCGTTTATTGCGACGAATGCGGGTGCGGACTATGATGCGGGCTCTTCCCTTCACGGTCTGTTTATTCCCTTGATGCCTGACCATTTCTTGCGCGTTTTGTATCGCGGTGCCGCTGCTTTGAGTGCTGCGCGGTGGGTGTGCGCATTGTTCACGGTATTCGCGTTATTTCCGTCGGCCGATGCGTCGGCGCAGGGCTGGAAGCCGGTCAAGACCGTGGAATTTCTGGTCGGTTCGGGCGCGGGCGGCGGCAACGACAAGACCGCCCGCACCATGCAGCGCATCTGGCAGGCAAGCGGCGCGTTGCAGAACATCGCCGTGGTCAACAAAGTGGGCGGCGGCGGTGCGGTGGCTTATGCCTATGTCGCGCAGCGTGCCGGCGATGCGCATTATCTTGCGGTGGTGCGCAAAGCGTTTCTGACTAATCATATTCTCGGCCGCAGTCCGTTCAATTACACCGATATGACGGTGCTGGGCATCGTCGGCGACGAAGTGATGGCGCTGGCGGTGCGTGCCGATTCGCCGATTCATACGCTCAAAGATTTGCTCGAACGCCTCAAGCTTGATCCGCAGTCGGTCAGCGTTTCGCTCGGCAGCGCACGCGGATCGACGCCGCATTTCACCTACGCGCTGGTGGCGAAGAGTGCGGGCATTGATCCGCGCAAACTCAAGGTGGTGACGTTTGGCGGTGCGGCCGAGTCGGTAACCAATCTGCTGGGTGGTCACATCGATATGACGGCCGGCTCGGTGGACAACATGATTCCGCATTTGCGCAGCGGCGCGGTGCGCATACTTGGCATCTCGGGCGCGCAGCGTTCAGCTTCGCTGCCCGAGGTGCCGACATTGAAAGAGCAGGGCATCGACGTGGTGCAGGGCGGCTGGCTTGCCGTGATGGCGCCGAAAGGGTTGAGTGAAGCACAGATTGTCTATTGGGAAAGCATGCTCGAACGCGCGGTTGCGCACGCAGACTGGAAGCGTCTGCTTGAGGCCGACGCACTCGAGCCGATGTTCCTGAAGGGGCAGGCGGCACGCGACTATCTGAAAAAAGATTACGAGCTCTCGCGCAGCCTGCTGGGCGAGCTCGGCATGGTTAAATAGCGGACGTTTCAAACAAGGAGCAGGTTAATGGCAGCGAAGAAAAAAACGGCGGTCTCCCCGCTGATGACGAAACTCTCGACCTATATCGCCGGCGCGGTGAAGAAATCGCCGCCCAAGCATGTGGTTGAAAAAACCAAACACCATATTCTCGACACGCTAGCGGCGATGGTCTCGGGTGCAAAGTTAAAGCCCGGCCGCATCACGTTGTCGTATGCGAAAACCCTGGGTGGCAAACCCGAGGCGCTGGTGGTTGGCACCAAACTGTTGACCAGCAGTGTGAACGCCGCTTTGATCAACGCCATGCTCGCGCATGCCGACGAAACCGATGATTCGCACGCGCCGTCGTGGTGTCATCCCGGTTGCGCCATCGTCGCGTCATCAATGGCGATGGGTGAGCGCGAACGCAGCAACGGCACGGATTTTCTGCATGCGGTGACGCTCGGGTACGACATCGGTACGCGGCTCAACATCTCGTTGAACCCGGTGGATTTCCGCAAGCTCGGTCACATGACGCATTGCTTCGGCCCGACCTTCGGCGCGGCGGCGGCGAGTGCGGCGCTGGCAAAGTTGAATTCCGATCAGGTGCGCCATGTGTTGTCGTATACGGCGCAGCAGACCGGCGGCTTGTCGACCTATATGCGCGACCTTGATCACATCGAGAAGGCATTTGACTTTGGCGGCATGGCGGCGCGTAACGGCATGTCGGCCACCACCATGGTGGCGGCGGGCTGCACCGGCGTTGAAGACGTGTTCTCGGGTGAGCGTAATTTCTATCATGCGTTTGACGAATCGCGTCGCATGAACGGCATCAAGCCCGATCCGCAGGTCTTGATCCGCGGGCTCGGCAGCAATTTTGAAATTATGCGCACCAACATCAAACGCTGGACGGTCGGTTCGCCGATTCAGGCGCCGCTCGATTCGCTGCTGGAATTGATCCGTCAGTACAACATCAAGGAAGCCGATGTCGAGAAAATGATCGTGCGTGTGTCGACCACCGGTGCGAACACCGTGAACAACCGCGAGATGCCCGACATCTGCATGCAATACATGTGTGCGGTGATGCTGCTCGATGGCACTGCCACCTTTATTTCGGCGCATGATGAAAAGCGCATGACGAATCCGAAAGTCATGAAGGTGCGCGCGAAGATCCAGCTCATTGGTGACGCTTACCTGCAGAGCCTGGTGCCGGAGCGTCATGGCATCGTTGAAATCAAGTTGAAAGACGGCCGCACGGTCAAACACCACACCAAGGGTGTGCGTGGCACCGCGCAAAACCCGATGACCACGCCCGAGGTGGATGAGAAATGTTATGACCTGATGGCGCCGGTGCTCGGCAAGGCGCGCGCGCGCAAGCTGTGCGACACCATCTGGAACATCGAGAAGGTGAAGGATGTGCGCGCCTTGCGGCCTTTGCTGCGGTCTTGAACTTGAAATTCGCAGGAGCGTGAAATGAAAATCGGATTTGTCGGTTTGGGTGACATGGGTTTGGGCATCGTGCCGCGTTTGCTCGCCGCCGGTCATAGCGTCACCGGCTGGAACCGTACCAAGAGCAAGGCCGAGCCCTTGCAAAATCTTGGCATGGCATGGGCGGATACCCCGCGTGAAGTCGCCGCACAGTCGGAGGTGGTGTTTTCGATCGTCACTGATTCGGCGGCGGTGCAAGCGGTCGCGCTCGGTGACAACGGCATCATCGCGGGGCTCAAAAAGGGCGGCATCTATCTCGACATGAGCACCATCGCGCCGGATGCGAGTCGTGCGGTATCGGCGGAGTTTGCCAAGGCCGGTTTGCTGATGCTCGATGCGCCGATTTCCGGTAGCACGGTGACGCTGGCCGAGGGCAAGGCGTCGATCATGGTTGGTGGTGATCGTTCCGCCTATGAATGTGTGGAACCGGTGTTGCTGGCGATCGGGCCCAAGGTTATGTACATCGGCGGTAGCGGGCTCGCCGTGCAGTTGAAGCTGGCGATCAATCTGGTGCTGATGGTTGAAGTGATTGCCTTCGGTGAAGGCGTGGCGCTCGCCGAGAAGGGCGGCGTGCCGCGTGAAGTGGCGGTCGATGCGATGTTAAAGAGCGTGGTGGCCTCACCGGTGCTCGGTTATCGCGGGCCTTTTATTCTCGAAGGCAAAATGCCGGCGGTGCCGCTGGCGGATGTGACGCTGCAACAGAAGGACATGTCGCTGGTGCTGGAGCTCGGGCGTAAAATGGAAATCCCGGTGCCGCTGGCGGCCGCGGCCAATGAAATGATGAATGCCTGTCGCGGCCTCGGGCTGGGACACCATGATTTTGTGATTGCACACGAGGCGTATCGCCGACTCGGAGGAATGTCGAAATGAAACCTGATCAATACACGCAACTCAAACCGTTTCAAACCAACCTGAAGGACGTACCGAAGGTTGGCGGGCTCGCCGAGAAGGATGGCTGGGTCAATATGCAGGTGCAGTTCCTGATCGACCAGAAGACCGCCAACTCCGACAAGCTGCTGGTCGGCTGGACGGTGTTGCCGCCGGGCGCGCAACACGATCGTCATCGTCACTTCAACTGCGATGAATTCTGGATTGTCGTCAAAGGCCGTGGCGTGATGTACACCGAGGACGGCGAGAAACCGTCGGGCGAGGGCGACGTGGTGTTTACGCCGCGCGGCCACTGGCATGGCTTCAAGAACAACTCCGACGAGGATGTCGTGCTGGTCTGGGGTTGGAGTGGCGCCGGTTCGCTGGAAGCGGCCGGCTATGAATCCATCGAAGGTGGACGCACGCATTAAGCGGGCCGCTGTGACGCGTATGAAACTGACTATCGATGATCCGCGGATCTTGCGCGGCATGGCCTTGCAGCTGGGCCGTCGTCGCGACCGTTTGAATGCGGGGCAACGCCCCCTCGGTTGGAAGGTTGGCTTTGGTGCGCCGGCGGCCTTGCAGAAGTTTGGTATCGGCGCACCGCTGGTCGGTTTTTTAACCGACCAGGCGCTGGTGGCGCCGGGCGTGACGATCTCGCTCGCTGACTGGAAGAAGCCGGTGGTCGAGCCGGAGGTGGTGGTATTTATTGGTCGCAATCTCTCGGCGGGGGCGGATCGCGATACCGTGCGCGCGGCGATTGCCGGTCTCGGGCCGGCGTTGGAGCTCGCTGATCTGGATCGGCCGCCCGAAGATGTGGAACAAATACTCGCCGGCAATATTTATCAGCGTGGCATCGTGCTCGGGCCCTGTGACGCCTCGCGTGCCGGCGGTGTGGTTGACGGCTTGCACGGACACATCACGCGCAACGGCGCGGCGTTTGCCGAGACCCGTGATCCGCAGGCGCTGACGGGCGAGCTCATTGGCATCGTCGCGCATGTTGCCGATACGCTGGCCAGTTTTGGTGAGACACTGCGCGCCGGACAGATCATTATCACCGGCTCCATCGTGCCGCCGCTGTGGGCCGAGGCCGGAGAAGAAATCGAATACAAACTTGATCCGATCGGTGGCGTATCGGTCCGTTTTTCGGCATAAAGTGCGGCGTGCCGGTGGATCGTCTCAGACAGGCTATGCGTGACGGTGGTGCCTTGATCGCGTCAATCGTGGCGGTCAAGGTGGTGGTGATAACTTTGGGTTTCCTTGTGTGGTGGATGTTTATCAAGAGGTGATTGCTATGGCCGGTTTACTAAAGTTGTTTGCAAATCGAGGTTGCCGCGTGAATTCATTCGCATTATGCGCAGGCGGGCTGGCGCTGAGCTTGCTGGCCGGCGCGACACTGGCGCAACAGGCGTCGTTTCCGAATCGTCCGGTGCGCATGCTGACCACCGTCTCTGCGGGCAGCGCGGTGGATACCTTGGGCCGCATCGTCGGGCAGAAATTATCCGAGGCGTGGAAGCAACAGATCGTCATCGACAACCGGCCGAGCGC
>CAIWNB010000414.1 GCA_903913965.1 uncultured beta proteobacterium
TCCCAGCGGGGCCGACTCCCAACGCTGAATATCGCGCGCTGACCAATCGTTGAGCAGACACAGTCCCGCCAGCTGCTCGCCGCTCCGGCCAATCGGCACCGGCTCGCCAAGTGCATTGCCGGAACCAATCCACATCCCGAGTTCAAGCTCAAAATCAAGTTTACGGGTAAGACCAAATGCCGGCTGATTAGGCATCACATCGGTTTGACCGTGTGGCCGCCGTACCGGAAAACCCGAGGCGCGGACACTCGACGCGCGGCTGTGATACGCCACCGGCACGTATTTATAATTCGCGGCCAGCGGCGGGTTTGCATTTCTGCGCAAGCCACCGTTGGTAGCGTGATGAATTCCGGCGTAAAAATCGGTGTAGGCCCCGATGCGCGAAGGTACATGCAACACACAGCGAGCCGCCTCGTGCAGCAGGGTCGAGGCATTTTTTTGCGCGGCCACGTTGTCCGCGCCTTCTGCGGAGAGCAAGGCGAACACACGACGGCGCAATGCGCGGCGCGGCTCTGCCCCCAGCGCCAGCAGCGGGTTAAGCGTTGCTCCGCTTGCCGCCGCAGCGGCGGTTTCGGCAGCACCGCTGAACAAACCGGCACCCAACGCCGCCTTCAGATCAAAAATCGAATCCCCGATCGCCATACCGCCGCGTGGCGCATCGCCATCGATACTGAAGATACCCAGCGGCAGGTTCTGCAGCGGAAAGTCGCGGTGCCCCTGCGCTGTGGCCACCCAGCTCGTGCGTTTGGGGTCATGGGTTTCATCGAGTTCTATCTTCATCGGGGTTCCTTGTGTATCAGCGTTGGGCGCGTGGTTTGCGCAGGCGCGCCATACGCGCATGAAATTCCAGCACATTGGGTTTGCGCGGGTTGCCGCTAAATTCGCGATAAAGTGTGGCAACGTTGACGATCACGCGCTCGCCGTCGATCCAGTCGCGAAAACCGTCGAGCGAAATATCCAGCCCCGCCTCAGCTTCACTCATGCCGGCTTCGTAACGCTTACGCGCCTCGACGGTCAGATATTCAAAATAGTGTTTGACTGCGCGAACGCCCGCCTTGTCGGTAACCGGCCCGTGGCCGGGCACGATGACATCAACATCCCAGGCAAGGATTTTTTCGCAGGCGGCGATCCAGTTAGAAATCGGTCCGTCCCACGACACCGGATGGCCGCCGATAAACAAAATGTCACCCGTGAACACCGTGCGGTCGGCCGGCAGGTGCACCAGCACGTCGCCGCGCGTATGCGCCGGCCCGACCATCGTTAGACGCACCTCTTTGGCGCCCACCCGCACCGTGAGCTCGTCATCAAAGACCTCGGTCGGCGGCGTATAGACGAGACCTTCAAAATCGAAGATGCCGTCGTAGAGATCATGCCAGGCGGCACCCGCCTCGCCGTAATCGCGCCAATTGCGCATCATCGCTGCACGTTCTTCGGGCGGTCTTTGTGCCATTTCCTCGGCACAGGCGCGACTGGCAATCATACGGGCACCGGCGAGCAACTGATTGCCGTAGGTGTGGTCACCGTTGGAATGCGTATTAACGAGTGTGCCAATACGTGCCGCCGCAGGCACCGCGGCACGGTAGCCGTCGAGCATTTCGCGCGTATGCGCCAGATCCATCAGCGTGTCGACCAGCAGCGTCTCGCCGCCATCGACGATCAAACCCGAGTTGCTGAATCCCCAGCCGCCATCCGGCTGCAACCATGCATAACAACCATTGCCGATGTCATGCAGACCTTTTGTATATTGCCATGCCATTGCATCTGCTCCCGCCACCTGAAAGCATCGAAGCATAACTGATCGGCCGCCCGCGCGGTTCACCCGGGCATTTCGGCTTGCAACGCCTGCCGACTGTATTCAGGTTGCGCCAGGGTTTAGTCCGCCAGCAGTATTGGCAGACACCGATAGCAGGATGGATAATTACCATGGTGATGAGTCACAACCACCGAGTGTCAACACCCTTATGAGCACCAGAAACTTTGTCTTCGCGCTGCTGGCGTGCTGCCTCGCCTACGGTGTCTACTGGAACGTTCGCGCCAACCAAACCGCTGCCGCGGCACGCGTGCTGGAAGAACGCGCACGTGCCATAAAAATGGAAGCCGAAATTGAACGGCTGCGCACCGAACTCGAGGCGCGGGAAAACCTCGCGCGTTCCCGCACACTTGAGCAGCAAAGAGAAGCATCAATCTCGCAACAGGCACGCGAGCTTGAACATAATCGCGCGCTGGCCGAGCAGGTTACCCGCGGCAACGAAGCCGAGCAGGCCCGCTACAAGCGCCAACAGGAATACGAACGGCAGCGCCTCGATGCCCAGCGCCGCACCGAAGACATGCAAGCGCGGCGCCAGGCCATGGAAAGCGAATCCGAGGCACGCCAGCGGGCAGCACGTGACGCACAGACCATACAAGCGTTAGAAAACGAACGCCTCAACGCCCGCCGTCAGCAGGAACAGGAGGCTTTGTTGCGGCAACAGCAAGCGCAGCAAGATGCTCAGCGGCGCCAACTGCAGCAACAGCTGTACGAGGAACAGCGCCGGCGCGCCATACAGGGCTATTAAAGCCTCGTTCATGCAGGCGGCCGACCTATCTCATGCCGGTTCGCGTGCGGCCACGCCGAGAAAATACACGCCCACGTCCGGAATCAACTTATTTTCGATAAGACCGCGTCTGCGATCAGGAACAAAAAACACTTACAATCGGCAGCGTTCTACGAAACTCATAGGAAACAAAATGCGTTTTGTCATCTCTACTTTAATCGCCGCCACCTGCATGACTGCAGGCAATCAA
>CAIWNB010000415.1 GCA_903913965.1 uncultured beta proteobacterium
AGCGCTGGCGCGTCGCGCTTACGTCATCCAGTCCGGACTGCCGACCGGGCTTTTTGAGCAGACCTATATACGTGTTGATGGCACGTCGGTCGAAGTCGAGGGCAGTTCGCGACTGGTGCCCGGTATTGCACGCCAGCGCCAGCTGGTCTTGCGCGACATTGGTGCACGCAAACGCGCGGAGGCGGCGTTGCGTGAAAGTGAACAGCGTTTGCGTATGGCAGTTGACGCCGCTGCCATGACGGTGTGGGAGTGGGATATTGCCTCGCGCCATACGCATTGGGGCTACGGTCATGAGAAGTTGCTCGGCCCCCTGCCACCCGATGCGGTGCGGTATCCGGATTTTCGTAATCTGGTACACCCCGATGACAGTGCAAGGTTTATCGCCGCCGGCCGTACCTGCATCGATCAAGGGGCGGCCTATGATATTGAATTTCGCCTGATCCGCACCGATGGTGCAGAGCGCTGGATGCGCAGTACCGGGCGCGCGGTTTATGACGCGGCGGGTCGCGTCGAGGGCATGGTCGGTATCATGCAGGATGTCACGGCGCGACACGCGGTCGAGCAAGAGCTGGCGGACAGCCGGCAGCGTAGCGAGGTCCTGATGGAAAGTATCCCGGCCCCGGCATGGCTGAAAGACCGCGACGGCCGTTTTCTGGCGGTCAATCGAGCGTGGTCGCAGCGTTTCAACAGTAATCCGGGATTTGCCATTGGCTGCACCAATAGCGATCTTTTCCCGCCTGAAGTGGCCGCCGAACGTGACCGTGAGGACGCAGCCATTCTGCAGTCACGTCAGGAATACCGGGTTGAGCGCATGACGCGCGTTGACGGCAAGCTGGGCTGGTTTGAAACCGTCAAGCTGCCGGTATTCGACGAACACGGCGAAGTCTCCGGCATCGTCGGTGTTTCGTTCGACACGACGGCGCGCAATCTGGCGGCGGCGCAGCTGCGCGAGAGTGACGAACGTTTCCGCCAGTTTGCCGACGCCGCGTTCTCCGGCTTTTGGATTGTCGAGCCCGCGCCATTGCGGCCGCTCTATATCAATAAAGCGTTCAGCCAAATTTTCGGCCTTGATATGGAAGCGCTGCGCGAGAATCCCTGGCTGTTCGTCGAACGCATCCACCCCGAAGAGCGCGCGCTTGAAGTGGCGTCATTCAAGCAATGGGCGGCTGATGATACGGAGGACGTTTATTTTGGCGAGTACCGGATTGTGCGGGCCGACGGTCAAATACGCTGGATTCGCGACCGTGGCAGCAAGCTGCGCGATGCCGGCGGAAAAATTTATCGGCTGCAGGGGATCGTCGAAGATATTACCGACCAGCGTAATGCCGAGATTGCTCTCGCCGAAAGCCGCCAGCGCCGCGACGCGCTGCTCGAGGCCAATCTTGATCCGGCGTGGTTGAAGGATTTGCAGGGCCGTTATACCGCCGTTAACCGCGCGTGGCTGCGTAACCGTGGCTCGCCTGAGCAGACCGTGGTCGGCCTGACCGACCGCGAACTGTTTGGCGCGGAGCGCGCGGAGTTGATCGTCAGCGAAGACCGTCGGGTGATCGAGGACAAGGTGGTGGTGCGCAGCGAACGCAACTGGCACGAGATCGACGGCCGCGCGTGGATAGAAACCGTC
>CAIWNB010000416.1 GCA_903913965.1 uncultured beta proteobacterium
CGCGTGATCGCGTAGCGGATGGTGCAGTGTGTGGCGCAGGAGGCGGCTGCCCATGCCGGTGGCGCAGGTGTCAAACAGCGAGAGCAGGGTGGGCGATGTTTCGCCGCGGATGGTTTCCGAAATCTCGAGGTTGCGCCGCGTGGCGGGATCGATGCCGAGATAGGTCGCACTGTCTTCCACCGACAGGCCGGTCACGTGCGCGATTGAATTACCTTGTGTGGCGCGCGCGTATTCGATCAGCGCGCCGGCAGCGCAAACGGCGGCGGGCAGGGATTCAATGCCGAAGGCGGCAAGGTCGTGCGTGACAAACTGGCGTGTGAGGGCGCGTCGCGCCGCATCGTGGTCGAATTGCCAGACCGGCAGACGTTTGACGGAAAAGGGCGGGTTATCGGCAAACGGCGGTGATGCGGAGTCGCCTATCAGTACTTCGGCTGGTCGCAGGCGCTCGAGTTCGCCGGCGAGTTGTTCGCGGGCGGTTACTGCCGCGCGCATCCGGCCGGCGGCGAGCGAGAGCCATGCCATGCCGATCTCGTTGTGCTGCGGCCACAGGGCAAGCAGCAGGTTGTCACGTTTGTCATCGAGCAACGCGGCATCGGTGAGGGTGCCTGGCGTGACGATGCGCGCCACCTTGCGCTCGACCGGCCCCTTGGAGGTTGCCGGGTCACCAATCTGTTCGCACACCGCTACAGATTCACCAAGCTTTACCAATTTCGCCAGGTATTGCTCGGCGGCGTGATAGGGCACGCCGGCCATCTTGATTGGCTCACCCGCCGAGCTGCCGCGTGCGGTCAGCGTGATATCAAGCAGGCGCGCCGCTTTTTCGGCGTCACCAAAAAACAGTTCGTAGAAATCGCCCATGCGGTAGAACAACAGCATGTCGGGATGGTCTGCCTTGATGCGCAGATACTGCTGCATCATCGGCGTGTGTTGCGGAGCATTCATGCGGACCAACGGGGTGACTGGCGAAGGCCGTATTGTGCCTGTACTGGCACGCGGATGAATGCCGTATGCGCGTGGTCAGCCGGAAACCGCTTTGGAATAAAAATAGGCGGTGCGGGCGCGCGGGTTGAGGTATTCACGCACCTCGGGTTCAAGGTCGGCCGGTCTTAGCGAGCGCACGATCTTGACCTCGGTTTCAACGCCCAGATCAATCAGCGGAGCATCCTCCGGTTTGACACCCTCCTGCCAGAGCGCCACCAGTGGCCGCAGAGTATTGCTGCGGTTGACACTGGTCACCAGACCCAGCGCGCCATTGGAGAGTTCAACGATCGAACCCGGGGGATAGACACCCATGGATTTGATGAAGCTGGCCAATGCCGACTGATCAAAATGGCTGCCTTCGATTTTGTACATACGCGAGAGGGCCTGGGCCGGTGGTATCGCGTCTTCCAAGCGCGCCGGGTTACACAGGTTGTCATAGCGGTTGGCAATCGCGGCGTAGCGCGCGAACAGCGGTATTTTTTCACCGGCCAGTTTGAATGGATAACCGCTGCCGTCGTAATGCTCGTGATGCATCGCAACCACGCTGCGCGCCGGGGCGGTAAAGTCAGGCAGATTGAGCGTCATTTTGGTGCCCAGATCGGTGTGCAATTGCATATAGGACTGATCGGCGCTGGTGCGTTCCGACTCCTCCTTCATGCGTACCGCGTCCGGAACCCTGAGCATGCCGATATCGTGGAACAGCGCGCCCAATCCGATATCCTTGAGATCCTGCTCGCTGGCGTCGCGCGCCTTGGCGATCAGCAGTGAGAGCAGCATCACATTCACGGAATGGGTGTGAAGGTTGCTTTTTGCCATACGGTCGGAGAGCAGGACGATACTGATTTCCTGATCGGAGCTGAAGGCGCCTGCGACTTCGTTGACGATACCCATGGCTTTTTCAAGTGCAACCTTGGGCGACGAGTAAGCCATGGAGAAGGCATTGCGCAGTTCCTTGCTGGCCTTGGTATAGGCTTTTGCGGCCAAGGCAGTGCTTTTTTTAGACTCATCGGCTTTAACGCGGCGCTCGTCGCGTTCTTTGCGCGCCTGCGAAACAAGATCCGGCCAACTTGGGCCGCGCGGCCGGTCGGCGATGACTTCACGCGGTGCCGCGTCAGAGGCTTCACTGCACCATAATATATTGGTCATGCCGAGACCGATGATCAGACGGATCTGTTCTTCGTTCTCAAGGGTAAATTCGTTGAGCAGAAACGGATGGTCAAGCCAGCGCTCGGCCACCGAGATGTGCATCCCCGGTTGTAACACATCCACGCTGATCCGTTCGAAGTGCTTTTTTTTGCCCCAGAATCCCACTGCTTCACCTAGTTGATGGCCGGCTTCCAATCAGAAGCGGCGATTGCATGATCTTACCCGTACTGCAGTAATCGATCCGGCTAATGAGCTTTTGAATATACAGGTAAATCCGTAAGATGGTGCCGCGAATTTTTAGCGCCTTTAGTTAGTCGGCGTATCTGGTGCCAGCGTAAAGCGAAAGGTTGTTTGCTGATCCGGCACAGATTCCGACTGGATACGCCCACCATGAAAATCAACCAGGCGTTTGACAATGGCGAGTCCGAGCCCGGTGCCAGCAAATTCTTGCTCGCTATGCATGCGTTGAAACAAATTGAAAAGTTTTCCAGCGTAGCGCGGATTAAAGCCCGCGCCGTTGTCGCGCACATAAAATTCAGCAATGCCGTTCGCTACGCTGACGCCGACTTCCACACGCGGGTCGCTGCGTTTGGCGGAGAACTTACAGGCATTGCCGATCAGATTGGCAAAGATCTGCCTAACCATGGTTTGGTCGGCACTGACCTGCGGCAGGTCGCCAATGATAAATGTGACTCCAGGGTAGGTCGCCGCGTATTCCTGCGCCACTTGATTGGCCATCGAGCTCATGTCGATCAGGCTGTCTTTGCGTTTGAGTCGTTCGGTGCGCGAGTATTCGAGAATGTCCAGGATCAGACGATCCATTTTTCGGGCGCCGGCGATGATCCGTTCGAGCATTTGACGATCTTCATCGTTGAGTCCGGCCGCCAGCGATTCGCCGAGCATTTCTGCGTAACCTGAAATAGTACGCAGCGGCGCCCGCAAGTCGTGCGAGACCGAATAGCTGAACGCCTCGAGATTTTTTACCGCTCCTTCGAGGGCTTGCCGGCGCGAGTCAAGAATTTCATTCATGTGCCGGGTTTCGGCTTCTGCACGCATGCGCTGTTCGATTTCCGCAGCCAACAGTGCATTTTTTGACTCAAGGGCATCCCGCGCTCGCTTGAGTTCAAGTTGATTGTGTATGCGTGCGAGCAGTATCGCCGGCCGTGGAGGTTTGGTGATGTAGTCGACCGCGCCCAGTTCGAGTCCGTGTTTTTCGTCACCGGTATTGAGATTACCGGTTACGAAAATGACTGGTATGTCACTGCTTGCTGGTTGTGCGCGCAGGCGCCGCAGGGTTTCGTAACCATCCATCCCTGGCATTTCCACATCGAGCAGTATGAGTGAGGGTCTGGGGGATTCGGTGGCAAGTTCGAGCGCACTCGCGCCGGAACTGGCGACGCGAATTTTATAGTGTCGCGACAGTATTTCCTCAAGTAGCAGCAAATACTCGGGCGCATCGTCCACCAGTAATATGGTGGCTTGTTCTGGATTGGCCGCGGTCATGTTTATGTCTCTTTCGTGCTTGGGCGCATCGGGTGTGATGCCGGTACACGCCGCGTTGCTGCGGCCCTTGATGGTC
>CAIWNB010000417.1 GCA_903913965.1 uncultured beta proteobacterium
GAGCCAGGCATCGTGATCTTCCGCTGACAGAATCACCGGCATGCGGTCGTGGATGTTACGCATCACGCCGTTGGGGCCGGTGGTGATGATGGCGCAGGTTTCAACCACGCCCTCAGGGCCCTGCCAGCGCTCGGTGATGCCGGCAATCGCAAAGAGCGGCGCGCCCACTGGATGCATGTAATAGGGCTGTTTGCGGCCGGCAACGGTTTTCCATTCATAGAAACCGCTCGCCGGAATCAAACAACGTGAGCGTTTGAAGGCGTTGCGAAACGAGGGCTTCTCATCGACCGTTTCACCGCGCGCATTGGCGAGCTTATTGCCGATCGTCGGGTCTTTCGCCCAGCCGGGAATCAAGCCCCATTTGATCAGCGCAGCGACGCGCCCCGCTGCCGCGTCCTCACGCACGATGACGATCCTCGAGGACGGCGTGATGTTGTAACGCGCACTCCAATCAATGGCGACACCGAGCTTGAAGGCAAGCGCGATGACCCCGGGGTTGGCATGTAATGAATAGCGTCCGCACATGGGGCGCATCATGGCACGACCCGGCGGCCTCGTGCAGAGGGCGGCAAAAAACTGCACCCCGCCTTTGTAGGCGTTTTTCTGACAGAAGATTTGGGAGCCCGCCCACTACGTAAAAAAAACCGGGCCTGTAGAGTGGGAACCGTTGCACACGGATGTTTTCAACCACCACTCCACAGGAGAAAACCATGCAAACCGCCATGCTTGAACCGCTCAGCTTTGCCGCGCTTTTCGACCCGACAGTGGCCCGCGCCGCTGCCGAACGCGCCGCCAGTTGGAAACTGCCGCGCCGCACCTGCCGCCCGCTTGACCGTTACTGCGGTGCGCGCGTCAATCCCGCCTTCTTCTCGTACGACAATGAAATCGATTGCGCAGCCGCGCCCGAAGACGAACTGCCGGAAGAGTTGGCCTCAACCTGCGGTATCGCTGAACAACCCGACAGCGACGACGATCTGTAAGCCGTAACATCCGCCGCCCGTGTTTGCGGGCGGCGGATTGTTTGAGGCGTTTTTTTCAGCGACCGCAGCGCGGTGTTTAACGCCCTCGCTGCGCAGGCAGACGCAGCACCACTGTTGCGGTTGCATAAAAACAAGACTGCTTTTAGAGTTCGCGGCTGTTTAATCAAGCCCTGGAACGATCTTGCAGAAATCCACCGACGCCCGCCCCATCCGCCGCATCGTCACCGGCACCGACGCGCGCGGCCGCTCCATCGTCCTCAAGGACGGCCCCGCGCCCAACGATCACAAGAACCTCGGCATCAGCCGCTACTTCACCGATCTATGGGTGTGGAATGAATCGCCCGCACCGATCACCGGCAACGCCGACGATGGTGATTGCGCCTATGATTTTCCCTGCCCGCCCGATGGCGGTCACCTGCGCATCGTCGAGTGGCCGCACCGTCCGCCCGCGTTTGATCCGGCCAACGATGCCGAACACGTGCCCGAGCATGCCGCAAAAATCCGTCCGCCCGGGCGCACTTGGGATCGTGGCGGCAACGGCGCGTATTCATCGGCCATTCATAAAACCGAGACCATCGATTACGGCATCGTGTTGACCGGCGAGCGTATCCTGCTGCTCGGCGAACGCGAACTGGTGATGCACCCCGGGGACACCATCGTGCAGGTCGCCGCCTGGCATCAATGGAAGTGGATACAGCCCGACACGCACGGCCTGATGATGTTCGATTTCATCGCCGCGCGCTGGGACAACATCGGCGCCTCAAAGCGCCCGCCTGCAACAGCGATGCCGGCGCTGCCCGAGGGCGTTAAAGCCGCGCGCCGTATCGTCATCAAGGACGGCATCGATGGCGAAGACGATTACGTGCTCGACGCGCCCTCACACGACGTGCGCACCGACCCCGCACGCCCCGGCTACGCCGCCACGCGTATGTGGGTCACTGATGCGACGCCGGCAAAACTCGAATTCGAAACCCTGCACCTGCCGCATACGCTTGAGCCGCCGGTGGGTGGCTCGGTGTTGCGCATCGTCACTTTTCCGCCTGACAGCGGCTGGAAGAACAAGGTCGGTCGCCATGAGGTGCGTGCGTATTTCGAAGCCATGGGTTCACCGGCCGCTTCGCAATGGTCGGCCGATGCGCCGCATCCGTACATGCAAAAAACCGGCAGCCTTGATTTCGGTATCGTGCTCGAAGGCGAAATCGTGCTGATACTCGATACACAGGAAGTCGCGCTCAAGGCCGGCGATGTGGTCATTGAACGCGGCACCCGTCACGCCTGGAGCAACCGCTCGGGCAAACCCGCGGTGGTTGCGATCGCCTCACATAGTGCAAAACAATAAAACACTCACCGCCGTCATGGCGGCACTGTTCATGACGCTACAGTGGACAGGCTTGCAAGGCGCACAAGCGGCCTACCCCGAGCGACCGGTGCGCATGATCGTGCCCTTCCCGCCGGGCGGCGCGAATGACATCGTGGCGCGCATGGTGGCGCAACGGCTGGCCGAGCAATGGGGCAAACCGGTGGTGGTCGACAATCGTGCCGGTGCCGGCGGCAACATCGGCATTGAAACCGGTGCGCGCGCCAACCCCGACGGCTACACGCTGACCATCGGTTCGAACAGCACGCTGGCGACCAATGTGGTGCTCGAACCCTCGCTGCCCTTCGATCCACGCCGCGATTTCGCCGCGATCTCCATGATCGTCACCGCAGCCAACATACTGATCGTGCATCCCTCGCTCGCCGCAAACACAACCGCGGATTTCATCAAGCTCGCCCGCTCCAACACGCGCAAACTAAACTACTCGTCGTTCGGCGATGGCAGCTCGGCGCACCTGACCGGCGAGATGTTCAAGAGTGCCGCCGGCGTTGATATGGTGCATATCCCGTACAAAGGCGGCGGACCGGCACTCGCCGCGGTGATGGGCGGCGAGGTGCAATGCACCTTTGCCAATCTGTCGGTGGCGCTGCCGCAGGTCAAGGGCGGCAAGGTCAAGGCGATCGCCGTCACCAGTGCACGACGGGCCACGGCGCTGCCGGAATTGCCGACCCTCGCCGAATCCGGCGTGCCCGGTTTTGAAGCCACCGCCACGGTGGGCATGCTGGCGCCGGCGGGTACGCCACGCGCCCTGGTGCTGCGTCTGAATCAGGATGTGCATCGCGTGGTGAATGAACCGGCGATGCGCGAACAACTGCTCGCGCGCGGCCTGGAAATCGCACTCTCGACACCGGAAGAATTCGCGCGCTATATCCGCAGCGAAATCGAACGCTGGGGCCGGGTGGTGCGCGACGCCGGTATCCGCGTCAAATAAAGCCTACAACTCGCCGAGCAATGTTTCCGAAGAAATCACCCGTCCGAACAGCGGCAGGATTTTTTCGCATTCGATGCGATGCAACTCCGGATCGGGGCTGGCGCAGCAATCCTCGATCACCTTGACGAATAGCCCCGCGTCGTCGGCGTAACGCGCCGCACTGTCCACCACCATGTGGGTGTAACAACCGGTCAGCGCAACCGTATCCACGCCCTGGCGCTGCAACCAGGTCAGCAGCTGCGTGTTGTAGAAGGGATTCACTGCGCGCTTGGTGTGCACAATCTCCGAGGGCAGCGGCCGGATAGCCTCGGGGAACTCGGTGCCCCACGTTCCGATGACGATACCGTTGATTTTTTTCAGATGCTCGAGGCGCGACGAACGGCTGATGGCATCGGCATAGTCGGCACGAAAGCCGACATTGACGAAGGCCACCGGCAGACTCTGCGCCCGGAACGCCGCCAGCAGGCCGGCTATTTTCGGTAATAGTTGCCGCGCCTCGACTACTTTGGCAAAGCCCTGCGACCCGACCTTGCCTTTCGGATCGACGAGTTCATTCTGCACATCAAGGATGAGCAATGCGGTTTTTGACATGCGATGACTTTCTGTTTTGGTGCCGCCGGTAGCTGCGGCTTAATCGCAACGCCCGCCGTCGTCGGGGCGCCAGGGGTTGTTGAAGGTGCTCAGCGATTCAAGAAACACCACGAGATCGGTTTGCTCGCGCAGCGAGAGCTTCAACGGCACTGCCGGCCGCCCGTCCTTGGCATGCGCGCTGATCGGATCAATATCGGCGTAATGACGCACCACCTCGGCGATGGTCTCCACACGACCGTCGCGGCCATAAGGCGCGGTCAGCACGAGATTGCGCAAGGAGGGCACCTTGAATTCGCCCTGCACCGTTTTTTCCATGGCAACTTTTTTCGTGTGCGCCGCGCTGTTGCCGCTGGCATCATCGTTATAGCGACCAAGCAGATTGAACTGGCTCTCCACCAACTGACGCACGCCTTCGGGCCGCCCGGGATCGGGCTTGCCTTGCGGCTTGAATTGCGACAGACCGGTGGTGAAGAATTCGCCGTTACTAAAGTTCGGGCCGCTGTGACAGTTGGTGCAGCCGCCCTTGCCGATAAAGAGTTTGAGTCCGCGGGTCGCCGGCTCGGAGAAATTCCACGCCGACGGCGCAGCACCTTTGGCCAGCGTCTCGCGAAACATATCGAACGGCGTGCGCCCGCTCACCAGCGTTTCCTGAAACGCCGCCAGCGCTTTGGCGATGCCGACCATCACCGATTCATCATCGGTTGGAGACGGCGCAGCCCCGAAGGCTTTGCGATAACGGCACGACAGTTGTTCATCGCCGCGCACCAGTTGCGCAATCTGGCGCGGGGTCGTCCCATGCTCGCGCTCGTTCAACAGCGGGCGGATACTTTGCGACCAGAGACTATCGGCCGCACCGTCCCAGCCATACCAGTTGCTGCCACGCAGATTGAACACTGTCGGCGTGTTGCGTTCAACCTCGGCCGTACCCACGCCGCGCTTAAGATTGTCCGTCCAGTTGCGCTCGGCAACATGGCAGCTCGCGCAGGCAACCTTGCCACTGCCCGACAAACGCTGATCAAAAAACAGGCGCGTGCCAAATTCAATCGCATCCGCGTTGCCGGAAACCCGGTTGGTGACATCCTTGGCCGGCGTCGCCGACACCGGCCATGGCCCGTGCGAGAGGATCTTTTTGATTTCTTCGGCGGTAAAAATATTGGCCGCCGCCGGCGTTTGCGCCGTCACGGACGCCACCCACAACGCGCCCGCTGCTGCCAGCATCGCGCTGGCAATGCGCAGGGCATGACGGTTGAAATGTTTGTTGCGGATGATCATCACAGAGTCCCCCGGCGCACGTTACGGATACGGCGCCTCACGCTATGGCCCAATGCTACCAAATCTGGGCTGTTTTTGACGAATTGGCGTTCAACCAACAGGCGAAGTCAACGTGGAATAAGCAAATCAAGCACAACCGTCAATGCCACCTGGAATGCAGCATTTTTCCCTGACTCAGCCCTACTGATCGACCTTGATGCCGGCCTCCCGAATCACCTTGCCCCACTTATCCATTTCCGAATTAATGATGCGGCCGAATTCCTCAGGTGGGCCGCCGAGCGTCACGAAAGCCAGTTCGGCCAGGCGCGCCTTCACCACCGGCATCTGCAGCACCTTGTTGGTTTCGGCATTGATGCGGGCAATCGCTTCGCGCGGCGTGCCGGCGGGGGCCAGCAGGCCACGATACCCGGTGCCGTCGATGGCGGGTCCGCCACTCTCGGCAAAGGTCGGCACGTTGGGCATCAGCGGATTGCGTTTCGCTGCAGCCAGCGCCAACACCCGCAACTTGCCGGCGTCAACCAACCCCCTCACCGCAAAGATGCCGCCAAAACCAATACTGGTTTCACCGCTGGTCACCGCAAAGATCGCCGCCGCCGTGCTTTTATACGGAATGTGTTCGAGCTTGATACGGGCGGCTGATTTCAACATCTCGCCCATGATGTGCGGCAGTGTGCCGTTGCCGCCCGAGGCATAGTTCAGTTCACCGGGCCGCGCGCGCGCCAGCGCAACGAGATCCTTGATTGACCTCACCGGCAACGACGGATGCACCACCGCCAGCACCTGGCTGTCAGAGGCCAGTGAAACAACGGGCACAAAATTTTTCAGACTGTCATAGGGCAGCTTCGCCATCAGGAACGGGTTCACCATGAAAGCGTTATCGGCGATCATGATGGTGTAACCGTCAGGTTTCGCAGTGGCCACCAGTTGCGTGCCCAGCACGGTACCCGCGCCGGGACGGTTATCAATCACCACCTGCTGGCCGAGCAGCTCGCTGAGTTCGGGCACGATGGCACGCATCAGCGAATCCGAACCGCCGCCGGCACCGTAGGCAACGACCACGCGCACCGGTTGCATTGGATAGGTTTGTGCGACCGCTGTTCCGGCGACGACACAGGTGGCGAGCAAGGTTACGTGTATTGGCCAGCGACTAGCAATCATGGTTTCCTCCGATTACCGCAAATATTTGTTGTGTGCTTCAATGCCATCACACCTCGATGACAACGGCCTGCTCGATCACGAACGCCAACCCGGAATACGCTGCGCTTCTTCCGGGCCCCCAGCCGTTTATCCGATCACGTCGATCTTGATGTTGGCCTTCTTCACGACGTCCTTCCAGCGCGCGACGTCTTTCTCCAGACGCTTGCGGTATTCCTCGGGCGTTGAATAAGCCGGCGTAAAACCATCGGCGATGATGCGTTCACGCAGATCAGGCGCCTGCAGGGCAACACCCACCGCCTTGTTGACGCGGTCGATGATGGCTTTGGGCGTGCCCGGCGTGCCCCACAGGCCATACCAGTGTTCGGCGGCAAAACCCGGCACCACTTCACCGATGGCCGGCGCATTCGGAAAGGCATCGACCCGTTTTTCCGTGGTCACGCCGAGCGCGCGCAGCTTGCCGGATTTCACATGCGGATAAACCGCCACCGCTGTGTAATAGGCGATCTGCAGATTACCGCCGAGCAGATCGGTCAGGCCGGGGCCCGCGCCCTTGTACGGAATATGCAACATGCGCGCACCGGTGTTTTGTTCAAGCATGGCACCAACGAGATGCGCCAGACTACCGACGCCGGTCGAACCATAGGTAATGCTCTCCGGCTTGGCCTTGGCCTGCGCGATGAGTTCCTTCAGGTCGTTGGCTTTGAGCGCGCCACTGGCCACCACGATCAAGGGCCCAACGGCGAGCAAGCTGATCGGCGAGATGCCATTGACCGGATCGTAGGACAGTTTGTAGAGCGCCGGATTCACCCCATAACTCGCCGACACCAGACACATCGTGTAGCCGTCGGGGTTGGCACGTACTGTGAGTTCAGCACCGATGGTGCCGCCACCGCCGGCGTGATTATCCACAATAAAATTCTGACCGAGCTGTTCGGTGAGCTTCTGGCCCAGCGTGCGCGCGATGATGTCGGTGCCGCCACCGGGGCTGAACGGCACAATCAAACGGATCGGTTTGGTCGGCCACTTCGCTTCGGCCGCCACAGCGGCCAGCGGTATCGCGGCAAGCAGCGCAATCGCAGCCTGCGCCAGTCGAAAGATCGGTTGCTTCATCGCTATCGCTCCAGTATTGGTGTCAACAGGCATTTTACGTCGGATGCGACGGCCCCGCACTGCGCCGAATCCATCTGAGAGCCCCGTGTAGGGTGCGCATGGCGCCCACGGTCTGAGCTTTCAATGGGCGCGATCGCCCTTACAAACGCAGGCGCCTTGACAGCCACGCGTCGCTGACGGATGCTCGAAAGTCAAAGACCGCAGCACGTCGCGTGGCAACACAGGCCCGCCGACGCAGCCGCGCCAACATCACGCCGCACCTCACTGGAGAACCACACCGTGTCGAACACACTCGCGCTTTACGCCGCCGTCGGTCCTGTACTCACGCGTTATCAAATCGACGTCGATGCGGCGACGCTGCAGGCGCAGGAAAGCGTAACGCTGCCGGCCAATATTCATTACGTCGTACCCCACGCCGCGCGCCATACGCTCTACGTCGCTACCAGCGACAGCTCATCGGGCTCGGGCAATATCGTCGGCAAGACGCATCATCTGTCGGCTTTTCGCATCGATCCGGCCAGCGGCAAACTCACCCCGCATGGCACACCGGCCGCACTGCCGACACGCCCCATTCATATCACTACCGATGCGGATTCAACATGTATCTTCGTCGCCTTCAACCGGCCGAGCCTGCTGCTCGGTTTCGCCATCCATGCCGACGGCACGCTCGGCGGCGAAATCAAACAAAACGACACTGTAGACACCGGCATCTTTCCGCATCAGATCCGCGTTACAGCGGACAACAAACTGGCCATCCTCGTCACGCGCGGCAATGACGCAACGAAGGACAAGCCGGAAGATCCCGGCGCGCTCAAGGTCTTTCATTACAACAACGGCCAGTTGGGTAGCGAGGTGTCGATCGCGCCGAACAAGGGTTACGGCTTCGGCCCGCGCCATCTCGACTTCCACCCTGACAAGCCCTGGGTCTATGTCTCACTCGAACGACAGAACCAGTTGACCGTCTACAAACGCGAAGGCGACGCGCTACAAGCCAGCCCCGCCTGGACGGTCAATACGGTGAAGAAGCCGGGCAAGAGCGGCCTCCGGCAGATGGTCGGCACCGTGCATGTGCATCCGAACGGCCGCTACGTGTATGTCGCCAACCGCGCTGATGCAACCGTCGAATTTGCGGGGCAACAGGTACTCGGCGACGGTGAAAATTCCTTCGCCTGTTTCGCCATCGATCAAAACAGCGGCGAGCCCACACTGATCGGCCACGCCGACACCCACGGCATCCACTGCCGCACCTTCAGCATTGACCCGTCGGGGCGCCTGCTGGTGGCCGCACACATCCTCGGCGGCAACGTGCGCGACGGCGACCGTGTCCGCGCAGTGCCGGCCTGCCTGTCGCTGTTCCGGATTGGTGACGACGGCCTGCTGACCTTCGTGCGCAAAGTCGATATCGACATCGGCAACAAAAACATGTTCTGGATGGGGATCGTTGATCTGTAATTAATTTATTGCGGGGGATACGTGCAAATAATAAAAATGCTCTATTGCAGCACGCTATTGATCGTTGCAGCGCTACTCCCGTTCAACACTTTTGCACAGGAAAAAATCATGGTCACGCACAAAGTCATTACGCCCGCCGAATTTGTTCAGGCCGCCAATCCCAAACCCGGCGAACGCCAGCGCGTCGAAATTCTACAACCAGGCGCGGAGGGCACGCGCCATCTGGCCGGCATCTTCGCCTCCATCCCGCCGGGCACACCCGGTGCCACACCGAAGTATCACTATCATCAAAACCGCGAATCAATCATTCAGATACTCGCCGGTGACGCTACTGAAATGGTTGACGGCAAAGCGGTGCCGCTAAAGGTGGGGGACGTGATCTATATCGCGCCCGGCACCAAACACACGTTGATGAACAACAGCACCACGCAAGAGGTGAAATACATGGAGTTCTATTCACCGGTGGTGCCCGACGTCGTGCAAGTCAAAGACTAGGACGCCATGGCGCGGCGACCTCATCACAACGTCTACGTCGTGTTGCTGTCGCCGCGGGTGCTGCAGGAAGCGAAGTTTCGCCGCTGCAATCCTCAATATGACGCGACCAAACCCTGCATCTATGTCGGCATGACCGGACTCGACCCTGACGACCGTTTCGATAAACATAAAGCCGGCATACGCGCGGCACGCTATGTCACCCTCTATGGCGAGCGCCTGCTGCCCGAACTTTACGCATGCTACAACCCGATGCCCTACAACGCCGCGCGCGACATGGAAGTTGAACTGGCAATCGGTTTGCGTGACAAAGGCTATGGTGTCTGGCAGGCCTAGTCTTTAATGCCTGTGCGATACTCGCCCCCACGTTTTAATTTCAACGAGTAACGACCATGACCACAGCCATCCGCACCGCTGCGCTGCTTTTTGCCGCCAGCCTTCCCCTCTTCGCGCAAGCCCAGACCTGGCCCGCCAAAACCGTGCGTGTCGTCACGCCATGGCCGGCGGGCGGACTCACTGACATCGCCGGGCGCATCGTCTTCCAGAAAATTTCCGAGAACCTGGGTCAGCAGTTCGTCGTCGACAACCGCGGCGGCGCCACCGGCACCATAGGCGCGGAAATCGTCGCGCGCGCGCCGGCCGACGGCTACACCCTGATGGTCAATTCGATGACGCATCTGGGCAACCCTTACATCTACAAGAAGCTGCCCTATGACACCATCGGCGACTTCGCACCGGTCGGTATCATGGTCGCGCAGACCGGCTTGCTGGTGGTGCATCCTTCGCTGCCGGTGAAGACCGTGAAAGAACTCGTCGCATTGGCGCGCACCAAGCCCGGTGAGATCCTGTATTCGTCGACGGGCAGCGGCGGCTTTGCCGATCTCTCGGTAGTACTGCTGACCTCCATGACGAACACCAAAATGACACAGGTCAATTACAAGGGCGGCGGCCCCGCCGCCGGCGCCTTGCTGGCCGGCGAAACCCAGGTCCTGGTCAGCAGCCCGGCAGCGGCCACACAACAACTCGCCGCCCAACGTATCCGGCTGCTGGCCGTTACCTCCGATACGCGGCTCACCGCCTTCCCCGATGCACCGACGATTGCGGAAGCGGGTGTGCCGGGTTACGAATATCGCGGCTGGGTTGGTGTCTTCGCGCCAACGGGCACGCCGAAGCCAATCATCGACAAACTGAATACGGAAATCAAAAAAGCCATCGACAGCCCGGAGCTAAAAAAACGCCTGGAAGAATTCGAACCGTGGACGATGTCACCGCAGGCGATGGCCGCACGTATCACATCCGATTACGAGAAGTACGGCCGGTTGATGAAGCTCGTCGGCAGCAAACTCGATTAGCCACCGCACGGGAGTCCCGTCAAGGGATTTCGCCCGCCCCGCAATACGCCATACTTCTGCCGTGCTAACGGCGGCTATGCTCGCCATCACACTGGGCAGCGCTACTGCACTCGCACAAACTGCAGAGCGTTATCCGGCGCGTCCAATCCGTTTCATCGTCCCCTTCCCCGCTGGCGGCGCCACCGACATCATCAGCCGCCTCATCGGCGAACGGCTCGGCGCGCGACTAGGCCAGACAGTCGTCATGGATAACCGGCCCGGTGCCACCGGTAACATCGGTCTTGATTTGCTGGCAAAAGCGCCGGCCGATGGTTATACGATTTCACTGGCCTCCTCGGGTGTGGCAATCAGCGCGACGCTAGTACCTAACCTGCCGTTTGACCCGGTGCGTGATTTTGCTCACCTCACTGTAGCCGCACTGGTGCCTAATCTTTATGTCATCCCTGGCACGCTGCAGGTGGCCAATCTGAAAGAATTCGTCGCACTGGTCAAACAAAAGCCCGGCGGCTACAACTATGCCTCGGGCGGCGTAGGCGCCACCAATCACGTCGCCGTCGAACTCTTCAATCTGGTGGCCAGCGTAAAACTGGTGCACATTCCCTACAAGGGTTCGGTGCAGGCCATGAGCGACGTCATGTCTGGACAAACCCATCTGATGCTGATCGGTCCGCCGGCGGCCGAACAACATGTGCGCAGCGGCCGCCTGCGCGCCCTGGCCATTGCCTATCATCGGCGTATTCCGTCGCTGCCCGAAGTACCGACTACCGCCGAAGCAGGTGTGAGCGGTATCGAAGCCGCCAACTGGTATGGCACGGTGGCGCCGACAAAAACACCCGCAGCCATCGTCAACCGCCTCAACCGCGAAATGGTCGCGGCACTCGGCAGCGAAGAGATGAAAAAACAGTTCGCCGCCCTCGGTGCCGAAACTCAACCGGGCACGCCGGCCGCCTTTGCCACCTTCATGCGCGACGAGGTCGGCAAGTGGGGCAAGGTTGTTCGCGCCGCCAACATCAAGCCGGAATAGTTTTTCGCCCGACAGTAGCGTCGAGGCATTTGACGCAGCGCACGCCTAAGACACGCTCACTGCAGAATAGTAGCCACCTCGCGCCGCCTTTAGCGCCCATGGATATCAGCAACCACAGACGATTGCGGTGGCATAATGAAGCGGTGCATCGACGCCAGAGAGCGCGGGCACTCCGTCCTCGGAGGAGATCATGAACACCGGCATGCGGCTATTGCTCGGCCTCTGCGCGTTCGTTGCATCCACGCCACCGTCGCTTGCACAGGGCTGGCCGGAGAAGCCGGTGCGCCTGGTGATTCCTTTCCCGCCCGGCGGCATCAACGACATCACGGCGCGCAACCTCAACACCCGTCTGCCGGCGATCCTCGGCCAAAACCTCATCATTGATTACCGTGCGGGTGCCGGCGGCAACGTCGGCGCCGAACATGTCGCCAAAGCCGCCGCCGACGGCTACACGATACTCGTCGCCAACAACTCCCTCCTCATCAACGCCAGCCTCTATCGCAAACTGGCCTACGATCCGTTTCGCGATTTCGTACCGGTGGCGATGGGCTCCACTGCACCGAGCATGATCTCGGTTCATCCCTCGCTGCCGGCACGTAACATCAAGGCGCTCGTCGCACTGGCCAAAGCACGGCCCGGCGTCATCACCTATGGCTCGGCCGGTGCCGGCACACCGACCCATCTGGCCGGCGAACTGTTCCGTGCACGCACCGGCGCCAATATTCTGCATGTGCCGTACAAGGGCGGCGGCCCCTTGATCATTGCACTGGTCGGCGGCGAGGTCATGATCAGTTTCAATTCGCCGATCACCGCACGCCCACATGTCGATGCCGGCAAACTGCGCGCCCTCGCGGTCACCACGGCCAAACGCTGGTCGGGCATGCCCGAGCTACCGACGGTCGCCGAAGCCGGCTATGCGGGCTTTGATTCGTTTGCGTGGATCGCCTTCTTCGCTCCCGCCGGCACGCCGCGCGCCATCGTTGAACGCCTGAACGCCGCGATCAACCGCGTGCAGCAACTGCCTGAAATCCGCGAACGCTTTGCCGAACACGGCATGGAACCGGGCAGCGGCACACCTGACGAATTCGCCACTTTTCTGAAATCCAATTTCGAACTGTGGGACAAACTGATCAAAGCACAACACATCGAGATCGACTGACCATGAAAATCACCGCACTCCTGCTTGTCATCAGCGGACTGCTGCCGACCGCAGTCGTGGCACAACAATACCCGGATCGCCCGCTGCGCTTTATCGTGCCCTTCACGCCGGGCGGCATCAGCGACACACTGGTGCGTCTGGTTGCCGAACCGCTGACGCGCGCGCTCGGCCAGCAGGTGGTGCTCGATTTTCGTCCGGGCGCCGGTGGCAAGGTTGGGTTGGAGATCGCGGCCAAAGCCGCCGCCGACGGCTACACGGTGTTTCTTGGCGCACAAGGCACGCTGGCGGTGATGCCCTCGCTCTACAAACAACTACCGTTTAATCCGGAGCGCGACTTTGCACCGGCGGCACTGCTGGTGCGTTCGCGCTATCTGCTGCTCATCAACCCGGCGGTTGGCGCCAACAACCTGAAAGAACTCATCGCCCTCATTAACAGCAAGCCGCGTCAATTCAGTTACGCCTCGGTGGGTGCCGGATCGACCGGACACTTTGCCGGCGAGATGTTCAAGCGCGCCGCGCGACTCGACGTCGTGCACGTGCCCTACAAAGGCGAGACGCCGGCGATCACCGGACTGATCGGCGGCGAAACGCAACTGATGTTCTCGCTGCCGGTGGCCCCCGGCCCGCACATCAAGGCCGGGCGACTCAAGCCGCTCGCCATCGCCTCGGCGCAACGCTCACCGCTCTATCCGGAGGTGCCGACCTTCGACGAATCCGGCGTGCCCGATTTCGATTTCTCCACGTGGTTCGGCATGATGACGCTCGCCGGCACGCCGCCGGCGGTGATCGCGCGTCTGAACAGCGAAACCAATCGCATCCTGCAAACTGAAGAAGTGCGTGCGCGGCTGCTCGCCATTGGTCTCGAGCCGGCAGTCAGCGCACCGCGTGAATTCGCCGAATATATCCGCAGCGAACGAGCAAAGTGGGCACGCGTCGTGAAGGAGTCGGGCATCGTCATTGATTAAGCGCCGGGCGCCGCGCCTGCCATCACAGGCGTAGCGAAGGGTGTTGAAAGTTTCGTGGTATCCGCCACGCCTCACGGGAGAACGACATGCAGCGCACGCTTTTCGTTATGACCGCACTCATACTCATCGTTTGCGGCGGTACGGCGGTCGGTGCCGAGCCCTTTCCGGCCAAATCCATACGCTACATCGTGCCCTTTCCTCCCGGCGGCATCAGCGACATGATGGCGCGCATCGTCGCCCAACAAACCACCAACACCTTCAAACAATCGGTGGTGGTCGACAACCGCCCGGGCGGCAACGCGATGATAGGCGTCGTGATGGCGGCCAAAGCGCCGGCCGACGGCTATACCTGGCTGGCGATCACCATTACGCATGCCATCAACGTGACGCTGTTTCCCGACGCCCCTTACGATCTGCTGAAAGATTTTCAGGCGGTGTCGATACTCGCCTCGCTGCCGCTGGTGGCGGTGGTGAATTCGAATCTGCCGGTCAAATCGCTGGGCGAGCTCAGTGCACTCGGCAAAACCCGCATGCTCAACGGCGGTTCGAGCGGCAACGGTACGCCGCAACACCTTGCACTCGAACTCTACCGCCAGCTGGCCGGCATTAAAGTACAGCATGTGCCTTTCAAGGGCGGCGGACCGTCGGTGATCAGCCTGCTCAGTAACGAAATCGATTTCCTCATCACTGGCGTGCCGGAAACCATGAACCACATCAAGTCGGGGCGACTGCGCGCACTGGCCATTGCGAGCGCGAGCCGGCATCCGCTGATCGCCGATATTCCAACCACCGCCGAAGCCGGACTGCCGGCGCAAACCATCACCAGTTGGACGGCACTGCTGGTTCCCGCCGCAACTCCAAAACCGGTGCTCAACCTCATCAACGCCGCGGTGACTGGCGCTCTTAAGCAACCCGAGATGGCGCAGAAAATACGCGAGCAGGCTTTTGAAGTGATTGCTAATGATCCCGACGCCGCGCAAGCCTTCATCGTCACAGAGGCGCAGCGCTGGGGTAAGCTTGTGCGTGAAGCCAATCTAAAACCTGATTAGGAACACGCAATGAAAGCGATTTGGTATACGCGCCAGGGCGCGGCACACGATGTATTGCAATACGGCGAACAACCCGAACCGCACGCTGCAGCCGGCGAAGTGCGCATCAAACTGTATGCCTCGGGGGTGAACCCCGCTGACATCTATCGCCGCGCCGGACCGAATTTCCAGATGGACGGGCCGCTGGTGATTCCGAACAGCGACGGTGCGGGCGTCGTCGACGAGGCGGGACGCGGCGTTGATCGCGGCCTGATCGGCCGTCGCGTCTGGCTCTACAACGGCCAGCGCAACGGCCGCGTCTTCGGCACTGCCGCCGAATACATCACGATCAGCGACGATCTGGTGCGCGAACTGCCACGCAACACCAGCTTCACCGAAGGGGCCTGCCTCGGCATACCGGCGATGACCGCCCACGTCGCCGTCTGCCGCGGCGGCAACATCAAAGACCGTCCGGTGTTTATCAGTGGCGGTGCGGGCGCGGTCTGCCACTATGCAATCCAGTGGGCCAAACGTTTTGGTGCGCGCGTCGTCACCACCGTCAGCTCACCTGCGAAGGCGACCCACGCGCTCGCCGCCGGCGCCGACCTCACCATCGATTACAAATCCGAAGACGTTGCCGCGCGCATTCGTGACTTCAGCGGCGGCAAGGGGCTCGCCCATGTGGTGGATCTCGACTTCGGTGCCAACATCGGCATGCTGGTGCCTTTGATGGCCGCCGGCGGCTCACTCGCTTACTTTGCCACCAAGGGCAACCTCACCCCGGTGTTTCCCGCCGACGATTTCATGCGGCGTAATCTGACGCTCTCCGGGCTGGTGTTAAACGCTGCGCCACTGGCGGCTCGGCGCCGCGCGCAGGACGACATCACGCAGTGGCTGACTGAAGGCGGCATGCAACACACCATCGCCTCGGTGCATCCGTTGGCGCAAACCGCCGACGCCCATGCGGAAGTTCAGGCCAGCGGCAAACGCGGTACCGTGGTGGTGGCCTGCAACCTCTAAGCGTGCGCTGATCTCAGTTGATCAACAACGCGGCGCGACCGATCACCTCGCCGCGCTCAACGCGTTCATGCAGGGCTTCGGCCTCAGCCAACGGCCGGATATCGCTGACCAGCGGCCACACTTCGCCGCGCGCCACCAGCTCCAGTGTTTCGATGATTTCGCTGCGCGTGACATAACGACTGCCGAGCAGCGACAACTCTTTGGTCAGCATATCGGCGGCCGCCACTGAAAACGGTTTACCCGCGCCACCGAGCGTGACCAAACGACCGCGTTTGCCCAGCGCCTTGACCGCCGCCTCCAGCGTGCCCTGCGAGGACACATAATCGACGGCGACATCAACGCCGCGGCCTTGGGTCAGTTCAAGCAACTGCGCGACCACGTCACCTTTGGAGGCATCAACCACCTCGTCGGCGCCGGCCTTGCGGCAGGTCTCGAACTTGTCGCTCGCCACATCGACGGCGATAACGCGCGCGCGCGCCCATTTCGCCATCATCAGCTGATGAATACCGAGGCCGCCACCCGCACCGAACACGGCGACGGTTTCGCCGGCTTTCACGCTGGCACGCCGCAACACCTTGAAGGGGGTGGCCAGCGCATCAGTGATCACGCCGACTTCGGCCGGATATTTTTTGTAATCGAGCCCGTCGGGCAGCTTGATGAAATTGCGCGCCGGCAGCTTGATGTATTCCGCATAACCACCGTCGCATTCGCGACCGATCTGGCCGCCGGGGTTTTCACACAGCGGTTCGAGTTGCGACAAGCAGTTGCGGCAAGTGCCGCAATTCAAATAATAGTAGGCCGTTACCCCATCGCCCACCGCGAGGCCGGAGACGCCGGCGCCCAGCGCCACAATCTCGGCGGTAACCTCATGGCCGATGATGCGCGGAAATGGCACCTTCACACGACCGGCTTTAATGTGCTGAATGGTGAGTCCCGAACCACAGGCCAGCACGCGCGCTACCGCCTCGCCGGGCCCCGGCGTCGGATCGGGCACATTGCACATTTCGAAGGGCGCGTTCGCCGCGCGTAATACCAATGCTTTCATGATGTCCTCTTTAATCGACCGTTCAAATGCGGAACATGCTCTTCGCCGCTTTCAGAAACAACGTACGGTTCACACCATCCGAATGCAGGAAGGCGGCGGCGTCACGCACCAGTTTCTCAACACCGAATTCCTTCATGTAACCGTAACCGCCGTGAATCTCCAGCGTCCACGTCGCAATCTTCCACGCCGCCTGTGCGGCCATCGCCTTGGGCAACATGCCGAGCGTAGCATCCCAGCCAAGCTCGCGATGGTCAGCCAGATAGGCGGCGCGATGCACGTAAGCGCGCGAGGCATCGATCAACATGCGCATCTCGCCCAGTTGCGCACGGATACCGTCGTGTTCAATGATGGGCTTGCCGCCCTGCACGCGCAGCTGCGCCCATTCCACCGACTTGTTATACAAGGCCGTGGCAACGCCCAGCACCGAAGCCCCCGCATACGCATTCGACATCGGTGAGAAATTCGCAAACACCGCATTCGACTCGCCCAGCTTGCCGACCACGTTGGCGTCGGGAATAAAACAATCCTGAAACACCAGCTCGGCGTTATTGGCCAGACGCTCGCCCATCTTGTCGTGCACACGACCGATGGTGAAACCCGGATGCCCGCGCTCGATGAGAAAACAGGTCGCGCCGTCCTGCATGGTCTTTTTGCGGTCGGTCTGCACCATCACCATATACCAGCTCGCGCGATTGCCGTTGGAAATGAAGTGCTTCATGCCGTTGACGCGCCAGCCGCCTTCAACACGCTCGGCGCTGGTGGCAAACGGCACCGGAAACGACATGTGCTTGTCCGAACCATTACCCGGCTCGGTCATACCGATTGCCAGCACGCCGCGCGGGTCATTGGCAAACACCGGCAGCACACGCTGCTTTTGTTCTTCATTGAGTGCGAGCTGCATGATCTGCGCAATTTTGAAGGTCTGCGCCAGCACCACCGAGGTGCCCAGATCCACTTTGCCCAGCTCCTCAACCACCATCGCGGTGGTCAGCGAATCAAGACCAAGCCCGCCCCACTGTTCTTCGAGCGTCATGGTGCGTATGCCCAGCTCGTGCGACTTCTCGATGATCTCCCAGGAGAAACAATCGAGCGGGTCCTTGTTGGCGTCGAGGGCGGCCACCCGCGGCGCGACAAATTCCTGTGCAAATTTGCGCACCGTTTCGAGAATCGCACGCTGGTCATCAGTCATACCGTACAGAGCTTCCATTCCCTTTTACTCCTCGTGTCTGAACTGCTTTGTTGCAATTATTGCGGTTCAATACCGGCGGCCTTAACGATCTTCGCCAGCTTGTCGATTTCACTGCGCAGCACGGTTGCCAGCGTTTCCGGCGAACCACCGATCGGATCGCTGCAGCCTTCACGATCGAGCCGCGCACGAAACTCCGGCGCCTGCATGGCCTTGATGATAACGGCGTTCAGCCGCGCAATGATGTCCGCCGAAGTCCGCGCCGGTGCCCATGCCGCATAGGTCACAGTCGCCTCGTAGCCTTTGAGTTCCAGGGTCTCGGCCACCGTCGGCACATTGGGCAACGGTTTCGAGCGCACACTGCCGGTCACCGCCAGCGCACGCAAACGACCGGCCTGCACGTTCGACAATCCAGTGGTGACGCCGGCGAAATATACCGGTACCTGGCCGGCTACGGTGTCGATCAACGCCGGCCCGCCGCCTTTGTAGGGCACGTGAGTCATATCAATTTTTGCCATGACGTTGAGCAGTTCACCGGCCAGATGCGACATGCTGCCGGTGCCAAACGAGGCATAGCTGATC
>CAIWNB010000418.1 GCA_903913965.1 uncultured beta proteobacterium
CCGCCAAGACCATTGCCGATTGCTTCAAGTTCCGCAACAAGATCGGGCTGGATGTCGCGCTAGAAGCCCTTCGCGATGGTTGGCACAGGCGCAAGGTCACGATGGATGACCTGTGGCGCTACTCTGCTGTCGATCGCGTGGCCAATGTGATGCGCCCGTACCTTGAAACCATCGCGGCGTCATGAGCAAGAACCGCGCTGCCCGAAGGCGTGCCCGCAGGTTTGAGCGATGCTTTCGCTGCGGATGCCGGCAAGTTGACGCAATGGCGTGCCTTCGTGGCCAAGAACAAACTCAATGCTGTTGCGCTGGGTGAACTGGTACAGGCGCTGCGTGCCGAATTCCAGAGGTTGAAGATCGTCTGATGCGTTTACCTCCTCAATTAAGGCATTTGATGGAGGCCATTCCGGTTGTTGTTCGGTACGTAGATGCCTTCAAAGCTGTGGCGTGACGGTAAAAAATTAGAGAATAAAAACGGAAAGACAGGAAGTTAGGTGATTTGATGCTGGCACTTTTGTTGTGCCATTGCGATCAGCGAAAGGGCGCGTTGACGTTGCCAAGGAGTATCGGGAGAAGTCATAGCTTTCGATATATCGCGATAGATGCTAAATGATATTTTTGGGGATCAAATGAGATTGACAGTAAGTCTGACGGTAATAAGGCCACTCGCAGAACGAACTTCTAAATGGGACAATGGCTTACATATGCCGTTGATGACCGAGTGGGAATAAGTATTTCATCATCGATCAAAGACGATCGAGGTGCCGGTCCTCTCGAGTTTTTATGCATCGTTTGTCGTCCCCGATGAAGTCTTACTGGATTCGCAAGACCCCGTGCGCTACCGTGCTCGAGCCGCGCGAGCAGCCGGTACCTGTGCCCGGCCCTGAGCAGGTGCTGGTGCGCATGTGTGCGAGCAGTATCAATCGCGGGGACATTCTTGCCGCTATCAGCCGGCATAGCGCCGACGACGGGCGTCCCGCCGGCGTCGATGGTGCGGGTGGGGTGGAGGCAATCGGTGTCGGTGTATGCACCGTTGCGGTCGGCGACCGTGTCATGTTGCGCGCCAAGGGCTGTTTTGCTGAATACGTGATTGCCGAATCGGCATTGCTCACGGCGGTTCCGGCTGGTCTGAGCTGGGAGCAGGCCGGCGTGATTCCGATCGCCTATATCACCGCCTACGAGGCGCTCCTGCAATTAGGCCAACTGCAAGACGGCGAATGGCTGTTGATTGCCGGGGCTTCTTCCGGCGTTGGTGTCGCCGCGTTGCAGATCGCAAAAATTTGTGGGGCCAGGGTAATTGGTGTCTCCGGGTCCGCAGAAAAGCTTGAGCGCTTGAAGGCGCTCGGGCTCGACGCCGGGATACAAGCGCGTGGCGCAAACTTTGCGGAGGAAGTGCTGCAGATTACAGGCGGCGCTGGTGTTGGCCTTGCCGTGAATCTGGTGGGCGGTAGCGCTTTTCCGGGATGTCTTGCGGCACTCGCTGATTTCGGCCGTCTGGCGGTGGTCGGCTACGTTGACGGGCAGATGATGACGGCACTTGATCTTGAGTCGGTGCACGGCAAACGTCTGCAAATTTTTGGGCTTTCGAATGCGCCACTATCGACTGCGGCACGTGCGGTTGCGCAACGAGGCTTCGAGCGTGAGGTCATGCCGGCGATTGCGGACGGTCGTATAGTGCCGGTGATCGACCGCACATTTTCCTTTGATGAATTACCGGCCGCCAAAGATTACGTTGAACAAAACACCTTGCTGGGAAAAGTCGCCATCCGGTTTTGATGGTCTTCCGACATGACATCTTTCGATTAATCACAGTCAGCCTGACTGCAAAGGAGTTCCGATGAATTACGTGAGCCGTATCACCGTCACTGCATTAATCACCGCCTGCGCCGCGCTGGCCCTCGGCACCACCACTGCCCACGCGCAGAAATGGCCGGTGCGTCCGGTACGACTGGTGATCCCTTTCACCCCGGGCGGGGGCTCCGATACCACAGCGCGCATCCTCGGACAAAAATTGTCCGAGAACAACGCGCAGACTTTTATTGCCGACAATCGTCCCGGGGCAGGCGGCAACATTGCCTTTGATTTCGTCGCCAAGGCGGATGCCGATGGCTACACCTTGCTCTATAGCCCGATCGGTATTGCCATTAATCCGACCCTCTTTGAAAAGGTCAATTACCGGATCGAGGATTTCGTCGCCATCACCTACATCGGCGAAGCACCGCTGCTGATCGTCGCCAATAATGCGCTGCCGGCGCGCAACATCGGGGATCTGATCAAACTCGCCAAATCGCATCGCGGTGAGGTGCGTTTCGCCAGCTCTGGTATGGGTAGTTCATCGCATCTGGCCAGCGAAGTGATGCGCATGATGGCTGGCGTTGAAATGTTGCACGTGCCGTACAAGGGCGGGCCGCAGGCGCTGCAGGACGTGATTGGTGGCCAGCTTGAATTCACCTCGTTGCCGATGTCGGAAACGCTGGCACAGGTGCGCGCGGGCCGCGTGCGCGCGCTCGGCCAGACCGGTATCAAACGTTCGCCCAATGCGCCGGAAATTCCGACGCTCGATGAATCAGGGTTGAAGGGCTATACCGTAATGACCTGGTATGTGGTGTTCGCACCGGCGAAAACACCCGCCGCCGTGGTGCAGCGCGTGCATGAAGAATTCGACAAAGCCCTGAAGTTGCAGGATGTGCAGGACCGTCTGCGTGCCGCCGGCATTACTGAAATCGTCAACGGCCCGCCCGAAGTTGCCGCGAAATTTGTGCAGAGTGAATATCAGCGCTGGGGAAAAATTATCCGCCAGCTTAATCTCAAAGCCAATTAGGCTTGATCTTTCGTCATCGCGCCGCCGGAATCCTCAATAGGATTTCGGCAGGCCGAGCACACGCTCGGCAATGTAGTTGAGGATCAGGTGCGGGCTGATCGGTGCAATGCGCGTGATCATGCTCTCGCGTAAATAGCGTTCGACGTGATACTCGGCTGAATACCCCATGCCGCCGTGCGTCAGCACCGCGGTATCGCAGGCTGCGAAGGCCGCTTCACCGGCCAGATATTTGGCGGCGTTGGCTTCAGCGCCGCAGTCGCGCCCGCTGTCATATAACCGCGCCGCATGCATCACCATCAGGTTGGCCGCTTCGAGCTCCATCCAGCACTTCGCCAGCGGATGCTGGATGCCCTGGTTCTGTCCGATCGGCCGGTCGAACACCACTCGGTCGGCGGCGTACTTCGCCGCGCGTTGCAAGGCCACGCGGCCAATGCCGACCGCCTCCGCGGCGATCAGCACGCGCTCCGGATTCATGCCGTGCAGTATGCAGCGGAAGCCATCGCCTTCGGCGCCAATGCGGTCGCTCTCCGGAATCTCCAGCTTGTCGATGAACAACATGTTGGAATCAACGGCATGCCGTCCCATTTTGTGGATGACGCGGGCTTCAACATGCTTGCGGTCGATGTCGGTATAAAACAGCGACAGGCCTTCGGTGCGCTTCTTGACCTGATCGAGTGGTGTCGTGCGCGCCAGTAGCAGCACCTTGTCGGCCACCTGCGCGGTTGAGGTCCAGATCTTGGAGCCCGACACCACATAGCGGTCACCTTCGCGCTTCGCCATGGTTTTGATCTGTGTGGTGTTCAGCCCCGCATCCGGTTCTGTCACCGCGAAACAGGCTTTTTCGTGACCTTGTAGCAGCGGCGGGAGCATGCGCTGCTTCTGCTCGTCGCTGCCAAACACCACCACCGGCTGCAAGCCGAAAATATTCATGTGCACGGCGGAGGCGCCGCTCATCGCCGCCCCCGATTCGGCTATCGCCTGCATCAGCACTGCGGCCTCGACGATGCCAAGTCCGGCGCCGCCGTATTGCTCCGGCATCGCGATCCCCAGCCAGCCGGCATCGGCAATTGCGCGATAAAACGTTTCTGGAAATTCTGCCGTGCGGTCGTGTTCCAGCCAATAGGCGTCGCCGAAGCCAGCGCACAGTTTCAACACTGAATCACGGATTTGCCGCAGGTTCTCATCGAGGAGGGAATCGTTCATCTTGGCTCTTAATGGTGCCGTGCTCTGGCAAGCCCTGAAAGTAACGGAGGATGAGGCAAACTTCAACAGGATAAACCGGTCGATCAGAGGATCCAGCGGAAAAGGCTTTTCAATTCGGCCCAGTGTTCGCGCATAGCGCAGAATATCTGCTTGCCGGATATTTGCGTTGCCGCCTGTTTTCTCATTTCCCGTAAATGATTTTTTCTTTGGTTATGTGAGGTGATCCGCCCAGAAAGTGCAGAGGTAGATGCCAAATTCAAGCCGCGATGCATCGGGGCCGGGCAACATTTGTTTCGACCCTGCGGTCCGCCAACAATTACTGTCGTCCGGTGGGACGTATC
>CAIWNB010000419.1 GCA_903913965.1 uncultured beta proteobacterium
GCAAAGTATTACTCTCGCTTGACGTTTTTTAAAACTTCATGCGAGCACTTCTATTTTGAAAGTTGTTCAATTCCCCTAAGAAAATTGAACCGCCTCAGAACCAAGTGCCCACACTTATCGGCTGTATATTTTTAAAGATCATTGAGGCTGGAAACTTATTACGTTTCCTCGTGCACCTCAGGAGGGGGCGAATTGTAGCAAAGTCTTTTTGGGTTTGAAAGAAATACTTCAAAATATTTTCTAATCCCGATAAACCGAGGGCTTACGGCGGTTTTAGTTACTCAGCAACCAATGATGGCAGCGGCGAGGCAATGCCCGCACGCATTGCTAAGCGGTGCTGAATTGCACAAAATCAATATTTGCCAGGCAAAAAGTGAGCTCTCGTGCGCGCCATGGTCCTACCCCTCGATGCCAAACGGATCCTGAAGACTGGTGTGCTGGTTTGCTGTGCCACCTGGGCCGGGTTTGTTGGCCCATCCCAAGCGCAAGCCGATAGCCGCCTAGAACACGCCGCCAGCGCTTTCTATCGGATATACCTAAACAACAGGCCGACCGGCATTCCTAATGCCGCCATACGCGCCAAATTTTCACCCGCGATTTCACACACGCTAGCCCAGCTACTGGAACGCGCCGACTTGGCTGAACGCCATTACACAAAAGTCACCAGGAGGCTGGTTCCACCGCTCGTGCAAGGGGATATATTTACCTCGCTATTTGAGGGCGCGGAGCATTTTACTGTGCGCGAGTGCAAGCGTACGGAGGCCGCAACTTTTTGTGGTGTAGAGCTGCGCTACGGCAGCGGTGGCAACAGCGCGCAGTGGGTCGACAAAATACATCTTGTCCGCAGCAGAGGGCGCTGGGTCATTGATGACATCGAGTACGGCGGCGACTGGGGCTTTATGCATAAGGGCCGACTGAAGGATGTACTCAGAAGAGTGATCATCGACGGAAACCATGCGCGACCGTAGCGCACCTATTGGGATAAGGCCCTTGCCAGCAGCGACCCGCCCGAAACCAGCAGCATGATAAAAATTGAACGCAACATTTGCTGGCGGCTGATACGCAAATGCATGCGGTGCCCGCAGTAAAGCCCGAATCCGGCGGCCGGTGCGAGCAACACACAAACCATCCACAGTTCGCCATTGAACATCAGCCCCGCACCCGCGAACGCAAGAAACCGTGCGCCAATGCTCAGAACGGCCATTGCCGCAATAGTGGAACGGAGCGCGGCTTTTTCAGCCACACGACGGGTCAAATACATGACGTAAGGCGGCGCACCGGCGCCGAACATCGTGCCCATCATGCCGCCCACAAATCCAGCCGGCGCTGCCCAAACACGCGAGATTGGACGGATATTGACCGGATCGTAAAGTTGGTAAGCGGCATAGAGCAACGTGAAAACGCCAATACCCAGCATGAGCGCTTCGCGCGGCAGATTGACCAGCAGCGTCACACCCAACGCGCAACCAAGGATCGTGAAGGGGATCAGCAGCGTCACCTCCCGCCGCGCCATGTCAGCACGAAAGCGGGCGCCCAGAATGAGCGCTGCACTAATATCCAGCACGACCAACATGGGTAACAGCTGCGCTGGCGCCGCCACATGCGAGAGCAACGGCACAGTGATCAGAGATGCACCAAAGCCCGATACCCCAAACATAAAATAGCCAATAAAAATAACTGGCAGCGCAATGACCCAGAATTCCGTGTTGTGCAGCATTCCTACGTCCTCAGGTAAAAGCCCTGATCAGCACAGATGCACCGATCAGCAAAACCAGCAGGCTGATGAATCGTCCGAGCTGCTCGCGCGATATCCGCCCCTGCAAGCGGTTACCCCACCACAATCCAGCCAGCGCGAAGGGCAACAAAACAGCGAACATAACCAAACGATCCCGCAGCATCAACCCTCCGAGCGCAAATACCAGCGCGCGTATTGTCGTCGACATCAACACCATGCTGGACAACGTAGCACGCAAAGCTGCCTTGTCCGTGATTCGGTGGGAAAGATACATGGCATAAGGCGGCGCCCCGATGCCGAACAAGGTCCCCATTAGTCCGCCCATGAAGCCGGCGAGCGGCGCCCAGCCACGACTGATCATGCGTACGACCTTGCCTTGATACAGCGTGTAAACACCGTAAAAAAGCAGCAACACCCCGAACGCTGCAAGGGTGGCCCTGCGTGGCAAACTCACCAGCAATGTCACTCCCAACACCGCGCCCAGCAAACAAAGTGGCACCATCCAGTGAAGCTCCCGCCTGTCGGCAGCACGGGAAACCCTGGCACCCATCGCGATGGCTGCGGACACGTCAAGCAGCACGCAGGTGGGCAGCACAAAATCCAAAGGGTAAAATGGGACAGTACCGGCACGGTAATCAACGCAGCACCGAAAGCGGAAATCCCGAACACGACATAGGCGCCGCAAACGACCAACGCGGAGAATGCGATGGTCGTCCATTCGTAGGGGAGGCTCACAAACAAACAAAAACGCCGGGTCGCGCCCGGCGTTGCACATGGCAGAGATGCCCCATCAAACGATGTTCAAATGCTCAATGCCCGACATCACGTCTTTGTCCTTGGCCTCTTTGCCCTCGAGTTTGATCTTCAGGCGCAATTCGTTAACCGAGTCGGCATTGCGCAGCGCATCCTCATAGCTGATGGCCCCCTCCTCGTACAAATCGAACAACGCCTGATCAAAAGTCTGCATGCCAAGTTCGCGCGATTTCGCCATGATCGACTTGATTTCATGCACCTCACCTTTGAAGATCAGGTCCTGGATCAACGGCGAATTAAGCAGTATTTCAATCGCGGCACGCCGCCCCTTACCCTCCTTGGTCGGTACCAGGCGCTGCGCAACAAGCGCGCGCATATTCAGCGCCAAATCCATCAGCAATTGTTGCTTACGCTCTTCAGGGAAGAAATTGATGATACGGTCGAGCGCCTGGTTGGCACTGTTGGCATGCAACGTTCCCATGGCGAGGTGGCCGGTCTCGGCGAACGCAATCGCATGCTCCATGGTTTCGCGGTGGCGGATTTCTCCAATCAGAATAACGTCCGGCGCCTGGCGCAGCGTGTTGTGCAGGGCACTCTCCCACGAGTCTGTGTCAACACCTACTTCGCGCTGCGTAATCACACAATTCTTGTGCTCGTGCACAAACTCGACCGGGTCTTCGATGGTGATGATGTGTCCATAGCTGTTTTCATTGCGATAACCGATCATCGCCGCCAGCGACGTTGACTTTCCAGAGCCCGTGCCGCCGACAAAAATAATCAGCCCGCGCTTACTCATCACCACGTCCTTGAGGACAGGCGGCAATTTCATCGCGTCAAAATTTGGAATGGTCGTAGTGATCGTGCGCATAACGAGCCCGACCCGCTGCTGCTGCACGAAGGCGTTAACACGGAAACGGCCGATGCCGGCCGGCGCGATCGCAAAATTACATTCTTTGGTCGCCTCGAACTCGGCGGCCTGCTTGTCGTTCATGATGCCGCGAGCGAGATCAGCGGTCATCTGCGGCGTCAGGGTCTGATTCGACACCGGCGTCATCTTGCCGTCGACCTTAAAAGCCGGCGGAAAACCCGCGGTAATAAACAGATCAGACGCTTTTTTGCTGAGCATGGCTCGCAGCAGGTTATGCATAAACTGTACGGCCTGATCACGATCCATTGCCTACTCCCCTAATCTATTGCGGTTCCACTCTGACGTCATCAACAACGCAGCGTTATTTGAAATTGTCCTTGATGGCGGCCTTGCTGCGCGCCTCGTCAACCGACACGATATTGCGCTTGACCAGCTCTTGCAGATTTTGATCGAGCGTCTGCATGCCGAAAGCCTGGCCAGTCTGGATCGCCGAATACATTTGCGCCACTTTCCCCTCGCGGATCAAGTTACGGATGGCCGGCGTTCCCATCATGATTTCATGCGCGGCAACGCGTCCAGAGCCATCCTTGGTCTTGAGCAGTGACTGCGAAATCACCGCACGCAACGACTCGGACAACATCGCCCGGATCATTTCTTTTTCCTCGGCAGGAAACACATCAATGATACGGTCTATCGTTTTCGCCGCCGAACTTGTATGCAATGTTCCAAACACCAGGTGACCGGTTTCAGCTGCGGTCATCGCCAGCCGGATAGTTTCGAGGTCGCGCATCTCACCCACCAGAATGACATCCGGGTCTTCACGCAACGCAGAACGCAGCGCATTGGCGAACGACAGTGTGTGCGGACCGACTTCACGCTGATTAATAAGGCATTTTTTTGCCTCATGCACGAACTCAATCGGGTCTTCGACCGTCAGAATGTGGCCGTATTCAGTTTCATTTTTGTGATTGACCATCGCCGCCAGGGTCGTCGATTTGCCCGAGCCAGTGGGCCCAGTCACCAGCACCATGCCACGCGGCTGGTCGGCGATTTCACCAAAAATTTTCGGCGCCTTGAGATCCTCCAGCGAGAGAATCTTGGAAGGAATAGTCCGCATCACGGCGGCTGCACCGCGCTGCTGCACAAAGGCGTTGACGCGGAAACGCGCCAGATTCGGTATCGCAAAAGAAAAATCACACTCGAGATTTTCTTCGTAAAACTTGCGCTGGCCGTCGTTCATGATGTCATAAATCATGCCGTGCACGTCCTTGTGCTCCATCGGCGGCAGGTTGATGCGACGTACGTCGCCATGCACGCGGATCATCGGCGGCAGTCCGGCCGACAAGTGCAGGTCAGATGCTTTGTTCTTGACGACAAAAGCAAGCAGTTCGGAGATGTCCATTATAATTTCCCAGTTGTTGCGGGCCGACGGTGGGCGGAAAAGGATGGCGCGCCGCAACCTTGAAAATTGCACCCGCGAACCCGAGTAATCGCTTGAAATTATGGACACAATCACCGACAACTTGCAAGCAGTGAAAGCCCGCATCGGGGCCGCCGCACAGGGCTGCGGACGGGCTGCGGACGACATCGAACTGTTGGCGGTCAGCAAAACGTTCGGGGTCGATGCCATACGCGGCGCCTATGCCGCAGGGCAACGCGCGTTCGGTGAAAACTATGTACAGGAAGCCCTCGACAAAATCACGGCGTTACAGGAACTGCAAATCATCTGGCACTTTATCGGTCCGATTCAGAGCAACAAGACGCGCCAGATTGCGGAACATTTCGACTGGGTGCACGGTATTGATCGCTTGAAAATCGCTGAACGCCTGGCAAGCGCGCGACCCGCAGCAATGGCACCGCTACAGATTTGCATTCAGGTCAATATTGGCGACGAATCAACCAAGAGTGGCGTTGAACCTGCCGCCGCGCTGAAACTGGCACAAAGCATCATGCAACTGCCGCAGCTGCGGCTGCGTGGCCTGATGACGATCCCCCCGGCGAGCCATGACACTGCCGTACAGCGCAACCAATTCGCGCAATTGCGGCGCGTGCGCGACGACCTCACCGCCCACGGCATACCGCTCGACACGCTCTCCATGGGCATGTCCGCGGATATGGAGGCTGCCGTTGCCGAAGGCGCCACCATGGTGCGCATCGGCACGGCGATTTTCGGTACACGCCAAACCGCCTGACGCGGCAATGTTTTGTTGTCTGGACTGCCGCCGGCAACGCTGCGCCACTACAATGGCGACCTTAACGTCACACTCGAACTTCAGGACTCTGACATGAAAATTACCTTCATTGGCGGCGGCAATATGGCGGGTGCCATCATCGGCGGCTTGGTACGCGATGGTTTTGACGCAAAAGACGTGAATATCGTCGAACCAATCGCCGCAGCGCGCACCCAGCTTACCGACCGCTTTGGCCTGACCACGGCAGGCGCAATCAACGAGCTGGCACAGATTGGCGATGTCGTTGTGCTTGCGGTCAAACCGCAGCAAATGCGAGACGCGGTTGCACCGCTCGCCGCACGTCTGCAAAACCAGGTGGTATTGAGCATTGCAGCGGGCTTGCGCGTGGCCGATCTGGGGCGCTGGCTCGGGGATTACAAACGCATTGTGCGCTGTATGCCCAATACGCCGGCCCTGATTGGCGCGGGCATTACTGCGGCGTTGGCGCCGCAAGATCTCGATGCGGAAAAACGCAGCGCGGTCGAACGCATACTCAAGGCAATTGGCAAGGTGGTCTGGGTCGAGGACGAGAGTCAGCTCGACGCCGTCACCGCCCTGTCGGGCAGCGGCCCTGCCTATGTGTTCTACTTCATGGAAGCCATGCGCGATGCGGCTACGGCATTAGGGTTAACCGACGCCACAGCCGCCGAATTGACGCTTGAAACCATGCTCGGTGCGGCAAAACTCGCCGCCGGCAGCGAAGAGGACGTCGCCGTGTTGCGCGAACGCGTCACCTCAAAGGGCGGCACCACCGAAGCGGCCCTCAAAAGTATGGCGGCCGACGGGGTCAAGGCAGCGATCATGCGTGCCGTTAATGCAGCCAATGACCGTAGTCGTGTGCTCGGCGCGGAACTTGGTAAGGATTAGGCACTCCTCGCATGCTGGCCCAAACATTGATTTTCCTGATCAACACCATTGGTGACTTGTTCGCCTTTGCCTTAATTACGCGCTTTTTGCTGCAGTGGGTGCGCGCGCCTGCTCGCAACCAGCTTTCGGAATTTGTGGCAGCGTTGACTAATTTCATTGTTATCCCGGCGAGGCGCTTCGTTCCGGGCCTCTGGGGACTTGATCTCGCGACGCTGATGCTCGCGTTAATGACCGAAACGTTAAAACTCTGGCTACTGCTTGAAATCAACGGAGCCCGCCCGGGGGGCGCCGCAGCGATGGCACCGCTGACGTTATTCGCACTGGCAGCGATCCACATAGCGCAACTGACGGTATATCTCCTTATTGGCACCTTGATCCTGCAAGCCATATTAAGCTGGGTGAATCCCTACAGCCCGATCGCACCGGTGATCAATAGCGTAACCCGTCCATTACTGCGACCTTTTCAGCAAGTCATCCCGCTGATCGCCAATGTCGATTTATCCCCTCTGGCGGCACTACTGGTTTGCCAGCTAGTATTGGCAGTACCACTGGCGTGGCTGGAAACCAATCTAGGGCGGCTACTTTGACCACCACCGAAAGTCATGGCTGGTGGAAAAACGACCCAGGGAACGGAAAAATTACGCTAACACTTTACATTCAGCCGAACGCACGCCATACCGCGGTTGCCGGCCGCCATGGCGACGCGCTGAAGCTCAGAATCGCCGCGCCGGCGGTTGATGATAAAGCCAACTGGGCGCTAATTGACTTTTTACATCAATGGTTTAATCTCCCGCCCTCGCAAATCAGCATCCGCCAAGGTACGCGCGGACGTCGCAAGATTGTCGAACTTGCTCGTTGCGACACCACACTCATGAACCTGCTCGCCAGCCTGGAGGCATCATGCCCAGCCAACTAGAACAACGCATTGCGCAATTTACCGAATGGCGCACCAAACTAGTCGCGGCGATCGACGACTTTCGATCCTGGCAGGATACTTACGGCCACGCCGATATTGAACAGACCTTGCGTATTTACGACATGGTTGAGGGCCTGCGTAACGACCGTATCCGTCTGGCGTTTATGGGTGAGTCAGCCGAGGACAAAATCGGCATCATCAATGCACTGCTTTTTTCCGACATGCCGAACGGTCTGCTACCGGTGGGTGCCGGCAGTGAATTTTTGTGTGCTACCGAGATTTTTCATGATCCGGGAGAGTCGCCTTACGTGCGTGTATTGCCGATCGACACGCGTAAGAACCAGGAAAGTATCGCCAACCTGCGGCGTAGTCCAATCGAGTGGATCACCATGCGTCTGAATCCGGATTCGCCGGAGTCGATCGCCGAAGCCACACAAAGTCTCATGGAGTCGCGCGCCGTCAGCATCGACGAAGCGCGTTCGCTGACGTTGCACAATGTCGAGCGCAGCGGCGACGCGGTCATGATCCCGGCGTGGCGCTACGCATTGATTAACATTCCGCACCCGATGCTAAAAAGCGGCTTGATCGCTCTTTACACACCGGGAGCACAAATGCTGGCCTCCGAACCTGAAGTGGCCATGCGCATAGGCTCCAGCGCACAGTCACTGCTAATGGTACTTGGCAAGGACCTCGCGACAACCTCGCATGACGTTTGGAAACAATACGCGCAAAACTCGCAAGCGCATAAATTCGTCGTACTCGATAGCAGCGCCGGCGCGGATGCCACTACCGAATCCAACGTGGCGCAAAAACTTGAATTGCCCAGTGAGAACGTGCTGGCGCTACCAATTGCAAAAGCGGTGGCCTCGCGTCTTGCGCACGAGGAATCGAGTGCACTAATGGACGGCTTTTCACGCCTTGAGAAAATGCACGGTGAAAAGCTAGTGCCTGAACGCCAGGCGCTGCTCATGTCAGCCGTCGTCAAGGAAATCGGTCCACTGGTGCAATCGGCGCGACAAGCCGTCGCCGGGCGCTTTATCGCAACCGTCAAAGAAATGCAGGATCTGACCTCGACATCGGGTAAAAACCAGACTGTCGCGCAGGACATGCTGACCCGGTTAGAAAACGAGCGCAAGCTCTACCAAAAAAGCGTGACCCAGTTCAACGTCATCTATTCAGACCTCAACGCGCGGGGTCAGGAGCTGCTGGCAACCCTGCACGATGATCGCATTGAAGAAATTCTTAGTTACGACCGCGAATTCATACAAGGGGCCTGGACGACCGCAGGCTTATGGAAAAACATGCAGGGACTGTTTTCCTATTTCGCAACCCAGGTTCAGAAAATCCTCAATTACGCGGAAAATCTGCATCACACGGTCGATGGCATCTATCAAAGTTTCCATGAAAACTATGGCTTGGCCAAACTGACCCCACCGCCGATCAATTTGGAAAAACACCTCGACGCCATGCACACGCACGAGGAAAACGCCCGCTCTTTCTGCCACGATCCGGTGAATATCGCGACCTACAAGGATTTTCTGGTCAAAAAATTTTACGATGGTCTGGTTGAGGAAGCCCGCCAGCAGTTCGAACTGACGCGCCTCGACACAGAACACTGGCTGCGCGGGGCATTGGGTCCGTTGAACGGGCAAATCATGGAGCGCCAGAATCTCATGCTTAAACGCGTCGAGAGCCTGCGCAACATGAAGGACAACATGATGTCGGTTCAGGAACGGATCAAGCAACTCGATAGCCAGCGCCAATCCCTGAAAAAACAAGGTGAGCAGCTCGATCTACTGCGCAACAATCTGGCCCTAAACACCCCCCAACCGCCAGCCAAGCCGGCAGCCGCCAAACCGCCCCTCGCCACCGGCTAACCGCCGCATAGCGCGTCAACTGCGCATCATCGCCTTGGTTTGCGTTTAAGCGAATCCGATGTATGATGTTAACTGTTGCGCATAAGCCATGGATAAATAGCGGTTTTTCATAAGGCCGCCCTCCCCTCCTGTGCTGCGCCTGCCAAGATACC